>DWVL01000080.1 GCA_019120275.1 Candidatus Mediterraneibacter excrementavium | reverse complement strand
TTGCCTACCTGTATACAGGGAATGCGCATGATGCAATGGATGTGGTCCAGGAAAGCGTTTTTCAGGGATTTATCAAAATAAAGCATCTGAGGCATCCCGAGAAATTTCTGCCGTGGATGAACAGCATTGTTGTAAACCAGGCACTGCAGTACAGGCGAAAGCAGAAAAAATATGATTATTCCGGAGAACTCAGTGAAATTCCGGATGAGAGGGCCGGCTCTCCGGAGATGAAAATCGATTTGAACAGAGCATTAAAGAAACTTCGAAAGGCATATCGTGAATGTATTGTACTGAAATATTTTTACGATAAGCCGGTCAAAGAGATATCTCTGATAATGGGGGCTTCAGAAAACACTGTAAAAACATATCTTTCCAGAGGAAAGAAAGAATTGAAAGAATTGTTGAAGGAGGATTATTTTGAGGATTGACGATATATTATCAAATATTGAAATACCGGATGATCTGAATGCCGTTGTACAGAATTCCATATGTGATGCAGAGATGTACAGAAGGAAAAGACAGAGATATAACCGTATATTTGCGTCCTCTGCGGCAGCTGTATTTGTAATGTTTACAAGCCTCATAATAGGGCAGCCTGCATGGGCGCGCAGTATTCCGTTTATTGCAAATGTTTTTGACTATGTTAATGAGAACCTGATCGTGAAGGGACAATTTACACCTTACGTCACAAATATCAATGAGACAGTGCAAAGCAACGGGATAGGGATTACAATAACAGAAATATACTGTGACGGAGAGAATTTATTTATCAGTTATAATATCAATAGTTGCGAAAGCTTTTCTGATCTCGCAGATACGACGTATATGGGGAATCAGATAGAACTGGACCAGACAATAACAATTACAATTACTGACGGCGACAGCGTGCCTGTCAGCCTGGATGATATCGGAAATGGACAGTACGTTTACGGACAATTTACAGATGACCACAATTATGTCGGCGCATCATCATATCTGCAGGAGAAAGAAGCTTTCCCGGAAAAATTTACGGCAGATATATGCATTGACGAGGTCAGGATCCTGTCGGACAGAGAAGTAAACCGGGATTGTGCCATAGCTGGGAACTGGAGATTTTCGATCCCTGTGGAGGTGAATCGGACAGATCTGTCGGTATTGTATCCGGATGTTGAAAACAGGGGACATACGATTGACAAGATTACAGTTTCACCGTTTTTAGTCAGCGTTTATACCTCATATCCGGATATCTACAGCGACAGGAAATATATAGACTATGATGTCGTCTGTTTCAGTGACCTGTCAGATGTGCCTCTGGCATGTAATGGCATAGCCGGTGATACACAGGCATTTTACAAGTTTAACAGGGCGGATATGAAAGGAAGTTTACGGATATATGTTGTGGATTACGCGGAGATGAGGGAAAAGGGCGAAAATACAACGGATGAAAATGTTATTAAGAAATATGCGATCACAGATACGGTTATTCAACTAGATTAATGAACGACGGAGTCTCCGGTGAAAGGAGGCTCCGTTTCTTTATGCTTTTTAATGACATGACCATGACAATATGCTATATTTATTAAATGGGCAATCAGGTTTCAAAGAAAGGCGGTGAGAGGATATGGCCCGATATACATGCAGGCGTATACTGACGGGGCTCCTCTCTCTTTTTGTCCTTATTACGGTTACGTTTTTCCTGGTCCGCATCATCCCGGGAAGTCCGTTCCAGAGGGGCGGGGTGTCGGAGTCGGTGGTGGAGGCCATCGAGCAGGAGTATGGCCTGAATGAGCCGCTCTTTACACAGTATCTTTCCTATATCGGCGGTGTGCTGCACGGGGATCTCGGAATTTCCTATCAGGATCCGGCCGTCCGTGTGACGGAAGTCATCGCGCGGGCGTGGCCGGTCACGGCTTCTGTAGGCGCCGCTGCGCTGATCGTTTCTCTGATCCTGGGAACCGGCCTTGGGATCCTGAGCGCCGTGTCGGGACGGAGAAGCGTGAAACAGGTGATCTCAGCCGGCGGCATGATCGCGGCGGGAATCCCCGGTTTCGCGGCGGCCATCCTGCTGATGCTTGTATTCAGTGTGAAATTAAAGCTTCTCCCGGCGTCCGGACTTTTAAGCCCGGTCCATTACATCCTGCCGGTGGCGGCGCTCTCGCTGTATCCGGCGGCCATGGTCTCGCGGCTGGTCAGCAGTACGCTGGAGACGGAGCTTACGAAAGATTATGTGCTGTTTGCCAGGGCCAAGGGACTTGGCAGGCGGCAGGTCATATTTACACATGCGCTGAAAAATGCGTATCTTCCGGTCATCAATTACATCGGCCCGGCGTCTGCCTCCCTGCTGACGGGAAGCTTTGTGGTGGAGAGCATTTTTACCATACCCGGACTCGGGCGGGAGTTCGTCGGATCGATCACGAACCGGGATTACACGCTCATCCTGGGGCTTACGGTCTTCATGGGAGCGGTAGTGATCCTTGTAAATCTTATTACGGACCTGCTGTGCGCGTGGCTGGATCCGAAGACCCGGAGGGCATACCGGGAGGAGCGCGCATAAACGGAAAGGAGGGCACGTCATGCTGAAGCGGATCAGACAGCAGTGGAAAACATACATGGGCGGCAGTCGGATGGCGGCGGCCGGATGCATCGTACTCGCAGTCTGGATCCTGCTGGCGGTGACGGTGCCGCTTGTCAGTCCCTGGTCGTATTCCGCGCAGGATGCGCAGATCCGGAACCAGGACGTTTCCCTGCTCCACTGGTTCGGGACGGACCGGTTCGGACGGGATCTGTTTACGAGAGTGTGGTACGGCGCCGGCATCAGCCTGACCGTGGGGATCGCCAGCGCACTGATAAATGGCGCCGTCGGTGTGTTCTATGGCGCGGTGTCCGGTTTCGCGGGCCGGCGTACGGATCTGATCCTGATGCGGATCGCGGATATTATTTCCGCCATTCCGTCCATGCTCTATGTGATCCTGCTCACCCTGGTCATGGGTGCGGGGATCGGAAGCATGATCCTGGGGCTCTGCGTGGCAGGATGGATCGGCATGGCGCGGATGGTCCGGGGAGAGATCCTGAAACTCAAAGAAATGGAATATGCTTACGCGGCCCGGATGGAAGGGATTCGTCCGATGCGCATCCTGTTGCGGCATCTGCTGCCGAATGCGGCGGGGACGATCATCGTGAACCTGATCTTTCTCGTGCCCCAGGCGATCTTCACGGAAGCGTTCTTGAGCTTCCTTGGCGTGGGGATCGAGGCGCCGGCGGCCAGCCTGGGAACGATCATCCAGGAGGCGAGGAGCCAGATGATGCTTTATCCGTATCAGATGGTCTTTCCCCTTTTGGTGCTCTGCGTGATGCTGCTCGCCCTGAATATGGCGGGGACGGCGGCTGAGCAGAAGGCGGGAGGACGGATGGAGACCATGAGAGGAAGAGAAGACCGATGAATGTGCTGGAAGTAAAGAACCTGAGCGTGCAGTACCCGGGGACGGAAGGCGCATCAGAGATCGTGAAGGATATCAGTTTTACAGTAGAAGAAGGCGGCATCACCGGGATCGTCGGCCAGTCCGGTTCCGGGAAAAGCACGGCTATGCTGGCGGTGATGGGGCTGCTGGACGGACGCGCATCCGTGCAGTACGGGCAGATCACGGTGAACGGGAAGGCGCCCGCACCGGGGCGGAATATCGCCATGATCTTTCAGGATTCATTAAGCTGCCTGAACCCGTCCGTGAAGATCGGGCGGCAGATCACGGAGACCGTCCGGATGCGGAAAGGCTGCGGCAGGAAAGAGGCGGCGGCCCGGGCAGAAGAACTGCTGGAGACAGTCGGGATCCGCAATCCCGCACTCCGGATGCGGCAGTATCCCTTTGAACTGTCCGGCGGAATGCGCCAGCGGGTGGTGCTGGCCATCGCCCTGGCCTGCGAGCCGGACCTGATCATCGCGGATGAGCCGACCACGGCGCTGGATGCGGTGGTGCAGGCACAGATCCTGCAGCTTCTGCGCCGGATCGTGCGGGAGACCGGGACGGCCCTCCTGCTGGTCAGCCACGATATGGGCGTGACGGCGGCCATGTGCCGGAACGTGTATGTGATGCACGGCGGCAGGATCATAGAAGAGGGAACGGCAGAGGATATTTTCTATGACCCGTCGGAAGAATATACGAAGCAGCTTCTTAAGGATGCGAAAGGCGGCAGGCTGCGGGAGAAGGAAAAAAGAAATGCGGATGATCCGGAGAGCGGGGAAGAGACGCTGATCCGGATGACGCATGTGACGAAAATATTTGATGCGGATGAAGGCGTCCGAGATGTGTCTCTGGAGATCCGAAAAAGTGAGATCCTGGCCCTGGTCGGGGAGAGCGGGAGCGGCAAGACGACGGCGGCCCGGATCCTGACCGGAATGCTCCGGGAAGATGCGGGTCAGCTTTATTACAGAGGGCGGATCCCGCAGCGGGGACGGAGGATGGATTCATTTGGCGGAAAAGTCCAGATGGTGTTCCAGGATCCCTATGCATCGCTGAATCCCTGCCTGACCGTGCGCCAGGCGCTCTCTGAGGCGCTGGACGCGGCGGCGGGACTTGCCGGGCGTGGCGCGGTAGATGGAAGAGCGGACAGGCATCCTCTGACAGAACAGGAAAAAGAGGAGCGGATCCGGAAGATCCTTGCCCTGACCGGACTGTCTTACGACGATGCAGACCGGTATCCCCATGCCTTTTCCGGCGGGCAGCGGCAGCGCATCGGTATTGCCCGGGCGCTGATCACAGAGCCCGAAGTGCTGGTCTGTGATGAAGCGATTTCCTCGCTGGATGCGACCACGCGGGAGCAGATCCTGGAACTGATCTTCCGGGTCCAGAGAAAGATCGGATTCGCCTGCCTGTTCATTTCCCATGACATGCACGTGGTGCGCAGGATCAGCGACCGAATCGCCGTGATGTACGGCGGACAGATCGTGGAGACGGGAAGGACGAAAAAGGTCTGCTCCGATCCCTGGCATCCGTATACGAAGCTGCTTTTAGAGGCGGTCCCGGAGCCCGATCCGGTCCGGGCGAAGAAGATAAAATCCGGTCCGGTAAAAGAGGCTGCCGGAACAGATCTGCCTGATGCGGCCGGGGGATGCTGCCCGTTCGCGGGACGCTGCGGTTATGCCCTGGAGTGCTGCCGGCGGGAGAGGCCGGAGCAGTATGTATTTGGAGACAGGGGCGTGTCCTGCTTCCTTTATTCAGATGAGCACAGCGGACGCCGCAGCAGTGCGTACCGGATGACGTCCCAGATATAAGAAAAGGATACGATAAGATGAAGAAACGGATTACAGCAGTAATTTTAATATTGGCCCTGGCCTGCTCCTGTGCGCTGCCGGGATGCGTGACGGCGGACCCGGCCCCGGAGAATGCTGGGGGGAAGGCCATCACGGTGGCAGTCAGCAGCGATACAGGCTCCATGGATCCGGCAGGGTCCATCGCCCTTACTTACCTCGCCTATTCAGTGAGCGCGCTGGATGAGCTGCTGACCTTTGATGAAGAGGGAGAGATCGATTACCGGGCGGCCGAGAGCTATGAGGTAAATGAGGATTCTACGGAATGGACCTTCCATCTGCGCGAGGATGCATTGTGGTCCGACGGTACACCCGTGACGGCTGCGGATTTCCTGAATACCATCACCCGCGCCCTTGATCCGGCATCCGGGAGCGGCTATGCGAATTATCTGTTCCCCATTGAGAATGCGGAAGCCATCTACAATGGAGAGGCAGAACCGGACAGTCTGGGCGTGGAGACGCCCGACGATTACACTCTGGTCATTCATCTGGCTGAACCCTGTGTTTACTTTCTGGATCTTTTGAGACTGCCCGTTTATACGCCATCCTGTGCAAAGTATGCGGACTCCGCGGAGAGCGGATGGGACCGGGATCCCGGGACCAGCCTCGCAAATGGGCCGTTCCGTCTGGCGGAGTATGTGCCGGACCAGTATTTTATCCTGGAGAAGAATGAATACTACTGGAATGCGGATGCGGTAAATCTTGATCGGATCACCTATCGCTTTTTTGACGATACTCAGGCCATGGCAAATGCCTATGAAGCCGGCGAGGTGGATGTAGCCACGTCTCTTTCTTCGACGGTCATGGAGATGTACGAGGGGCAGAAAGACCTGTTTGTCACAGACCTGATCGCCACGCGGTACATTTATATGAACCTGAATGTGGAGCCGCTTGATGACGTCCGTGTCCGGGAAGCCGTCAATCTGGCCATTAACCGGGAAGACCTGTGCACCATCGTGGGCAGCGATACGGAACCTGCTTATAATCTGGTGGCAAAATATATGAAGGACCGGAATACGGGCAGATACTTTGTGGACGAGGCGGAGCAGCCTTTTGAGGAAAATGTGGAGCGCGCCCGGGAGCTGCTGGCGGAGGCCGGCTATCCGGACGGGGAGGGATTCCCGGAGCTGACGTACAAATATCCGACGCTTGAGATGGATTCCGTCACCGCCCAGGTGGTCCAGGAGCAGCTGAAGAACAATCTGGGCATCACGATCCGTCTGGAAGCCCAGGAACTGCAGGCTAATTATTCATCTCGGCATGCGGGGGACTTTGATCTCTGCCGGATGAACTGGACGGCGGATTTTGCCGATCCTTATACCTATCTGTCCATGCTCATGTCCAACAGTACCTATAACTGCAGCGGCATCCGTGACCCGCAGTATGATGAGCTGGTGGCGCAGTCCGGTTCGGAGTCTGATCCGGCGGCACGGGCGGATCTGATGCACCGGGCGGAGCAGCTGGCGGTGGGAGAACAGTTTTACATTATCCCCCTCTATGCCATGAAGAGCGTGAACCTGGTGAACCCGGAGGTGACGGGGATCCGTCAGATCCCGGCCAGCGGGTCACTGGAATACCGGTATGCGGATATCGGATAAAAAGGGAGAAAAGAGATGGATGACAAATCAATCGTAGAGATGGCGGTCCTGGCGGGCGAGATCATGCTGCGAAGCGGCGCGGAGACGTACCGTGTGGAAGATACGATGAAGCATATCCTGAGTACTACCGGTACGGCCGAAGCGGAGGCGCTCGTCATGCTGACGAGCATCATGGTAACGGTCAGCCGCCCCGGGGAGGACACTGTCACCGTCATGCGGCGCGTATATGACCGGGGAACCAATATGCACCGGATCGTTGAGGTCAATGAGATCTCGAGAAAATACTGCACGGGCGAATTGTCTGCTGAAGAAGCCAGGAAGAAACTGAAAAATATCAAAGGAAAACAATACACAACGTGGATGTATAATCTAGCCACCGTCATGGTGCCGGCCGGCTTTGCCCCGTTGTTCGGCGGCGGATTAGCGGAGTTTATCTCCGCCGCAGCCGCAGGCGTGATCCTGGCGGTCCTGATGACCATCGGGAAACGGATCCGGCTGGGCGGATTTGTCCTCAACGTGCTGTGCGCGGCAGGCGTCGCGGCTGCGGCGGCCGTACTGAAGGTAACGGAGCCGGTTGTAAATATGGATACGGTCATCATCAGCAGCATCATGCCGATGGTGCCCGGCGTGGCGATCACCAACGCCATCCGGGATACGCTCCGGGGCGATTACATTTCCGGAGGGGCGAGGGCGCTGGAAGCGTTCGTGACGGCTGCTGCTGTGGCAATCGGCGTTGGCGCAGGCATTGCCTCCGTAAATATCCTGTGGCAGGGAGGTGTGCTGCTGTGATGGATCTTATACTGGCGGTTTTCGGAAGCTTTATTGCCATTATCGGTTTCGCGGTGCTGGTGGAGACCCCGCGGAAATATGTGCTTCAGGCCGGCATTGCCGGAGCCTGCGGAGGAGGCGTCTATTTCTTCAGTTCGCAGTGCGGCCTGGATGTGGTGACGGCCAGCTTTCTTTCAGCTCTGGCCATTTCCCTGATGGCGCACATTTTTGCAAGGATCTTCAAGGCGCCGGTCACGGTGTTCCTCATCGCGGGGATCCTGCCAACGGTGCCGGGCGCCGGGATGTACCGGACGGTGTATTACATCATTGCGGACGACCGGACCCATGCGGCTTATTATCTGGTACAGACGCTGGAGATCGCAGGCGTGATCGCACTGGCAATCTTTATCATGGACGCGCTGTTCCGGCTGCGGCCGCGTAAGGAGATCAGCAGGCCGGGGGTGAGCGGACGATGATGGAACTTGTAACAGGCGGAAGCGGCAGCGGAAAATCCGCTTATGCAGAGGAACGGATCTGTACGCTCCACCGGAGACTGTGCGAAGAGCAAAATACAGAAATCCCGCTGTACTATATCGCGGATATGATCCCGTACGGTCGGGAGACGGAGAAGAAAATCGGGAAACACCGGCAGCAACGTGCTGGAAAAGGATTTGTCACGCTGGAATGGTATGTGGACCTGCCGGGGAAGCTTTCCGGCGCTGAAACAGAAGGGGCTGCGCCGGCGGGATCAGAGGATCTTTCCGGCGCCTGTGTGCTGCTGGAATGTGTCTCCAACCTGACGGCCAATGAGATGTACGAACCCGGCGGCGCAGGCGTCCATACGGTGGAGCGCATCACGGAGGGCGTGCGGATGCTGCGGGAGCGGTGCGCACATCTCGTGGTTGTTACAAACGACGTGTTCCGGGAGAGCGTGCCGGATTCGGACGAGATGGCGCAGTATAAGAAAAATCTGGACGCGGTCAACCGCGCGCTTGCACAGATGGCGGACCGGGTGACGGAAGTCGTCTTCGGCCGGCCGGTCTGTGTAAAGGGCGAGGAGGTCGGGAAGACAGTCTGGGCGGCAGATGAAGGAGCGGATGCAGGAATGGTTTTGATCACAGGCGGGGCATTTCAGGGAAAGCTTGAATATGCAAAAGAAAAATATAAGTTTACAGAATGGACAGACGGCGCGGTATGTGGAATGGACGAGATCCGTTCCTGCCGTGTGATGGATCATTTTCATCTGTTTATCCGCCGGTGGCTGCAGGCGGGAAAGACGCAGGAAGAACTGGTCCGTATGCTTCTTGAACAGGGTGAGGAGCAGCAGGAGGAGAAGCGGATCATCATCTGTGACGAGACCGGGTGCGGGCTGGTGCCGGTCGATGCCTTCGAGCGGGAATACCGGGAAGCGGCCGGCCGGATCTGCACAGTGCTTGCGGAACATGCGGATGAAGTATACCGCATGGTCTGCGGGATCGGGATGAGAATAAAATAAAGGAGCGTATCAGATATGCTGAATGAACTGGAACAGGTGAAGCCTGCGGATATTGAAAAGAGAAGTTTTGAGATCATTACGGAAGAACTTGGCGATAAGATCCTGACGCCGGGGACGGAACCGATCGTTAAGCGATGCATCCACACAAGCGCGGATTTTGACTATGCGGACAATCTGGTCTTTTCCGGCCAGGCGGTGGAGAAAGCGCTGGCGGCGATCCGGGACGGCGCGTCCATCGTGACGGACACCCAGATGGCAAAAGCCGGGATCAATAAGAAACGGCTGGCACAGTACGGCGGGGAAGTGCTCTGCTTCATGTCTGACGAAGATGTGGCGCGGACAGCAAAGGAGAACGGAACGACGCGGGCGGCGGCCTGCATGGATAAGGCAGCAGATCTGTACGGAGACCGGAAGCTGATCTTTGCAGTCGGAAATGCGCCGACAGCGCTGGTACGGCTTTATGAACTGATCCGGGAGGGGAAGATCCGTCCGGAGCTCATCATCGCCGTGCCGGTGGGATTTGTCAATGTGGTCCAGTCGAAGGAACTGATCCTGACGCTTCAGGATATCCCGCATATTGTGGCCAGGGGAAGAAAAGGCGGCAGCAATATCGCGGCATGCATCTGCAATGCGCTTCTGTATATGCTGTGACCGCCGGACGGTTTATCATTATGGATGTGGAAAGGGTGACATAAAATGGAGAAAGCATATTTTCCGATGTTCATCGATCTGACCGGGAAGAAGATCCTGGTCGCGGGCGGCGGCGCCATCGCCCTGCGGCGCGTGCGGACGCTGCTCCGATTTGGGGCGGATATCCAGGTGACCGCGCCGGAATTCTGTGAAGAGATGAAACGTCTTGAAAAAGAGAAAAAGATCACCTCAAAGTACAGAGAATACCGAAGCAGTGACATAGACGGGATGCAGATCGTGCTGGCTGCGACGGATGACCGGGCGGTGAACCGCAGGATCCGGGAGGACTGCCGGAGCGCCGGGATCATGGTCAACGTGGCGGATGACAGAAGCCTCTGCGACTTCTATTTTCCGTCTGTGGTCATGACAGATGACGCAGTGATCGGGATCAGCGGAGACGGCAGCGACCACGCAGGGGTAAAAGAGACGCGCAGGCGGATCGAGAAAGCCTGCAAAGCGGAGAAAGATTCACTTTACTGACCGGAATGGTGAATGGAGAATATCCTGCTTGGGAAATCAAATTGAGACAGGCGGCGCGCTAGTCCTGCACCGCCTGGCTCAATTATGTGTATCAGTATCGGTTCATTCTAAGCATCATTGTCCGGGATCAGTTCCAGCAGTTTCCGGGCTGCCTCTACCGGGAAATCATCTGCCGGCGGATTCTCCGCCCATTCATGCAGCAGCGCGTGGGTGTTGCCGCTCTGGGGGAGCATATATCCTGATTCGCGGAGCAGGTCTTCGTTTACCAGCCGGACCGATCTTGCCACAGCGGTCATGAGCCGGTAAAGGGCATCATCATCTGTGGATGCGGCGATCTGCGCGGCTGTTTTTTCCTGTGTCGCTTTATTCTTTATCATCCGATAAGATTCTGTGAGAACAGAATCTTCTTTTTTCTGCTGAGGCGGATATTCAAGCGGGACCATGGAGATCGCACCGCCGGGACAGGCATCGGCACAGTCGCCGCAGCCGGTGCATTTGCTGATGTCAATGATACTGTCTTCTGTGTCCGTAGCGCCTGTCGGACAGACATACAGGCACAGGCAGTCTTTCGTACACAGGCGAAGATTTCGTACGGCAATCCTTGTTTTCATGCGGAATTCCTCCCTTCTATTTTATCGAATTTCCAGGCGGGAACTTTGCATACCGGGCAGAGTTCGGGCGGCGTATTGCCTACATAGGCAAATCCGCATACCGAGCAGACCCAGATCTGCGTGTTTCTGAGAAATGCGCTTCCCTCCCGTTGGTAACGCTGTACCAGGGAATTGAGGATCACGGTCACTTTCTGTCCCCACACGCATACGCGCTGCGTTCCGCGGTCGCCGGCTGTCTGTGCGGCGCTCTGGACTGCAGGATAGCCAGTGGTCAGATCATTCTCAAACAGAGAGAGAAGATGAGTGAGATCCCCATCGGGCTCGTCCGGTGTAACCGCCGCGAAGTAAGCGGCAATCTCGCGAAACAGACCGGCTTCTTCATTTTTGTACTGTTTCTCGCATCCCCGGGCAAGATTCGAACACAGAGCGGAAAGTTCTCCGGCGGTAAGCCGATGCATTTCCTCTGTGCTGTGCGCAGCAGTTGTGCGGGCAGGTGCTGCTTCCGTTGGATCGGTGCGGGCCGGAGTGATAGAGCCTGCGGTCGTTTTTTGGGGACTGAAGAGAGATTTTGCCGCACCACACAGAGGGCAGACCCATGAATCAGACAGTTCAGAAAATGGTATTCCTTCTGCAGAATCATCGTAAACATATCCGCAGATTGAGCAGACATATTTCATAAATTTTTACCTCCTTTTTTATTAAGTTAAATCCACCATAATCATAAAAAAAGATTATGTCAAGCATTAGATCCTGATTGCGTACGCAGGATGACAGAATACGGAAAAAATGACGGTTCATGGATCCGGAGATGTATCATATCAGTTAAAACAGACCCGGATCCCGCGCAGAAACTGGCGGGTGAGTCCCGGATCATCAGTAAGAAAAAGAGGTATGCGCGATGAAACACAGAGAACTGATCGGTAAGATGACACTGGAAGAGAAAGCTGCCCTTCTTTCCGGAAAAGGCGAGTGGCAGACATGGAACTTTGACCGCCTTGGGATCCCGTCCGTCTACTGTTCGGACGGGCCTCACGGCATCCGCAAGCAGGCCGGGGCGGGTGACCATCTGGGCCTGAACCCCTCCCTGCCGGCAACCTGTTTCCCGACGGCGGCGACCATGGCGAACAGCTGGGATCCGTCGCTGGGGGAGCAGATCGGTGAGGCACTGGGCGAGGAAGCAAAAGCCCAGGGGGTTCACGTGGTGCTGGGGCCCGGACTTAATATTAAAAGAAGCCCGCTGTGCGGCAGAAACTTTGAGTATTTTTCCGAGGATCCTTATCTGGCGGGAAAGATGGCGGCGGGATATGTACGCGGCATCCAGAGCAAAGGCGTGTACGCCTGCCCGAAACATTTCGCAGTGAACAGCCAGGAACTCCGGAGAATGGCCATGAATGCGGTGGTGGATGAACGGACGTTAAGAGAGATCTATCTGACCGGATTTGAGATCGCAGTCAAAGAGGGTGATGCCCGTGCACTGATGACCAGTTATAATCAGGTAAACGGCACTTATTCAAACGAAAGCAGCCATCTGCTCCGGGATATCCTTCGGGGAGAGTGGGGATACGACGGACTTGTGATCACTGACTGGGGCGGATCCAATGACCATGTCAAAGGCGTGGAGGCCGGATCGGATCTGGAGATGCCGACGCCGGGCATGGATTCTGCAAGGCAGATCGTCCGGGCGGTGAAAGAGGGCAGACTGAAAGAGGCGGCAGTGGATGAATGTGTGGACCGGCTGCTGGAGGCGGCGCTGACGCTGGTGGATAAAAATGCGTCTCAGCCGGCCGCGGGAGATGCGGGCGACTTTGACAAAGATGCACATCATGCCCTGGCGCGGAGAGCTTCAGCGGAGAGTGCAGTGCTTCTTAAAAACCAGGGGAAGATCCTGCCGCTGAAACCCGGGACACGGGTGGCGCTGATCGGTGATTTTGCATTTGATCCCCGGTATCAGGGCGCAGGCTCTTCCATGGTAAATACGATCAGGCTGGACAAGATGTCGGAACTGATCGGCGAGTATGACCTGACAGTCGCAGGCATGGCCAGGGGATATAAACGCTCCGGGGAAGCGGACAGTGTGTTGGAGAAGGAAGCGGTGGATCTGGCCAGATCTGCGGATGTGGTGCTGTACTGTTTCGGTCTGGATGAGATGAGTGAGTCCGAGGGTGTGGACCGCACGCATATGAGGATCCCCCAGAATCAGATCTCGCTGCTGGAGGCTATGGCGAGAGTCAATGAGAAGATCGTCGGCATCCTGAGTGCAGGCGCCGCAGTCGAGATGCCCTGGCAGACCAACCTGAGGGCGCTGCTCCATGGTTATCTGTGCGGGCAGGCGGGAGCCGGCGCCATGCTGGATATCATCACCGGAAAGGTCAATCCGTCCGGAAGGCTGAATGAAACTTATCCGCTCCGTTATGAAGATACGCCGGCGTTCCGGTATTATCCGGCAGAACAGCGGAATTCCGAATACAGGGAAGCGCTGTATGTCGGTTACCGTTACTATGACACGGCAAAAGTGAGAGTGGCTTATCCGTTCGGCTTCGGACTTTCCTACACAGAGTTCACATACAGCGGCCTGACCGTAGATGCACAGGGAGCGGAATTTACCCTGAAAAATACAGGAAGCATGGACGGCGCGGAGACAGCTCAGATGTATGTGGGCAGGAAAGATGCGAAAGTCTTCCGCCCGGAGAAGGAGCTGAAAGGCTTTTGTAAGGTGTTCCTGAAAGCAGGGGAGAGCAGAAAGATACGCATCCCCTTCGACGATAAGACATTCCGTTACTGGAATGTGCGGACAAATAAATGGGAGGTGGAAGGCGGGACTTACACCATCATGATCGGCGCAAGCTGTCTGGATATCCGGCTGAGCGCGCAGACAGATGTGGAAGGAACAACAGAGTCGTATCCGTATTATACGAACCGCATGCCGTCCTATTATTCCGGCCTGATCAGCAAGGTAGAGGATGCGGAATTCCAGGAACTTCTGGGTTGTCCGATTCCGGACGGGAAGTGGAGCGGCGATCTGACGGTCAATGACGCGATCTGCCAGATGTATTACGCGAAGAGTCCGGTCGCGCGGTTCATATATAAGAAGCTGACACAGATGAAAAAGAAGAGCGAGGATGCCGGCAAGCCGGATCTGAATATCCTCTTTATCTACAACATGCCGTTCCGGGCTATCGCCAAGATGACCGGCGGTATGGTGAGCATGGAGATGGTCGAAGGCATCGTGACCATGGTCAACGGACATCTGTTCCGGGGACTGGGACATACCATCGCAGGATTCTTCCGCAACCGGCGGCAGAATAAGAAATATGTGAAGCAGATCACGCGGATGTGAAAAATTAAGGATGAGTTACAGTATGGCCCGCAGCAGATCAGCAAAAAACCTGCAAAAGGAATAAACATATAGCGAAGGAGCAGGGACGGCATCATGGTTGATGCCGCCCTCCTGTATGTGTATTTGTCATCCTATTCTTCTGCTGCTTTATTAATGCATGTTATGGCATTCAGGCTTCTGGGGTACCCGATATAAGGCAGGCACTGGGAGACGACTCTGGTAAGAAAATCTTTATCATTTCCCAGGTTCATATTTCCTTTCGCGTGGGCGATGAGCTGTGGTTCGCATCCGCCCTGAGCGGACAGGAAGCAGAAGGTGATCATCTCGCGCTGCTTCAGGTCAAGTCCGGTGCGGGTGTAGTAGTCCCCGAAGCAGTTGTCCGCAAGCCACCGGTTGATATGCCCGGATTTCCATGCTTCTTTCATATGTTCTCCGAAGATATCGGCCTGTGCCTGCGCACCTTTTTCCAGGCGGTCTTCCATGGTGGTCGTGGCCTGGCCTTCCAGCGGAAGCGCGATGCCGCGGCGCTTCAGGATATCATTGACTGCATCGAGGAAAGGGCGCACGCGGCCGATCCCAAGATAATCCACAGCCTGATAGATAATCTCCTTAATCATCACCGGCGTCACACCGTCATCCAGCGCGCGGGGGACTTCCGTGCGGAATTCATCGAGTCCCTGGCAGCCGAGAAGCGTGGCTGTGACAGCCATGTGGCGGGTGATATCGTCGAGCTGCTGTCCTTCTTCATTCACCACTTCATCAAAAGCAAAGTGTTCAAAACGTTCTGCAAATTCCGGATCTGTCTGATGATAATCGTTCATATCGAGTTCTTTTTTATTCATCTGTCTACTCCTTTCAGGATGTAAAAAATAAGAGCCTATCTCTGACTGTTTATATTATAGGCGTATTTGAGCATCATGTCTAATACCTGGATATTATCATGATCAATGCCTGAAATGTATTGTCTGGCATACAGGATACAGACGACACATAAAAATGTTTGACATTCCAGTAATAACGTGATAAAGTGTACCAAAACCATTGAGGAAGAGCAAGTAGCTTCACTGGACGCTTCACAGAGAGCCGCAGGCGGTGGGATTGCGGTATGACGGACTTGGGGTGAATGGGCTTCTGAGGGCGAGTTGAAATGTGAAGTAGGCGAGCCGGAGAACATACTCCGTTACCAAAGAAAGCATATGTCAGTATGCATGAGTGGATGCGGATCACCGCATCAAGCCGGGTGGCACCGCAGGAGTTAATTTGATCTACAGCTCTTGTCCCTGCAGGATTATTGTATGGGACGAGGGCTTTTTATTTTGTCCGGATCCCGGAATGGAAAGGAGAAACAGCTATGAAACTTGAAAATTATGAAGTACATCTTCCTAACTATTCGATCGGAGATCACATTTACGACAAGATCGGACCGGTGTGCGGATCGTACGGAAAGAAGGTTCTCGTGATCGGCGGGAAAAAGGCGCTTGACGCCGCTTATGATAAGATCCGGTTCTATGTGGAGCAGACGGATCTTGAAATTATCGGGAAAGAGTACTACGGCGAAAACTGTACCTATGCCACGGTGGAAAAACTTCGCGGCATGCCGCTCTATCAGGAGGCGGATATGGTGTTCGGCGTGGGTGGCGGAAAGGCGCTTGATACAGTAAAATGCCTGTGCATTACGGATGACAAGCCGGTCTTTGCTTTTCCGACGATCGCATCCAACTGCTCAGCCTGCACGTCTGTTTCCATCATGTACAATGAAGACGGAACATTTCTGAAACCGCATTTTTTCATCAGACCGGTGATGCATGCCTTTATTGATACAGAGATCATCGCCAAAGCGCCGGTCCGGTATATGTGGGCCGGAATAGGCGATACATATGCGAAGTACTATGAAGCCATGATCTCATCAAGAGAGGAACGGCTGGAACATTTTACGGCTCTTGGCGTTCTGGTGAGCCGGATGTGCCGGGATCCGCTGCTGGAATACGGGCCGAAAGCACTGGACGACCACCGAAAAGGTCTCTGCACCTATGATGTGGAGCAGGTCGTTCTGGCCATCGTCGTGACCACAGGGATCGCATCCATTTTCCTTACGAAAGATTATACGCCGGACTATAACAGCGGACTGGCGCATGCGGTCTTCTATGCAATGACGGCGTATCCGGTCATTGAGGAGCGGCACCTTCACGGAGAAGTGGTGGGATTCGGCGTCCTGCTGGCGCTTCTGGTTGACGGGCAGGATGAAGAATTTGAACAGATCTACCGGCTGAACCGGGCGCTGGGTCTTCCGGTTTCGCTGGAACAGATTGAGATCACGGATGAACAGTGGGAAGAATGTATGAAGCGCATTCCGGATATGTCGGATGTAGCGCATTATCCATACAGAGTAACAGAAGAGATGCTGGCTGACGCCATGGACAGACTGAAAGAAAGGGTGAGAAGAGATGCGGATGAAGAAGAATAGGAATACAGCGATCATTCTGGGGGTGTCTTTTGTATGGTTCACAACGCATTTTGGCGGCGGGTTTGCCTCCGGAGCCCAGATCTACAGTTATTTCGTAAGATATGGCGCTGCATGTCTGATCATGCCGGTCCTGGCAATGCTGTACAATGGAATATTTTTTGCATACAGTCTCCGTTTTGCAAGAAAGCACGAGGTATATGATTACCGTTCTTATAACAACGCTTTTTACGGAAGATTTGCGCCGGTATTTTCCAACCTGTTTGAAGTGCTGTATATCTGTGTGATGTGCGTGGCGCCGGCAGTCGCCTTTGCCACAGGAGGCGCCACGCTGAGTACGCTGACCGGATTGCCGTATCTGCTCTGTACGTTCCTGATCGGCGTGTTCATATTCGTTGTAGCTATATTCGGGACGGATCTGGTGAGGAAAGTTGCTTCGGTCCTGTCTGTCTGTATTATCGCCGGACTGTTGATCGTTTATATCCCCAATATTGCCGCGGGAATGGGAAATATCACAGAAGCGGCGGAACAGATGACGGCAGCGGAGCTTCCGGTTGGCAGCGCTTTGTATTCTGCATTCCTGTACGGAACATTCCAGTTGTCGAACATTGCCGTATTTGTCCAGCATGCGCGATCTTTTGAGAAGCCGGCGGATGCCGCAAAGAGCATGGGCGCGGGAGTGATCGTGAACGCGCTGATGATGGTGATGGTCGTGCTGGGTCTGATGACAGTATATACAGATCCGGGAATGGCGGATGCCAGCGTGCCGACACTTCTGATGGTCCGGAAAGGCGTGGGCGCATCTTTTATGACGCCCCTGATCTCCCTGCTTATCATCCTCGGCGCAGTGTCTACCGCGGTGAATATGGTCGCAGCCATGGTAACGCGGATCTGCGGTGAGAAAACAGAAGCAAAGACAACGAAGCTGAAGATCGGAAAGAAAGAGATCCTTGCGGCGCTTATATGCTGCATCGTAGATTTTGGCATCGCACAGTTCGGTCTCCTGACCCTTATACAGAAGGCATACAGCCTGATCGCATATCTGGCAATCCCGGTGATCCTGATCCCGTATATCGTGCATATGATCGTTACCAGATTTGATACAAAACCTGCAAAAGTTCCGTCACGCCTGGATGAAGAAAGAGGATTGATTAAATTATCCTGATTTGCTATGATGTATTTCAGTCAGTAAGCACCCTGATACATACATAGTGAAGAGAGGAAAGAAACATGGGTTCACTGCTTTTAGCTGTTATCTATCTTGCGTTTATAAGCCTCGGACTGCCGGATTCCCTGCTGGGTTCCGGATGGCCGACCATGCAGACTGCATTTCAGGTCCCGTCATCCTATGCCGGGTATGTTTCCATGATGATCTCGTGCATGACGATCATCTCCGCGCTGATGGGGCCGAGACTGATCCGGACGATCCACACGAAATGGATCGTCGTTGTTTCGATCGGATTGACCATTCTGGGACTGATCGGATTTTCTTTTTCGGAACAGTACTGGATGCTCTTTTTATTCGCTGTCCCATACGGTCTGGGCGCCGGTTCGATCGATGCTTCGCTCAACCATTATGTGGCAAATAATTATTCGTCATCGGTAATGAATTTCCTGCATTGTTTTTATGGACTGGGTGCGGTCATCAGTCCGAATATCATGGGCCTTGCGCTGAAATATGCGCACTGGAATGAAGGATACCGCTGGACAGCGTATATCCAGATCGGGATCCTTGTGATCTGTATCCTTTCCCTGCCGCTCTGGAAAAACGCGGAAAACGGAGAGGCTCAGGATGTGGAAGAAACCGCAGGGATCAGAGAGGCGGTAAAAGTCCACGGAGTGATCCTTACACTAATCGCCTTCTTTGCTTATTGTGCCGGAGAAATGACAGGTTTTCTCTGGACGTCGAGTTATTTTGCCGGAACAAAAACCGGGATGAGCGAAGGACTTATCGCTTCCTTCGGGTCGCTGATCTTTGGAGGACTTATGCTGGGGAGGCTGATCTCCGGTTTTATCTCCAACCGGCTTGGCGACCGGATGCTGATCCGGCTCGGGATCGCACTTGAATTTGTGGGAATCATACTTATAGCGCTGCCGCTGCAGGGTTATATAGCTGCCGCTGTCGGATTCCTAATCACGGGAACGGGCATGGGGCCGGTCTACCCGGCGATCCAGCATATGGCTCCGGCGAATTTCGGAAGAAAATACAGTGCGGCTGTGATCGGACTGCAGATGGCTTCCGCATATGTGGGCAGCATGTTCATGCCGATGCTGTTCGGAAAACTGCAGGAGGCAGTCGGCATATGGATCATGCCGCTGTATCTCGCTGTATTTGCTTTTCTGAATATCTCCATGCTGGAAATTGCATATCGCAGGATTAAAAAAGAGGGGCGGATCCACGAGTGATCCGCCTCTCGATTTTATGCACTATCGCATCGATCATGCACGGTATACCGTTTCCAGAAGGTCCACGATCTTATCGATCCCGAGCAGGCTGGCATTTAAAAGCGCCTGATGGGAGTAGATGCTTCCCCACTCCAGTCCGGTGTGTGTTTCATAGTAGAACTTCCGATCCCGATCTGTTTTCCGGATCCGTTCGGCCGCTTTCTTCTCTGTCAGGCCGTAGCGCCCGGCGATGCGCCGGATCCGGTCTTCTTTTTCCGCACAGATAAAGACGTTGATAAGATCTGCCTTATCTCTGAGGATGTAGTCGGCGCAGCGGCCTACGATCACGCACGGGCCTTTCTGCGCAAGGAGCTGGATGATCTCGGACTGTTTCCGGAACACCTTTACATCAAGGGACGGCATATAGGAAGCCGTGGAAATGAAATTCGTGTAACTCATGGGGGTGACAATGTAGGCTGCCATAAAAGAGTCCAGGGAAGATTCATCCGCCCGCTCAACACTTTCTTTTGTATATCCCAGCTCATCCGCCGCCATGCTGATGAGCTGACTGTCATAGAGCGGGATCCCCAGGCGGGCAGCCAGCTTTTCACCGATCTCATGGCCGCCGCTTCCAAACTGCCGGCTGATCGTAATGATTTTGTATTCTGACATATTGATCCCTCCTTTGCTATGAAAAAAGATACGTGTTTTTATCTGCTTTTATTATAACTCTGCGACGGGGAGGGGACAAGGCATTCCGGAATTTATTTGCTTCGTCTATTCTTAGCACTGAGATAGTGATATAATATGTGAAGCCTGCAAAAAACACGGTGTTCCAATGCCGGAATATACGGTTCATTTAGAAGATATAATGGTGAAATTTACTCCCCTAATGGATGCTAAAGTTCCAAAAGGACAAAATGGCACTTTGGATGGCACTTTAAATGGCACTTTGGAAGAAAAAATATTATTTATGATAAAGAAAAATCCTCATATAACACAGTCACAGATTGCTCTAATGATTGATTGTTCCGAACGAAAAGTAAAGCGTCTTATGAAAATGATGCAGGAAGATGGAATGATTGAACGTGTTGGTGGTCGTAGATCAGGACAATGGATTGTAAAATAGGATTTTATTCAGAGAAAAGATATGAAAATACTTCCGCTTGATCAGGAAGATGCGATTGGAGGCGATTGATATGGAATTGCGTGTGCTGAAATATTTTTTGACAGTAGCGGATGAAGGAAACATTACAAGGGCTGCAGATATCCTTCATGTTACCCAGCCGACTTTAAGCCGCCAGCTAATGGAGCTGGAAGACGAACTGGGAACGGCTTTGCTGATCCGGGGGAAGCGTTCTGTGACTTTAACAGACGAAGGATTTCTGTTTAAACAGCAGGCGGAAATGATCGTAGAGCTGTCGAACAAGCTGGAACATACATTTAAAGACAGGAAAGACGTCGTCTGCGGAACCATCCGGATCGGCGCGGCAGAAGCGGTAGGATGCCGGGCGCTGGCCGCTTACATGAAAGAATTCCGTGAGAAATACCCGGATGTCCAGTTTGATCTTTATAACGGAATGGCGGATAATATTAAAGAAATGCTTGAACGTGGCCTGCTTGACCTGGGACTTGTACTGGAACCGGTCGATACCGCAAAATTCGAATATGTGAGGCTCCCCCATAAAGAAACCTGGGGACTCCTTTTAAGGAAGGATCACGAACTTGCAGGAAAAGAAACTATAACCGTGGAGGAAATCAGGCAGTATCCGCTGATCATGCCGGGAAGAGAGAATGCCAAAAACGAGGTCCTTCACTGGATGCAGTGCGAGGAAAGGCATCTGAACATTCCGGCCTGTTACAATCTTCTTTCCAACGCCGCATTGCTGGTAGAGGCCGGGATGGGCTGTGCGGTCTGTCTGGACGGCGCCTTATCCATACATGCTGATCCTGATCTCTGCTTTCGTCAGGTCCTTCCGGAGCATACGACAAGAAGTGTGATCCTGTGGAAGAAGAACCATCTGTTTTCTCAGGCGGCCTCCCTTTTTGTACAGACGATACAGGAACATTAAAAATGGCTGTGGCATCAGTTATAACGCTGGTGCTACAGCTGTTTTTAATATACGGAGAACGTATCATTTTGCATAGAAGACAGGTATTAGACAGGGGGAACAGAAGAAATTTATAATGGGAGCAACAGAAGATATTTTACATAGAAAGAGGTCAAAGGACATGACGGAATTAGAAAAGAAACAGTCAGGGGAGTTTTATGATACGCGGGATGCTCAGATCCGTACCGCTCATAATAAGGCGAAAGAACTGATGAAGAAATATAATGACATCCCGGCTTCAGAAGCAGAAGAAAGGGAGATGCTGCTTCGGACCATGCTGGGCAGTTTCGGAGAAAACTGCCGGATAAACCAGCCTTTTTACATCGATTATGGAACAAATATTTATCTTGGAGATAACGCTTTTATAAATCTGAATTGTACGCTGTTGGATACCGGGGAGATCACAATAGGGGAGAGCACGCTGCTGGGGCCTGACGTAAAAATATACACGGCCGTTCATGAAACAAAGTGGACAGAACGCTTCTGGTTTCAGGCAGACAGGGCGGTTGCGATCAAAACAAGAACAGAACCGGTGCATATCGGTAAATACGTGTGGATCGGCGGGGGAACGGTGATCCTTCCAGGCGTGACGATCGGAGATTATGCAGTGATCGGAGCCGGAAGCGTAGTAACAAAATCAATACCTGAGAAAGCAGTCGCTTTTGGAAATCCCTGTCATGTACATCGTTATTTAGAGGAGGCAAATTTATAATGAGATACGCAAGATTAGGAAATTCAGAATTGAATGTATCCCGCATCTGTATGGGATGTATGGGTTTTGGAGACGCAAAGAACGGGCAGCACACGTGGACCATTGATGAGGAGCATACCCGTGAGATCATCCGCAAAGGCCTGGAATCCGGGATCAATTTTTATGACACTGCCATCGGATACCAGAGCGGCACAAGCGAGCAGTATCTTGGAAGGGCGCTGC
Source organism: Candidatus Mediterraneibacter excrementavium (assembly GCA_019120275.1). Classification (GTDB taxonomy): domain Bacteria; phylum Bacillota; class Clostridia; order Lachnospirales; family Lachnospiraceae; genus Mediterraneibacter; species Mediterraneibacter excrementavium. Next base: position 19,769 of record DWVL01000080.1, on the reverse strand, counting down.
AGGATTACGCAAAGCGGGATGAAGTGGTAGTCGCAACCAAATTCCTTCCCCGAACGCCGGAAGAGATTGAACAGGGCGTTCCGGCGCAGGAGCATATTGAGCGGATGATCAACAAGAGCCTGGAAAATCTCGGGATGGATCATGTGGATCTGTATATTTATCATATGTGGGATTACGCAACGCCGTTGTATGACATCATGGAAGGCTTAAATAATGTGGTGAAAGAAGGAAAGGCAAGATATATCGGCATTTCCAACTGTTTTGCGTATCAGTTGGCAAAGGCCAATGCGCTGGCGGAGCGGGAAGGCTTTGCGAAATTCATATCCATACAGGGGCATTACAATCTCATCTTCCGTGAAGAAGAGCGGGAAATGGCAAAGCTCTGCCGGGAAGACAATATCGCCATGACGCCGTACAGCGCCCTGGCCGGCGGCCGGCTGTCCAAAAAACCGGGAGAAACGTCAAAAAGACTCCAGGAGGACGACTATGCAAAGCTGAAATACAACGGCACAGCCAATGAAGATGGCGTGATCATAGCGCGGGTGGCGGAACTGGCCGAGAAGCGCGGCGTATCCATGACAGAGATCTCCCTTGCATGGCTGCTTACAAAGGTGACCGCTCCCATTGTGGGCGCCACGAAGCTTTCCCATGTGGAGGGGATGGCAAAAGCGGCTGATCTGTGCCTGACAAAGGAAGAGATCGACTATCTGGAAGAACCGTATGTGCCCCACGCATTGGTGGGCGTTATGGCGCAGAATACAGCAGAGCAGGCAAAGGAAAAGCATGTCTGGTCTACGGGAAATCAGAAAATCTGAGAAGCCAACTATCTTTTTCTTATTCCGGATTGTTATACTATGTGAAAGGGATAAACGTTTTGAACTTGATAAGCGGGAAAGGAGGCTCCAGTGGATGTTGATTTTATTTTGATCCGGAAAATGAAACAGGGCGATGATGAAGCGTTTGACAGCTTTGTCCGTAAATATTACGGGGACATTCTGAAATACTGTGCTTATCACTGCCCGGATACGGAAGACGCCAGAGATCTTACACAGGAGACTTTTGTCCGCTTTTTCACGAGGCTGTCCGACTATCACTGGCAGGGAAAGACCAGAAATTATCTTTATACGATTGCCGGCAATCTGTGTAAAAATTATTTTGCCAAAAAGAAGGCGGAACCGTCGGATGATGAGTTCCTGGCGGCGAACAGTCCGCCGGTTCCAGGGCCGGAAGGCGCGGTTACAGATCGCGTGGCTCTTTTGTGGGCGCTGGATCAGCTTCCGCAGGAATACAGAGAAGTGATCGATCTCTTTTATTTTCAGGAATTGAAGCTTACCGAGATCGCGCGCTGTCTGAAGATCGGGCTTCCGCTGGTCAAATACCGGCTGCGCCAGGCAAAAGCCGGACTACAGGAAATATTGAAGGAGGGCGGGAATGATGGATCTGGACGAACGGATTAGTAAATTAAAAGAAGAGATAAATATAGTACCGGATGAAAAGGATATCCGGAAAACGATCGAGGCATCCAGAGCTGGATTTATCCGAGAAGAGGAAAAATGGACGCTTCCCTATCATCTGTTTCTGTATGATCAGTTCCGTCTGATCCGGAAACGGTGGTGGATGCTGCAGATTTTTGTGCTTGCTGCGCTGTGGGCAGTTCTTCCGGCAGCAGAGGATATTTTTTACAGTATGCGCAGTTTCGGGGTCGGCGCTGCGCTGTTTATCATCCTGATCATACCGGAACTGTGGAAAAACCAGACCAGCCGGAGCATGGAGATCGAGTCGGCAGCCTATTATTCGCTGCGCCAGATCTATGCTGCAAGGATGCTGCTGTTCGGGATCGCAGATACGGTGATGCTTACCGTATTCTGTACGATGGTCTCGTTCTCAATGCAGATTTCTTTTGCGGATCTGCTGATACAGTTCCTGTTCCCTCTGACCGTGACTGCAGGGATCTGTTTTGCAGTCCTGTCCGGGAAACAGGGGTTCAGTGAATCGGCAGCGGTCGGGCTGTGTGTGATCTGGAGCGCACTGTGGTGGTTTATCCTGCTTGATGAGCAGATCTATACTGCCATATCTCTGCCGGTCTGGGCGGCGCTTTTCGGAGCCGCTGTCCTGTTCCTTGGATTCTGCATCTATCGTACGCTCTGGCAGTGCGGACAGATCTGGGAGAGCAGCATGGACATGACAGAGACAATATAACAATATTCTGGAGGATATAGTGATGGAATTGAAAATGACGGAACTGACCAGACGATTCGGCAGTTTTACGGCAGTCGATCATATTGACCTGACCATGACGAACGGTGTCTACGGGCTTCTTGGGATCAACGGTGCAGGAAAGACAACGCTGATGCGGATGCTCTGCACCCTTCTTACGCCTACGGAAGGGACGATTACCTGCAATGGGAAAGATATATTTAAAATGGGTGCGGATTATCGGAAGCTGCTTGGATATCTGCCGCAGGATTTCGGATTTTATCCGGAATTTTCAGTGCGGGATTATCTGCTTTATATCGCGTCCATCAAGGGGATCCGTCCGGTCGTGGCGAAAAAGCGCGTCAGTGAACTGATCGGTAAAGTCGGACTTTCAAAGGCTGCCGGCCGAAAGATGAAGAAACTTTCCGGCGGGATGAGACGCCGTGCAGGGATTGCCCAGGCGATGCTGAATGATCCCAGGATCCTGATCCTGGATGAACCGACAGCCGGGCTGGATCCGAATGAAAGGATCCGGTTTCGCAACCTGATAAGCGAACTGTCGGAAGAACGGCTGGTCCTTCTTTCCACCCACATCGTATCGGATGTGGAGTATATTGCGAATGAGATCTGGCTGATGAAAGACGGAAAGATCCTCAGTCAGGGGACGGCAGAAGAGCTGACCGGAACTATGACAGACCGGGTATGGAAATGTTTTGCTGATAAGGCGGATGTACCGAAACTGATGCAGAGATACAAGGTTTCCAATATCAGGTCAGAACCGCACGGCGCACAGCTTCGCATCATAGCGAAGAATCGTCCGACTGCGGATGCGGTGATGGAAGAACCGAATCTGGAGGATGTATTTTTATTCTATTTTGGAGAAAAGGCTGGTGAAAATGATGCTGTTATTTGAGATCCGGAAAATATTTTCAAGATTCAAAAACCGGTTTGCAGCGCTGCTGCTTCTGATCGTTCTGGGAATTACAAGCATCCTTGCTGTCAATAAAGTGGAGTATGTGGATGAGAATGGAAACAGTACAACCGGAATCACGGCCGCGGCAAATCTGAGAGCGGTCCGGGAACCATGGTCCGGTTATCTGACAGAAGAGGTGCTGAAAAAAGCAGTGGAAGAGAATAACGCAGTCAATGCATCGACGGAGGCCAATTCCACGGATATTCAGGAACAAAATAAAGCATTTGCTAAAAAGCAGGGGTTTGAAGAAATCCGAAATGTGATTAATGAAGCGTTCAGTGGTTGGCGGGATTATGATTATTATGCTGTTGACAGCGTCTCCCCGGATGAAGCAGGGACTGTCTATGAGCGGCGGATCAGCCAGTTGAAGGGATTTCTGGATTCCGGGGAAGAGTATTTCAGCGAGGCTGAGAAAGAATACCTGATCAGTCATTTTGAAGATCTGGAAACGCCGTTTTATTATGAGTCTGTTACAGGATGGGATGTGCTCCTTCAGGATATTTCCACATTTATCCTGATCCTGGCTCTGTTTATCGGATTTTTTATCTCCGGGATTTTTTCGGATGAATTTCAGACAAAGGCGGACGCTATTTTCTTCTCTGCAAAATTTGGGAGGAGCAGGGCGGCAGGAGCCAAGATCGGAGCGGGATTTCTGATCACAACTGTATTTTACGTCGTGTTTATCTTTCTGTATACCATGATCGTTCTGGGCGTGACCGGATTCCAGGGCGCCGGATGCCCGATCCAGTTGACGTTGTGGAGAAGTGTTTACAATATTACGTATTTTCAGGCCTATCTCCTGATCGTGGGCGCCGGTTATGTGGGTACGCTGTTTGCAGGTGCGCTGGCCATGCTTTGTTCGGCAGTGACCCGTTCCACTGCAGCCGCAGTGGTCGTGCCGTTTATCATTCTCTGCGCGTTCCCGTTCCTGAGCCGGATCATTACCCTGCCGCAGATCTGTTCTTTCTTTCCGGATCAGCTGATGGAAGTGTATCTGCATATAAAGGATTTTGATCTGGTGGAGATCGGCGGGAAGGTTATGAGCGTGGCGACTTTGATCATCCCGGTGTATGCTGCGGTCAGCCTGCTGCTGCAGCCGGTGGTTTATCTGGTGTACAGAAAATCTGAAGTCAGGAATTAGATAAGCCCGGCAGAAAAAACACCTGCCGGGCAATAGAGAGAAAAAGGTATATATTAAACCCCGCTGGCCCCGTAGTTTGACAGGACCCGGGCGGAGGGATCGCTTACATCGCATCCTTCCCATTCTTTATTTGGCATCCAGAAATCTTTGATCATGTGGGCCTGGCCGGGATAGAAGGATTCGAAGATCTCCCGGTACAGGAGGGATTCTTTTGTAAACGGAGCGGCATAGCTGTAGCGTGCCGCTTTTTCTGTGAATTCTCCGTCGGTGTAGACGGACTCTGCATATTCTTTCAGATCGTCCACCATGGAGTGGCCGACCGCGTCGGAGAAGGCGGCTTTCTCCCGCATCAGGATGGAATGCGGAAGGATGGCATCTTTTTCAAATGCCCGGCGCAGCAGATATTTCCCTTTGTTGTAAGTGTTCATTTTTTTCGCCGGATCAACAGCCATTACATAGGAGACGAAGTCAAGGTCGCCGAAGGGCACCCGGGCCTCCATGGAGTGGACGCTGATGCAGCGGTCTGCGCGGAGTACATCGTACATGTACAGTTCTTTTACCCGTTTCACGGATTCTTTCTGGAATTCCTCCGGGGACGGGGCGAAATCCGTATATTTATAACCGAACAGTTCATCCGAGATCTCCCCGGTCAGCAGGACGCGGACGTCCGTTGTTTCGTGGATCGCTTTGCAGAGCAGATACATGCCCATGGAAGCACGGATGGTGGTGATGTCATAGGTGCCGAGCGCTTTGATGACTTCAGGCAGGGCTTCGATCACCTGGTCCCGGGTGATGAAGACTTCCGTGTGCTCGCTACCGATATATTCAGCGGCTTCGCGGGCGTATTTCAGGTCGATGGCGTCGGTCTCCATGCCGATGGCAAAGGTGCGGATCGGTTTCTCAAAAACAGAAGCGGCGATGGCGCACACGAGGGAGGAATCCAGGCCGCCGCTTAAGAGAAATCCCATGGGTGCGTCGGAATCCAGTCGCTTTTTTACGCCGGCGATGAGGCGGTCGTGAATGTTGCGGCAGATTGTATCCAGGTCGTCGTGACAGACTTCCGAAACGGCCGTAATATCCCGATAGCAGATGAATTCCCCGTCTTTATAATAATGTCCGGGCGGGAATGGAAAGATCTCGTCTACCAGGCCTTCCAGGTTCTTGGCTTCACTGGCAAAGAGGATATTGCTGTCCCGGTCGTAGCCGTAGAAGAGCGGGCGGATGCCGATGGGATCCCTTGCGGCGATCCAGGATCCCGCTTTGGCGTCATAGAGGACCAGGGCGAATTCCGCATCCAGCCGGGCAAACATATCTGTACCCATCTCTTCATAGAGGGGCAGCAGGATCTCGCAGTCACTGTCGCTGGCAAATGTATACCCCTTCCGGATCAGCTCGTCCTTTACCGGGCGGAAGCCGTAGATCTCGCCGTTGCAGACAAGGAAGTTTCCGTGCAGGGTAAAGGGCTGCATGCCTTCTTCTGTAAGGCCCATGATGGACAGACGCTGGAAACCCATGAGCCCGGCGCCGGTGTCAGTGATCCTTGATGCGTCGGGTCCGCGGGAAATGGTTCTTGAAAGTCCGCCGGCAAAGCGGCCGTAATCTGCTCCGGGCGAGCAGTAACACATGATCGTACACATAGATGATACCTTCTTTCTGTTTTTTATATGGATGAGCTGAGACCGGGACTGTCCCTTTTCTCAGATCTTTATCGGATAATGGCCGTCGAAGCAGGCCCTGCACAGCGGCAGTGCTCCGGCCATGGCCTGCAGGTCTTCGATCCGCATATAGGCGAGGGAGTCCGCGCCGATCATTTCCCGGATCTCCTCCGTTGAATGGGAAGAGGCGATGAGCTGCCGGTTCGACGGGACGTCCGTCCCGAAGTAGCAGGGATGGAGGAAGGGCGGGGAGCTGATGCGTACATGGACGCTTTTGGCGCCGGCTTCCTTCAGCATCCGGATCAGGCGGGAGATGGTCGTACCCCGCACGATGGAGTCGTCCACCAGCACCAGACGTTTCCCGTTTACCACGGATTTCAGGACAGACAGTTTCAGCTGAACGCTGTTTACCCGTTCTTCCTGGGTAGGCTTGATAAATGTCCTGCCCACATAGCTGTTTTTGTAAAAGGCCAGTCCGAACGGAATGCCGGACGCTTCGGAATATCCTTTCGCTGCAGGGATGCCGGAGTCCGGCACGCCGCACACCAGATCAGCATCGGCCGGGAATGACTGTGCCAGTGCTGCCCCGGCGCGGATCCGTGCATCGTAGATGTTGACTCCGTCCAGGGTGCTGTCCAGCCGTGCAAAGTAAATGTATTCAAAGATGCAGTGCGCCTGTTCTTCCCGGCAAAGTTCTGTGTTGGAAATGACCTCGTTCTCTGTGACCGTGACCATTTCGCCAGGGCGGATGTCGCGAAGAAATTCCGCTCCGGCGGTTCGCAACGCACAGTCCTCGGAGGCAATGACATAAGCGGATCCTTTCTTTCCCAGGCAGAGCGGTTTGATGCCGAGCGGGTCGCGGATGGCGGTCAGTTTCCGCGGACTGGCGATGACCAGGGCATAGGCGCCCCGGATCATGCGGGCCGTATTCAGAACAGCTTCCTCCACAGTTTTTGTATGGATCCGTTCCCGGGCGATACAGTAAGCGATGACCTCGGAATCCGTATCTGTATGGAAGAGAGCTCCGGTCTGTTCCAGGTTTTTCCGGAGAACTCCGGTATTGACCAGATTGCCGTTATGCGCCAGGGCGAGCGTACCCTTGATGTAATTCATGACCAGAGGTTGGGCATTCTTCAATTCCGGCGCGCCGGTGGTGGAGTAGCGGACATGTCCGATTCCGAGATTGCCGGGAAGTTTCTCCAGGTCTTCTTCATGAAAGACTTCATTTACCAGTCCCATTCCGCGGCGGCACTGGATATTTCCCTTGGGGCCGTTTGTATCGCTGACTGCGATGCCGCAGGATTCCTGGCCGCGGTGTTGGAGCGCGTTAAGTCCCATGTAGATGGAATGAGCCGCCGCACCGCCGCCCGTATCGTAGATGCCGAAGATTCCGCATGCTTCCTTTATTTTGTCCTGTTGTATAAGATCCATATAGCTGTATACTCCTTTTTCGGCAGATATAAAAAAATAAAAAAGGGCGCTCTGGGGTCATCCCAAAGCGCCTTTGCTTTTCATGCTCCATAGTATATTCCCGGTTCCGGCTGATTGTCAATCATTTTTTGGAAATTTCATTTTCAGGGTTTACAAACCGATGAAATTCGGGTATAGTAAACTGAAATTGAAAAACTGTGACAAGGATGTCAGAATTTTCCGAAAGGGGAGATTCTGACTTTTTTTATTTTATCGGCCGGCTCATCCGGACTGATAAGATAGAACCGGCAGATACAGGAGGAGTGATGATTATGAAAGATCAGGAGATAAGGGGACTGTACTCCCCGGCTTTTGAACATGACAATTGCGGCATTGGCGCGGTAGTAAATAAAGATGGAAGAAAAAGCCATCTCACCGTGGAACGTGCGCTTCATATCGTAGAGAACCTGGAGCACCGCGCAGGAAAAGATGCGGAAGGAAAGACCGGGGACGGTGTGGGCATCATGCTGCAGATCTCCCATAAATTTTTCTCAAAGGTCTGTAAAAAAGAAGGAATCCTGATCGGCGGCGAACGGGAGTACGGCGTGGCCCAGCTCTTCCTGCCCCGGGACGAACTGAAACAGAACCAGGCTCGCAAGATGTTCGAGATTATTGTGGAGAAGGAAGGAATGGAATTCCTCGGCTGGCGTGAGGTGCCGGTTTTCCCGGAAGTCCTCGGGCAGAAGGCAAGGTCCTGCATGCCCTGCATCGTTCAGGCATTTATAAAGAAGCCGGAGAATGTGGAGAAGGGGCTGGATTTTGACCGCCGGCTGTACATCGCCAGAAGAGTGTTTGAACAGAGCAGCGACAATACTTACGTTGTCTCCATGTCCAGCCGGACGATTGTCTATAAGGGTATGTTCCTGGTGGGACAGCTTCGGGCCTTTTTTGCGGATCTCCAGGATCCGGATTATGAATCGGCCATGGCTACCGTCCATTCCCGGTTCAGCACCAATACCAATCCAAGCTGGGAGCGGGCGCATCCCAACCGGCTCATCGTCCATAACGGCGAGATCAATACGATCCGGGGCAATGCGGATAAGATGCGCGCCCGGGAGGAGAATATGGCTTCCAGCCATCTGAAAGGCCAGCTCCACAAGATCCTTCCGGTGGTGAACCGGGAGGGATCCGACTCGGCCATGCTGGACAATACCCTTGAATTCCTGGTGATGAGCGGGATGGACCTGCCCCTGGCGGTGATGATCACTATTCCGGAGCCATGGGCGAACAACGAAACGCTTTCCCAGGAGATCCGGGATTTCTATCAGTATTATGCGACTATGATGGAACCATGGGATGGTCCGGCAGCCATCGTATTTTCAGACGGGGACGTGCTGGGGGCGGTACTGGACCGGAACGGCCTGCGCCCGTCCAGATATTATGTAATGAAAAACGGCGACGTGATCCTGGCGTCCGAAGTGGGTGTGCTTCAGGTCCCGGAAGAAGAGATCCTCTTAAAAGAACGCCTTCATCCGGGCAAGATGCTGCTGGTGGATACGACAAAGGGACGGATCATTGATGACCGGGAACTGAAGGAAGCCTACGCGGGCGCACAACCCTATGGAGAATGGCTGGACAGCTGCCTGCTGGAATTAAAGGATCTGAAGATCCCCAACAGGAGTGTGGAGCAGTACACGGAAAAGCAGCAGAAACAGCTGCAGAAAGCGTTCGGATATACATATGAAGAATATCGGAAATCGATTTATGAGATGGCGTTAAACGGAGCGGAAGGAACAGCAGCCATGGGTGTGGATACGCCGCTGGCCGTATTATCCGAAAAGCACGGGCCACTGTTTGATTATTTTAAGCAGCTCTTCGCCCAGGTGACCAATCCGCCTATTGATGCGATCCGTGAAGAGATCGTTACCGGAACTTCCGTCTATGTGGGCAGAAATGGAAATCTGATTGAAGAAAAGGCGGAAAACTGCCAGGTGCTGAAGATCAAGAATCCGATCCTGACGAATACGGATATGCTGAAGATCAAAAATCTTCACCGGGACGGGTTCCGCGTGGCGGTTGTTCCGATCATTTACTATAAGAGCGCGAAACTGGAGCGCGCCCTGGAGCATCTGTGTGTAGAGGTGGACAAGGCATACCGGGACGGGGCCAATATCCTGATCCTGTCCGACCGGGGCGTGGACGAGAATCATGTTCCGATCCCGTCCCTTCTGGCGGTATCGGCGGTCCATCAGTATCTGGTGGAGACGAAGAAACAGACGTCCATGTCCCTCATCCTGGAGTCCGGAGAGCCAAGGGAAGTCCATCATTTTGCTGCGCTGCTCGGATACGGGGCCTGTGCGGTGAACCCGTACCTGGCGCTGGAGTCCATCCGGGAGCTGATCGAAGAGGGACTGCTTGATAAGGATTATTACGCGGCGGTGGACGATTATACTCATGCGGTTCTTCACGGCATTGTGAAGATCGCCTCTAAGATGGGCATCTCTACGATCCAGTCCTACCAGGGTTCCAAGATCTTTGAGGCGGTGGGGATCTCAAAAGAGGTGATCGACCGGTATTTCGCCGGGACAGTCAGCCGGGTGGGAGGCATCACACTGGATGATATCGCACGCAATGCGGACGCCCTGCACTCTGCGGCGTTTGACCCGCTGGGCAGGGATACGGACCTGACACTGGACAGCCTCGGCAAACATAAAGCAAGGAGCGGCGGTGAAGAGCACCGCTACAATCCGGCAACCATCCACATGCTGCAGAAATCAACCCGGACGGGGGATTACGGCATGTTTAAGGAATATACGGCCATGGTGGACGCGGAGCGCAGCGGAAATTTACGCTCTCTGCTGGAATTCCGCTATCCGGAGAAAGGCATTCCGCTCGATGATGTAGAGAGTGTGGACAGCATCGTCCGGCGTTTCAAAACGGGAGCGATGTCCTACGGATCCATTTCACAGGAAGCTCATGAGACGCTGGCTCTTGCCATGAATATGCTCCATGGGAAATCCAATACCGGAGAGGGCGGTGAGAGCGAGGAACGTCTGGATTCGGCGGGAACGGAACATGACCGCTGTTCGGCTATCAAACAGGTGGCAAGCGGGCGTTTCGGCGTGACCAGCCGGTATCTGGTCAGCGCTTCCGAGATCCAGATCAAGATGGCCCAGGGCGCGAAGCCTGGAGAAGGCGGACATCTTCCGGCAAGGAAGGTATACCCCTGGATCGCGAAGACCAGACACTCCACGCCCGGCGTGAGCCTGATCTCTCCGCCGCCGCACCATGACATCTATTCCATCGAGGATCTGGCGCAGCTCATCTATGACCTGAAAAATGCCAATAAATATGCGCGGATCTCAGTGAAGCTGGTGTCTGAAGCCGGCGTGGGGACCGTGGCGGCAGGTGTGGCCAAAGCGGGCGCCCAGGTGATCCTGATCTCCGGCTATGACGGCGGAACCGGCGCGGCGCCGGAGAGCTCCATCCACAACGCGGGCCTTCCCTGGGAGCTGGGCCTTGCGGAGACTCATCAGACACTGTTGAAGAACGGGTTGAGAAGCAGGGTGATGATCGAGACGGACGGGAAGCTGATGAGCGGCCGGGATGTGGCCATCGCCGCGCTCCTCGGCGCCGAGGAATTCGGATTTGCCACTGCACCCCTTGTGACTATGGGGTGCGTCATGATGCGCGTCTGCAACCTGGATACCTGTCCGGTGGGTGTGGCAACTCAGAATCCGGAACTTCGGAAACGCTTTGCGGGCAAACCGGAATATGTGGTGAACTTTATGCGGTTTATCGCGGAGGAACTGCGGGAATATATGGCCCGTCTCGGCATCCGTACACTGGATGAGATGGTTGGCAGGACTGATCTGCTGGTGCAGAAAGAAAATGCACACAGTCCGCGTGCGTGCAGGCTGGATCTGAGTGCAGTCCTCGATAATCCGTTTGAGGGAGAGCAGAAAGTTACGTTCGATCCGAAAGATGCCTATGATTTTAAACTGGAAAAGACTCTGGATGAAAAGGTGCTGCTGAAGAAACTTGGAAGAGCACTGGAAAAAGGCGAAAAAGCCTCTGTCAGTGTGGATGTCGGCAATACGGACCGGACCTTCGGCACCTTGCTGGGCGCGGAACTGACGCGGCAGCATAAGCATGGACTTCCGGAAGATACGCTGACTGTGAACTGCAGAGGTGCAGGAGGACAGAGCTTCGGCGCATTTATCCCGCAGGGACTGACCCTGTCTCTGGAAGGAGATGCGAATGACTATTTCGGAAAGGGACTTTCGGGCGGCGTGCTGGCTGTCCGTCCGCCGAAGGAACGTGCGGCGGATGCCGGGAAGAATATCATTGCGGGCAATGTGGCGCTTTACGGGGCGACCAGCGGAAAAGCATTTTTCTGTGGTACGGCGGGTGAACGTTTTGCTGTAAGAAATTCCGGAGCCAGGGCGGTCGTCGAAGGCGTGGGCGAACACGGATGCGAGTATATGACCGGCGGAAGGGTCGTTGTCCTGGGAAGCACCGGCAAGAACTTTGCGGCCGGTATGAGCGGCGGTATCGCCTACGTGCTGGATGAGGGAAATACCCTTTACAGGAATCTGAACAAAGAGATGATCTCCATCGAAAAGATGGAAAGCCGGATCGATATCCATGAACTGAAGAGCCTGATCGAGGAACATGTAGAGCGCACCGGTTCCCGCAAGGGGCAGGAAGTGCTGGATCATTTTGAGGAATATCTGCCGAAATTCAAGAAGATCATCCCCTATGATTACAGGCGGATGACGAACCTGAGCATGAAGCTTGAGGAGAAGGGCATGAGTTCCGAGCAGGCGCAGATGGAAGCATTTGCAGAAGTATTCCAGAAGAAACAGGAGGGAAATGACTGATGGGAAAGCCGACGGGATTTTTAGAATATGAAAGAAAAGACGCGCAGATCCGGGAACCCGGTGAACGGATCCGGGATTTCCATGAATTCAAAAAGCCGCTGTCTCTTGAAGAACAGCGGATCCAGGGCGCGCGGTGCATGGAGTGCGGTGTTCCTTTCTGTCAGTCCGGGATGATGATCGCGGGCATGGCTTCCGGATGTCCCCTCCACAATCTGGTGCCGGAGACCAATGATCTGGTCTTCCGCGGGAAATGGCGTCAGGCCTATGAGCGCCTTTCGAAGACGCACAGTTTCCCGGAGTTCACATGCCGGGTGTGCCCGGCCCTCTGCGAGGCGGCCTGCACCTGCGGCCTGAACGGGAAGCCGGTGGCGGTGAAGGCCAATGAACAGGCCATCATCGAGACGGCCTGGGCGAAGGACTGGGTGAAGCCCCATGTCCCGTCCGTCAGGACCGGCAAGCGGATCGCCGTCGTGGGAAGCGGTCCTTCCGGACTTGCAGCCGCACAGGAACTGAACCGGATGGGCCACACGGTGACCGTGTTTGAGCGCAGCGACCGGTTCGGCGGCCTGCTCCGGTACGGGATCCCGAACATGAAGCTGGAGAAAAGCATCATCGACCGGCGGATCCGTCTGATGGAAGAGGAAGGCGTGGTCTTCCGGGCAAATGCAGACGTGGGGAAAGACATTCCGGCGAAGGATCTGCTGCGGGATTACGACCGGGTGATCCTGGCCTGCGGCGCATCCAATCCGAGGGATATCTCTGTCCCGGGCCGGGATGCGGGCAATATCTTCTTCGCGGTGGACTATCTGAAATCCGTGACAAAGAGCCTGCTGGATTCAGACCTGAAAGATAAGAGCTTCGTTTCACCAAAAGGCCGCCATGTGCTGGTGATCGGCGGCGGCGACACGGGCAATGACTGTGTGGCGACCGCCATCCGGCTGGGCGCGAAGTCCGTGACCCAGCTGGAGATGATGCCGGAACCGCCAAAGAGCCGTATGCCGGGCAATCCCTGGCCGGAGTGGCCGAAAGTCCTGAAGACCGATTACGGACAGGAAGAGGCCATCGCCCTGTTCGGAAAGGATCCGCGGATCTATCAGACCACGGTGACGGAATTCCTGAAGGACGGAAAAGGAAATGTGCAGAAAGCGAAGATCATAAGCCTGGAGCCGAAGCAGGATAAAAAGTCCGGCCGGATGATCATGTCCCCGGTGGAAGGGACGGAGAAGACCGTGGACGCGCAGCTTGTCCTCATTGCCGCCGGATTCCTGGGCAGCCAGAAGTATGTGACGGATGCATTTCAGACAGAGACCGATCCGCGGACCAATGTGAAGACAAAGTCCGGGGCTTACGAAACAACGGTACCCCGCGTCTTTACCGCGGGCGACATGCACCGGGGACAGTCACTGGTGGTGTGGGCCATCGCAGAAGGACGGAATGCGGCACGGGCCGTCGACCGGGATCTGATGGGATATTGACAGAGCGTTTTTTGACTGATATAAAAGGAATATCAGGAAAAATGATATGAAATAATATCAGATTAAAAAGGAGCGGACAGTTATGGCAAATTATACGAGAGAGGATATCCTGCGCATCGCAGAAGAGGAGGATGTGGAATTCATCCGTCTGCAGTTCACGGATATCTTCGGGACGATGAAAAATACGGCGATCACGTTCAGCAGGCTTGAAAAAGCACTGAATAACGAATGTATGATCGACGTGTCTTCTATGGAAGGATTTTACCGGAACGGAGAGGACGACCTGTATCTCTACCCTGTTCTGGATACGTTCGGCATCCTTCCCTGGCGCCCCCAGCAGGGCAAAGTGGCGCGCCTGATCTGCGACGTGTACCGGGCGGACGGGACGCCTTATAAAGAAAGTCCCCGGTATATCCTGAAGCAGGCGAAAGAACTGGCAGCGGCCAAAGGATACACCTTCCAGGTGAACCCGGAGTGCGAGTTCTTCCTCTTCCACACGGATGACAACGGCCGGCCCACGACGACCACCCACGAGCAGGCGGGATACATGGACTTAAGTCCCGTGGATCTGGGCGAAAACGCCAGAAGGGATATCGTACTTACGATGGAGGATATGGGCTATGACGTGGCGTCCTCCCATCACGAGATCGCGCCCGCCCAGCATGAGATCGACTTTACCATGTCGGATGTGCTGGAGACGGCGGATAAATTCATGACATTCAAAGTGGCAGTGCGCACGGTGGCAAAGCGCCACGGACTTCACGCCACATTTATGCCGAAGCCGAAGGCGGATGTGAACGGATCCGGCATGCATATCAATATGGCTCTTTATAAAGACGGGAAAAATGTGTTTGCGGATGCGTCGGATCCGCTGAACTTAAGCCGGGAGGGACGTGCGTTCATCGCCGGGATTTTTGCCCACATCGAAGGCATGACCGCCTTCTTTAACCCGCTGGTCAATTCCTATAAACGACTGGTCCCGGGCTTTGAGGCGCCGTCGGATATCACCTGGTCGTCCACCCAGCGGACCGCCCTTGTGAAAGTGTGCAGGAACAGCCGCCGGGAGCAGACCATCGAATTGAGAAGCCCGGATCCGTCCGCCAATCCGTATCTCGTATTCGCCCTCTGCCTGGCGGCAGGCCTTCAGGGGATCGAAGCGGGACTGGAACTTTCTCCGGAACTGGAAAAAGATCTGCGGAAGCTGTCCGGAGAAGAGAAGCAGGAGCAGGGGATCCGCAGCCTGCCGAAGAACCTGGACGAGGCTTTAAATAAAATGGAACAGGATCCGTGGATCGGACAGACACTGGGATCTCTCTATACAGAACATTATGCAAAGAGAAAGTGTGAAGAGTGGGAAAATTACAGCAGACAGGTGTCAGAGTGGGAACTGGGCCAGTACCTGTACCGGATCTGACGCGCGGACTGCTGAGCCATCTGGCAGCTGGAAGAAAGGGCGGGAGCAGGATTGAGCGTGATCATTGTGGCATTACCGAAAATTGAAGACGCGAAACGGGTGCGCCGGGTGCTCTTAAGCCATGGATATGACAATGTGGTGCCCTGCGGTACAGGGGCTGCGGCGCTGATGGAGGCGAACAATGAGAACCGGGGGCTGATCATCTGCGCCGCAAGGCTTCCGGACATGCATTACAGTGAACTGCTGGAATACATGCCCCGGTTCTATGAGCTTCTCCTGCTCGGATCCGGGAGTGCGGTGAGCGACGCGGGCGGGGATGTGATGGCGCTGACCATGCCGCTGAAGATCCATGATCTTATCAATACGGTGGAAATGCTCCTCGCCCAGGCGGACCGCCGGTATAAAAAGGAGAAGAAAAAGAAACCGCCGGCGCGGAATGAGCGGGATGAGAATTACATCCGCAACGCCAAGTATCTCCTGATGGAGCGGAATCACCTGACAGAAGAAGCGGCCTACCGGTATATCCAGAAACGGAGCATGGACAACGGGACCAATATGGTGGAGACCGCCCAGATGATCCTGATGCTGATCTGGGATGAGACGGATTAGCCGGAAAATGAGTATAAATATTCAGTCCGGGGCAATTTGGGATTGCCAAAAGTTTATAGTTTGTTTATAATTAGTTCCATATTGTGCATAGAAAGGAATATATGGAATGGGAGATACTTTACAGATACTGACCGCTATGATCATCTATATGGCGGCGGTTATTATTATAGGTGTAACATTTGCAAGAAAGGCCAACGCAAGTTCAGATGCCTATTTCCTGGGCGGCCGCAGCCTCGGTCCCTGGGTGACGGCCATGAGCGCGGAGGCCTCCGATATGTCCGGCTGGCTCCTCATGGGACTGCCGGGTGTGGCATACTGGTGCGGAATCGCGGACGCAGCCTGGACAGCCATCGGGCTGGCAGCCGGTACATACATCAACTGGCTGATCGTGTCCAAACGGCTCCGCCGGTACAGTGAGAAGGCCGGCAATGCGATCACCCTGCCGGAATACTTTTCAAACCGGTTCCATGAGAAGAAAAAAGTGATCATGACCATTGCGGCCGTGTTCATCCTGATCTTCTTTACGGTATATGCGGCCAGCTGTCTGGTGACATGCGGCAAGCTTTTTTCTACGTTGTTCGGCCTGCCTTACATTCCAATGATGATCGTGGGCGCGGTATTTGTTCTGATCTACACGATCATCGGCGGATTCCTGGCGGAGAGCGCATCGGACTTTATGCAGGCGATCGTGATGATCGTGGCTCTCGGCGTGATCGTGCTGGTGGGCACCTACGCGGCAGGCGGCCTGGGCGCAGTCATCGACAATGTAAAGGATATTCCGGGATTCCTGGAGTTCTTCGGCATGGCGACCCCGCAGACAGTTGACGGGGTACAGCAGGCAGCGGACGGCGTTCCGCTGTTCGGAGAAGCTGCGCCGTACGGACTGATCTCCGTGGTATCCATGCTGGCATGGGGACTCGGGTACTTTGGTGTTCCCCAGGTGCTTCTGCGCTTCATGGCGATCCGTCATGAAGACGAGCTGACCCGGTCCCGGCGTATTGCAACGGTGTGGGTACTGATCTCACTGACCATTGCAGTGTTCATTGGTGTGATGGGACGCGCCCTTTATCCGACGGCGCTGACCACTTCTTCGGATGCGGAGAATGTATTTATCCTTCTGTCAACGAACCTTCTGCCGCCGCTGATCGCTGGTTTTGTGATGGCGGGCATCCTGGCAGCGACGATCAGTTCCTCGGATTCCTACCTGCTGATCGCGGCGTCAGCCTTTGCCAAGAATATTTATCAGGGACTGTTCAGAAAGAAGGCGTCTGACCGGGAAGTACTGAATATTTCCAGGATCACCCTGCTGCTGATCGCGGTAGTGGCAATGATCATCGCCCTGGATGAGAACAGCGTCATCTTTACGATCGTAAGCTTTGCCTGGGCCGGATTCGGCGCCACATTCGGACCGCTGATGCTCTTCAGCCTGTTCTGGAAGAGAACGACCAGAGCCGGCGCCATCGCCGGTATGCTGGGCGGCGCGGGCATGGTATTCGTATGGAACCTGCTGGTGCGTCCGCTGGGCGGCATCTGGGATATCTACGAACTCTTGCCGGCATTTATCTTCTCCAGCCTGTGCATCGTGGTGGTGTCACTGGCATCACCGAAGCCGTCACAGGAGATCGAGCGGGAGTTCGAAGAAGTACAGATGATGGGAAGAAAATAAAAACTGAATATGTGATCAAAACAGCAGTCGTCACGGCTGCTGTTTTGTATTTCACAGGGGAAGCGTCAGTGGTATACTAAAGATTAACAAAAGGATGGAAAGGAGGAAAGGAAAATGTCAGTGAAAGGTGCTGTGATGGTTCCCCATCCGCCGCTGATCGTGCCTGAGATCGGCCGCGGAGAGGAAGGGAAAATACAGGCGACCGTGGATGCTTATCATCAGGCGGCCCGGAAGATCGCGCAGTGGAAACCAGATACAGTGGTGGTGATCTCGCCTCATTCCGTGATGTATGCAGATTATTTTCACATTTCCCCGGGAAAAGGAACGACGGGAAATTTTGCCCGTTTCCGTGCGTCCCAGGTAAAGTTCCGGGCGGAATATGATACAGAGTTCACGGGACTTCTGGAGCAGGAGGCGGAAGCGAGAGATATCCCGGCCGGCATGCTGGGCGAGCGGGATCCTTATCTGGATCACGGGACCATGGTGCCGCTCTGGTTTCTGGATCAGTATGACAGAGATTACCGGCTGGTCCGGATCGGCCTGTCCGGTCTGCCCCTGTCCGTACATTATGAACTGGGACAGTGCATCCGGAAGGCGGCGGAACTTCTGGACCGGAATATCGCGGTCATCGGAAGCGGCGATCTGTCCCATAAGCTGAAAGAAGACGGACCGTACGGATTTCAGAAAGACGGACCGGAGTATGACGCCCGGATCATGGATGTGATGGGCCGTGCCGCATTCGGGGAGCTTTTTGATTTTACGGACAGTTTCTGCGAGAAAGCTGCGGAGTGCGGACACCGTTCTTTTACGATCATGGCCGGTGCGCTGGACGGGCTGGCGGTGAAGACGGAGCGGCTGTCCTATGAAGGGACTTTCGGCGTCGGTTACGGGATATGCACCTATGAGGTGACGGGGCGGGATCCGGACCGCTTTTTTCTGGAAGCATATCGGAAAAGGGAAGAGGAGAAAGCCGCGAAACGAAAGGAAGCGGAGGATGTATACGTACGTCTGGCCCGGGAGACCATCGAGACTTATGTGCGCACCAGCAGAAAGATCCGTGTGCCGGACGGTCTTCCGCAGGAAATGTATGATCGGCGGGCCGGTGTTTTCGTCTCGCTGAAAAAGGACGGACGGCTCAGGGGATGCATCGGGACCATTTCCGCTGTGCAGGGCAGCATTGCCGGAGAGATCATAGAAAATGCCGTCAGTGCGGCAACCCGGGATCCCAGGTTTCATGCGGTGGAAAGAGAGGAACTGGACAGTCTTGTGTACAGTGTAGATGTCCTGGGCGATACCGAAAGGATCAGCTCGCCTGATGAACTGGATGTGAAACGGTACGGCGTGGTCGTAAGCCGCGGATACCGGAGAGGGCTGCTCCTTCCGAATCTGGAAGGGGTGGACACGGTGGAAGAACAGATCGCGATTGCCAGACAGAAAGCCGGCATCCCCGAGGATGCGGATGACATTGTGCTGGAACGTTTTGAGGTGGTGAGGCATCAGTGAGAGAAGCTGTATGTCCGGTCTGCTTTCATCACTGCCGTCTCCAGGACGGGCAGTATGGCAGATGCAGGGCAAGAAAGAATAAAGAGGGAAGGATCATCTGTGATAATTACGGGAAGATCACGGCGCTGGCGCTTGATCCCATCGAGAAGAAACCGCTCCGTGATTTCTTCCCGGGAAGCCGTATCCTGTCTGCAGGCAGTTACGGATGCAATCTGTCCTGCCCGTTTTGTCAGAACTATGATATATCCATGAACGGGACAGAGAAGGCAGAATGGCGTATGATGACGCCGGAAGAGCTCGCAGATCTGGCGGATCAGTGCAGGCCGGAAGGCAATATCGGGGTCGCATTTACCTACAATGAACCGCTGATCGGTTATGAGTATGTGCGGGATACGGCCAGACTCATCCGTGAGCGGGGCATGAAAAATGTGCTGGTCACTAACGGTACTGCGGAACTTCAGGTCCTGGAAGAACTGCTCCCGTATATTGACGCTATGAACATTGATCTGAAAGGGTTTACAGAGGAATATTACCGGAAACTTGGCGGGGAGCTCGAGGTTGTAAAATGCTTTATCACTTGTGCGGCTGCGGACTGCCATGTGGAACTGACCACCTTGATCGTGCCTGGGGAGAATGACCGGACGGATGAAATGGAGCGGGAGGCAGAGTGGATCGCTTCGGTAGATCCAACGATCAGCCTTCATGTGACACGCTTTTTCCCGCGATACCGGATGACGGACCGGGATGCAACAGAAGTGGAAACCGTATACCGGCTTAAGGATACGGCAAAGAAATATCTGAAGAATGTATATACGGGGAACTGCTGAGACGGCAGTTCCCCGTA
>DWVL01000079.1 GCA_019120275.1 Candidatus Mediterraneibacter excrementavium | reverse complement strand
GCAGGTATTCTGGACGGGGATATGGTGCTTGTTGAACAGGAACATACGGCGTCAAACGGGGATATGGTTGTTGCCCTTGTGGATGATGGTGCTACAGTCAAGACATTTTATAAGGAAGAAGGCGTGTACCGTCTCCAGCCGGAAAATGATTTCATGGATCCGATCATTGTAAAAGAAGTTTCTATCCTGGGAAAAGTGATCGGTGTGATCAGATTGTTCAGATAATAAAATGCAGCATAATGAAATGAGCCTTAGAGGAATTGCAGCTGGATTCCTCTAAGGCTCATAATTTTTATTGTGCAAGATCTTCCGGACTGATATCTTTTCCGTCTTTCCAGATCCGTTCCAGATCATAGAAAAGTCGGTTTTCTTTATCGAATACGTGGATGATGATATCGCCGAAGTCAAGCAGGATCCAGCTTGCTCCGGAACGGCCTTCGCGCTGTTTTAACGGGTATCCCGCTTTGTGGAGTTCTTCTTCCACGTGGTCAACAAGCGCGTTCACCTGGCTGTCGCTGTTTCCGTTGGCAATGATGAAATAATCCGCAAGCACCGATACACCGGTGATATCGATGATCTTGATATCTTCTCCTTTTTTTTCACTGAGCGCATGATAGGCTATGCGTGCCATTTCTTTTGACTGATTCATGATTTGTCTCCTCTTTGAATCTGTTTTTCATAATACTCACATGTTGTTACGGTCATGGGATCTACTGCTCTCCCGCCGTCTTTCAGGTAGCGCACCGTGCGTCTGGCGGACAGATATACAGCCTGATCGATATCCTGAAACACAAGGCTTCGTATTTCCTGAAGTCCGGGAATGAGCTTCCGATTCGGTTCGATATAATCTGCAATGTAAATGATCTTCTCCAGCATCGTCATTTCAGGCCGCCCTGTTGTGTGATATCTGATGGCGTCCAGGATGGCCTGGTCCCTGATCTTATATTTGTGACATGCGAAATATGCGCCGAGTTTTGCGTGGATAAGAGCCGGCATTTCGAGTTCTGATCCGGTCAGTTCAACTCCGTGTTTCTGGCAGAGGATGATCTGCTCTTCTGACGAACAATATTTTGCACAATCATGGAGCAGGCCTGCAGTCAGTGCTTTTTCCACATCCTCCCCGTAGCACATTGCAAGGGATGCAGCTGTATACATAACTCCGATCGTGTGTTCAAAACGGTCTTTCTTCAGCTTTTTTGCCAGTTTTTTTCTGATCTGAAGCAGCTCATCGTTCATATCATCCATCTCCTTCCGTCCTGCCGCCGGTATACAGCCGGTTGCATTCAATATAATCTGCCACGATATCCGGCACCATGTAACGGATGCACAGTCCTCTTTCGATTCGTCTGCGGATAGTTGTAGATGAGATTTCCACAAGAGGCGCCTGAAGCAGCCGGATATCGGCACCGTATTTATCGTTCAGATAATGGATCTGTCTTTTCATGCTTTCTGCATCTTTGTCATCCCTCATGGCTGCGAGGATCGTGCAGGAGGGGAAGATTTCCCGGAAGTTCTTCCACTGTTCGATAGAGAACAGGGAATCCGCGCCAAGTATGAAATAAAACTCATGATCCGGATAAAGCCCCCGGAGTGCTTTCATCGTACTGAACGTATATGAGTGCTTCTGTGCCGATGCTTCGTAAAGATTTACACGGAAATAAGGGATATCTTCTGTAGCAAGACGGACCATTTCAATGCGGTCTGCAAGTGAAATGCCGCTGTCATCCGTCGTTTTGTGCGGCGGATTTCCGTTTGGCAGAAACCAGATCTCATCAAGGTCAAAATCTTCATAAGCGAATTCGCCGAGAAGCAGATGACCGATATGGATCGGATCAAATGTCCCTCCCATAATGCCTGTCTTCATTGTAATCTCCTCCGGTGTCAGAGCGGAAGCATGATCTTCTTCTTATCGTCTTTTCCTTCACGATAGAGGACGATCTTTTTGCCGATAACCTGCACGATCTGCGAGTGCGTACGCTCGGCAATGATCTCCGCCAGTTCGCGCGGATCATCCGCACAGTTGTTCAGAACAGTGATCTTGATCAGTTCACGCGCTGCAAGCGCTTCTGAAATGGCTTCGGTAAGTCCGGGCGTCATGCTTGATTTTCCAACCTGAAAGATCGGATCCATCGTCATGGCCAGACTCTTCAGATAAGCTCTCTGTTTGGTGGTCATAATTCTCTCCTTCTGTCTGCTTCAAAACGTTCTGCTATTTGTAGTAATCAAACTGCAGACCGTACATTTTAACAGTATCTCCTTCCTGGATCCCCTTGTTCTCCAATTCATCCAGGATGCCGGTCTCCTTAAGGAATTTCTGAAAAAAGGCAAATCCTTTTTCTGAATCCAGATTCGTGTATCCGAGCATCTTTTCTATCTTCGGTCCTTCTACGATATACACACCATCTTCCACAGAAACGGTATACGGAAGTTCCTCGTAGATCAGTTCATCTTCAGGGAAATATTCCTGCTCAAATACAACCGGTGTCTGGTCCATGTCCTCAAGCCGTCTGCTTACGTAGTAAAGAAGTTCCGATACCCCTTTCCCGGTTGCACCTGAGATTGGGAATACAGGGATCCCTTCCGGTTCAAATTCTTTTTTCAGACGTTCTATCGGATCATCCTCCGGATCATAGATGAGATCTGTCTTATTGGCGGCGATCACCTGAGGCCTTTTGGCAATCTCCGGATTATATGCCTCGAGCTCTGCATTGATCTTGTGGATGTCGTCGACCGGATCGCGCCCTTCACTTCCCGCCGCATCTACCACATTGATCATAAGCTTCGTGCGCTCGATATGGCGCAGAAACTCGTGTCCCAGTCCGACTCCTTCGGAAGCGCCTTCGATCAGTCCGGGGATGTCAGCCATAACAAATCCCTTTGCCCCTTCAAGATCAACTACGCCAAGATTAGGCGTCAGCGTAGTGAAATGATAGTTGGCGATTTTGGGATCGGCGTTTGTCACTCTGGAAAGAAGTGTTGATTTACCTACATTTGGAAAACCGATCAGACCTACGTCTGCGATCACTTTCAGTTCCAGACACACTTCCAGTTCACGGGCCGGCTGGCCGGGCTGGGCATATTTCGGCACCTGCATGGTGGCGGTCGCAAAATGCTGGTTGCCAAGTCCGCCTTTACCGCCCTTCAGTACGACCTGCCGGCGGTTGCTGCCGGACATATCTGCGATGACTTTCCCGGATGAGGCCTCTTTGATCACGGTGCCTTCCGGAACATAGAGGACCAGATCTGTACCGTCCTTACCGTGACAGCGGCGTTTGCCTCCGGGTTCTCCGTCCCCGGCTGCGTATTTGCGTCTGTGCCGGTAGTCTGACAGGGTATTAAGACCTTCATCAACTTCAAAGATCAGGTCGCCTCCTCTTCCGCCGTCGCCGCCGTCGGGACCTCCGTTCGGAACATACAGTTCTCTTCGGAAACTGCAGTGGCCATCGCCGCCTTTACCGGATCTGATGAATATTTTTGCTCTGTCAGCGAACATACTGTCTCCTTTTCTCATTCTCATGCTGAATCATCAATAATGTTACAAAAGCCCCGGACCGTAAAGGTCTGGGGCCTGACTTGACTGCGTTTACTCAGCTGCCGGATAGATAGAAACCTGTTTCTTATCTCTTCCTTTTCTTTCGTATCTGACGATACCGTCTACCAGTGCAAACAGAGTATCATCTCCGCCGCGTCCGACATTCACACCCGGATGGATCTTTGTGCCGCGCTGTCTGTAGAGGATATTTCCGGCTTTTACAAACTGTCCGTCTGCTCTTTTCGCGCCCAGTCTCTTAGACTCGGAATCACGTCCGTTCTTTGTAGAACCAACTCCCTTTTTGTGAGCAAAGAACTGAAGATTCATTTTCATCATGGTTCTTACACCTCCTTGAAAATAATGTCAATGTATGGTTCATAATCACTGCTGTCTTCTATCTGTTCCAGACCGAGAACCATGGAATCCAGCAAAAGCGAGGCATCATGTGAAGGGATCTGACGGAACCGGAATTCGATCCTGCCGGATTCTTCATCTGAAATACAATTTGTTTCATCATCAGTAAAACGTTCTATGGAGTTGACCGTATTGATGACCAGTGCGGAGACTGCCGCGCAGACGATAT
Source organism: Candidatus Mediterraneibacter excrementavium (assembly GCA_019120275.1). Taxonomy (GTDB): domain Bacteria; phylum Bacillota; class Clostridia; order Lachnospirales; family Lachnospiraceae; genus Mediterraneibacter; species Mediterraneibacter excrementavium. The sequence goes on along the minus strand of DWVL01000079.1, from coordinate 31,476 downwards.
CCTGTCCTGGATCATCATATTCCGCATGTCCGTCAAGGTCAAATCCTGTATATCCGTGCCTGCTGGTCTTATAAATCGTTACTTTAACCATTGATCAGATTTAAGCATTGATCTTGTCGATCTTTACAGCCGTGTACTGCTGTCTGTGACCGTTTTTCTTGTGGTAGCCGGTTTTTCTCTTGTACTTGTAAACGACAACTTTCTTTGCTTTTCCGTCGCCGATCACAGAAGCTGTAACCGTAGCACCTTCAACAGTCGGATTACCAATGACCAGCTTGTCGTTGTTTACTGCAAGCACCTGATCAAATGTGTAAGTTTCGCCTGCTCCGACACCGAGTTTTTCTACTCTGATGACATCGCCCTCAGCTACTTTGTACTGTTTGCCACCTGTTGCTATAATCGCGTACATATAGCACCTCCTATAAACATTACTCGCCAGCTGTGGTGTCTGCATTCCTGCAGAACTTTAAAAACCTCGCTGTGCGGCATACTGTTGTAGTATAGCATATGTGTTTTTCCTGCGTCAACAGTTTTCCGGTATATTTTTAATTTTATCGTAGCAGTATTCAATAATGCTTTTCCTTGTTACGATCCCGATGAATTTTCGTTCATCGTCCACGACAGGCACGAAGTTCTGGTTCATGGACTTTCGGAGCAGATCCTCCATGTTAGAATTCACGTATACGGGAGCATAATCAACTTTTCGCGGGAAATCCCTGATAAATATGTTCTCTGCTTTTTTCATATCAAAGTCGGCATAGCGTTTGATCCCCCAGAGCAGATCGCCCTCCGTGATCGTTCCGACATATTCTCCCGCTTTGTTCAGCATCGGGATGCAGGCGTATTTATGGTATTCCATTGTCTCCAGGACCTGGCGGAGCGTGCCATAATCGTAGACATAGGCTACTTCGCTCTTTGGCTTTAAAAAGAACAGGATGTTCATGTTTATCGTCCTCCCGTGTCATGTATCAGCATATCAGTGTCAGATCTGAGTCAGTACGAAAATCTCATACAGCGCGCGGATCGCATCTTTGAAATCTTCATGCCGCACACCGATTATAATATTGAGCTCGCTGGAACCCTGGTCAATCATCTTGACGTTGATATGGGCATGTGCAAGTGCTGAGAAAATCCTTCCGGCAGTTCCTCTTGTGGACTTCATACCACGTCCCACGACAGCGATCAGCGCCAGACCGGAATCAAGTTCCACATGATCCGGGTGTACGGTATCGTTGATGTCAGCCAGGATCTTCTGCTCTTTCTCTTCAAAAACGTCTTTATTAACAAGGATTGACATCGTGTCGATGCCTGAAGGCATGTGTTCAATGGATACGCCGTTATCCTCGAAAATCTGCAGGACTTTGCGGCAGAATCCGACTTCAGAGTTCATCATTGCCTTTTCAACTGTAACTGCAACAAATCCGTCTGTTCCGGCGATGCCGGTAATCGTATATTTCGGCTGGCGGCAGGTGCTCTCCACGATCAGTGTTCCCTTGTCTTCCGGTCGGTTGGTATTTCTTATGTTGATCGGAATCCCTGCTTTACGTACCGGGAAGATCGCATCCTCATGCAGTACGCTGGCGCCCATATAGGAGAGCTCGCGCAGTTCTTTGTAAGTAATGGTTTCGATCGATTTCGGCTTTTTAACGATCCTGGGATCGGCGATAAGGAATCCTGACACGTCTGTCCAGTTCTCATAGAGATCTGCTTTTACGGCAAGAGCCACAAGAGAACCGGTAATGTCGGATCCGCCGCGGGAAAATGTTACAACCTCTCCGTTTTCTTTTGCGCCGTAGAATCCGGGGATCACAGCATTAGGCTTGTCTTTCAGGCGTTCTGAAAGAAGTCGGTTCGTCACCTCAGCGTTAAAGGAACCGTCGTCGTTAAAACGTACGACTTCAGCTGCATCGATAAAATCAAAAGAAAGATACGCAGCCATGACCTTTCCGTTCAGGAATTCACCGCGTGATGCCGCGTAGTCTTCACCGGCCAGACTGGAAAAATCTTTATAGATCTTTTCAAAATCACTGTCAAGTGAAAATGTAAGGTTCAGTCCGTCGATGATCTCCTGGTAGCGTTCTTGGATCTGCGCAAGCTGTCCGGAAAAGTCCTTTCCGCTGACAGCGCTCTCATAACAGGCATAAAGCATATCCGTTACTTTCGTGTCCCCGGAGAACCGCTTCCCGGGTGCGGACGGAACAACGTACCGTCTCGACTCCTCTTCTCTGATGATCGCGCCGACCTTTTTAAACTGTTCTGCGTTTGCCAGAGAACTTCCTCCGAACTTCACTACTTTCTTCATTATATTTATTCCTCCAAATGTATATTTCAAAATTAAAGCATCGTGCGCGGAAAATAAAGCGCCGCGAACATTATAACCCTATGCAGGCCGGTTGTAAACGGAAAAATCAGTTTTTTTCCTCTTCATACAGAGGCTTTCTGACTTTTTTTCGTGTGACTTCCACCAGTCCGAGCGCGGTCATATCCACCAGTGTCGTCTGGATCGGATCACGGGACAGACAATGCCGGAATTCGCTGAGAAGTTTTGTCGTGCTTGTTTCTTCTGAAAGATTGATAAAATCAACCAGGATGATGCCGGACAGGTTGCGCAGCCGGATCTGACGGGCTGCTTCTCTGGCAGCTTCCAGATTTACCTTTAGGGTGCCAGCCTCGATATCTGCTTTTGCGCGGGCCTTAGCCGCAGCTTTTCCGGAATTTACATCGATAACGGTAAGCGCTTCCGTCGGCTGAATGATCAGATAGCCTCCGGTTTTCAGCCATGCACGCTCATTTAATGCCCTGTCAAGGATCGTCTGCGTGCTGTACAGTTTGTCCAGAGGAAACTCAGGATTATCATACAGTTCCAGAAGATCTGTATATTCCGGAAGTTCAGCCTGAAAATAAAGATGAATACGTGTATACAAATCTTTGTCCCCAACGATGATCGACTCCATACCTTCCATATAAACGTTTTTAAGATCTGCGATATAAGACGGCAGAGCAGATTTCAGACAGGAGAAACACGTACGTGTGGCAGCCATTCGGACAAGACCGGTGTATTCTTCCTGCAGTAATGCAATCTCTTTTTTAATATCCTTCAGCGGCGCGTCTTTGGCGTTCGTCCGGATAATAATGCCGTATGCGTCATTTTCCAGGCTGGCGAATTCTTTTTTAAATTCTTCGCGCATGGCTTTCGGGATCTTGGAAGACACTCCTATCCTTGTATTCCCATGGGTCAGGACCGCATACCGCCCGGTAAAGCTTAAATTGCCGGTGACAGTCGGTGCTTTGCTTTTAACCGCTTCACGGCTGATCTGTACGACCAGTTCATCACCGATGCAAAGTGCTTTTTTCCCTGACTTGTGTGTAAAGATCGCATGGGCCGCATCTTTCATGTCATAGTAGCAGTTGATGCCCTTTTCGATTTCTATAAATGCAGCACCGATATTGGGCACGATATTGCTTACCCGTCCGATATAAATGTCGCCGAGGCGATGGCGGTCTTCTCTGTTTCCGGAGGCTGCAGTGCTGTGGATTTCCACAATTTCACCGTCCTCACAGAAATAAGTCCTTATCCGGTTGTCTCTTTTTTCGATCAGAATTTTTCGTCTCAAATCTCTTCTCCGAGTGATTCCAGGGTTACAAGTTTTCGTTCGCCGTCCTCTCCCACATCGGCATACATTTCCAGTCTGCGGTAAGTAAAATAACAGGATGCTTCATCAGCATCGGTTAAGATCGTCTTCAGAAACGCATCCATGACCAGATCCGGCTTGAGATTTTCAGTGCTGCCGGCGGCAAGCTTCATGTAAATATTATCTCCGCGGAATTCCCAATGGTAGATAAGCGGACGCAGATTAACTTCACGCTCGCTGCGCTTGGTCTGTTTGACGACGCGGATCTCATCCTGTCCGGTAAATGCGCGAAAACGGAGCTGCCAGTCTTCCGGAAGCATCCGCCTCATGTCTTTCTGTTCTGCGTAAACGGCGGGAATGATCAGATAATCGGCCGCAGCAAGGATGGTCATGCCGGTCATCTTCTTCTCCTCCGCGATCTGCCGCAGGGAGACCACCTCGATCCCGTCCACTCCGGCTTCATTCATCCTGCGCACAGCTTCCCGGCTTTCAACCGGTTCTGTCAGTTCGATATCCAGATACTCCCCCTCGCTTTCCAGGCCGATCCCAAGAGGACTTGCAAAGGACATGATCATATGCGGACTGTATCCTCCGGTAAATGCGATCGGAATATCAGCCCGGCGCATCACTTTCTGGAAATACCGCATCACGTCCAGATGTCCGATAAAGCGAAGGACCCCATATTTTCTGAATTTAATTCTTGCCTTCAACACAGACACCTCCTCCGAATCCCGCAGCTCCACAGCCGGAACATTTCTCCCGGCAGTTCGGGGTTACGGTTTCATTCATTGCCCGTTCCCATTCCCGGCGGAGGAAGGAACGGCTCACGCCGATATCGATAAAATCCCAGGGGAAGATCTCGTCTTTTCCACGTACACGCTCATTATAAAAAGCGATATCCACACAGGTGTTGTCAAAAGCCTGCATCCACAGGTCATAACGGAAAGCTTCCGTCCAGGAATCAAAGAGGCAGCCCAGGCGGTAGGCCTCTTCGATCACTTTACCTACTCTCCTGTCTCCCCGGGCCATGACGCCTTCCAGCACCGTGCCTTGGGCGTCGTGCCAGTTATACTTCAGGCTCTTCCGGTTCAGCTGCTCGCGGAACTCGTCATTGACCAGATGGGCCCGCCGGTCATATTCTTCCGCCGGATACATGGACGCCCACTGGAACGGGGTGAACGGTTTGGGCACGAAGAAAGAGGAACTGGCTGTGATCTGGCATTTTCCGTGCCGGTCTTCCTTCGGGATCTCGTAATATCTGCGTGCCACCCGGTCGGACAGGCGCGCGATCTCTTTCATATCCTCTTCCGTCTCTGTTGGGAGTCCCAGCATGAAGTAGAGTTTGACCTTGGTCCAGCCGCCTTCAAAGGCCTGTCCTGCGCCCGTCAGGATCTCTTCTTCAGTCAAACCTTTGTTGATCACATCCCGCATCCGCTGGGAGCCGGCCTCCGGAGCGAAAGTCAGGCTGCTCTTGCGGATATCCTGAACCTTGCTCATGACATCCAGAGAGAAGGCATCGATACGCAGGGAAGGAAGGGAAATATTGATCCCTTTATCTTTAAATTCTTTGATGAGAAATGTTACAAGTTCGTTCAGCTTTGAATAGTCGCTGGAGCTTAAGGAACTTAAGGAAATCTCTTCATGTCCCGTATTCTTAAGCATAGTGCGGGCATATTCTTTCAGCGTCTCCACGCTTCGCTCCCGTGTCGGACGGTAGATCATCCCCGCCTGGCAGAACCGGCAGCCGCGGATGCATCCCCGCTGGATCTCCAGGACAACCCGGTCCTGGGTCGCTTTAATATATGGGACGACCGGCTTCATGGGATACGGTGTATCGGTCACGTCCATGACCACCTGCTTGCGCACTTTTGAAGGCGCACACGGATCATTCGATGTAAATGCGGCAATCGTACCGTCCCCATTGTATGTCACATCATAAAACCGCGGGACATAGAGTCCTTCGATCCGGGCGGCCTGCCTGAGAAAATCCTGTCTAGAACCGCCGTACTTCTTCCATACTTTATATGTGTTGAGAAGTTCATCGTAAACCGTCTCTCCCTCTCCGATATAGAAGATATCGAAAAATTCCGCCAGCGGTTCAGGATTGTAAGCGCAGGGCCCGCCGCCGATGACGATGGGGTCCGCTTCCGTCCGGTCTGCAGCATGGAGCGGGATATGGCTTAAGTCCAGGATCTGAAGGATATTCGTGTAGCACATCTCGAACTGGATCGTAATGCCGAGAAAATCAAAGTCCCGGACCGGGTCCTGGGATTCCAGCGCAAAGAGCGGGATCTTCTTCATGCGCATCACTTTGTCCAGATCCAGCCACGGAGAATAGACACGTTCACACCAGGTATCCTCCCTGCGGTTGAACATGTCATAGAGGATCTGGATGCCCAGATGGGACATGCCGATCTCGTAGACGTCCGGGAAGCACATGGCGAAACGGATATCCACTTCGTCTTTATCCTTCATCACAGAATTAACTTCGCCGCCGATGTAACGGGCAGGCTTCTCGATATTTAATAATATGTCATCATTCAATGCCAGCTTTCGCATAAATAACTCCTGATTCTGATCAAAATTGGATTTAAACAATGCCTAGTATACACGAATCCAGTCATTGTGGCAAATCTTTCTAACACTTTTTTTACCATTAATATGTATTATGTATTGATTAATTTGACTAAATGGAGTATGATTAATAAATATGAGTTTTAACTACATATTTATTCAGAAATAAGGAGGAACATATTATGAAAAAGAAAGTATTGGCAGCATTACTTGCAGGATGCATGGTAATGTCACTTGCGGCATGCGGAGGCGGAAGCGATGATACAGCATCTGACAGCTCTGCAGAGACAACGGATGACGCATCCGCAGACGATGCAGGAGATGCGGCAGCGATCGAGACTGTGGCAGAAGGCAAGCTGACAGTTGCCACAAGTCCGGATTACGCACCGTATGAGTTCTATGCGATCGATGAGGAAGGAAATCCGACACTGGCAGGATTTGACCTTGCTCTTGCACAGTATATTGCAGATTATATGGGACTGGAACTGGAGATCATTACAGTTGACTTTGACGGTGTGCTCAGCGAACTTCAGACAAAATCCGTTGATCTCGGAATGGCCGGACTCGCACCGGATGAGAAACGTGAAAACATTATGGATTTCTCAGATATTTACTATGACGGAGAACAGTCTGTCGTAACAACCAAAGAAAATGCAGACAAATTTACATCCTTTGATGCACTGAATGATCCGGACGTGCAGGTCGGAGCACAGATCGCTTCACTTCAGTTTGATCTCGCAAATGAGAATACACCGGATGCGGATATCATTTCTCTTCCCAAGGTGACGGATATCGTTTCTGAACTTGTTGCAGGTACACTGGACGCTGCTTTTATGGAGACAGCGATCGCAGAAAGCTATCAGAAAAACTACCCGGATCTTCAGATCGTCCTGGATGTGGAGACGGATGTGACCGGTTCCGCTATCGGTGTTGTAAAAGATAATCAGCCTCTGCTTGATGCGGTTAATGAAGCGATCGCGGCGGCTGTCGAGGACGGCAGCATGGATCAGTTTGTTGCAGAAGCTAACGAACTTGCTGCAGGCCAGACCTATGAAGGACTTCTTGACGACGCGGGAAATATACAGTAATATCCTGCTGATCCCTGAAAGGAGATTCCCATGATACAGCTTAAAAATTTTTCACTGATCACACCGTATGCCGAAATGTTCTGGCAGGGTACTCTTGTAACGATCTTTCTGGCACTGTTTACCGTTGTGATCGGCTTCTGTCTTGCGCTTATCCTTGCGCTGATGCGTATGTCAAATCTCCGTCCGCTCCGATTCCTCGGGATCGATGCGGACGGACATCAGAGAGAACAGGGAACGCTTGCCGTGCTCAGCCGTTTTAATCCGCTGGCCTTCATTGCGACCGCATATGTTGAGATTATTCGGTCCACTCCTGTGCTGGTGCAGATTTTCATCATTTATTACGGTGTGTTCGGCATCATAGACCTGCCCAGCTTTCAGCTGTTTGGATTTATCCGGTTTGAAAGGTTCTTCCCGGGTGTAGTTGCCCTCGGGATGAATTCCGGCGCTTATCTGTGTGAGATCATCCGCTCCGGCATCCAGTCCATTGATTCCGGCCAGACGGAGGCTGCCCGGTCTCTCGGACTCTCACAGGGGCAGAATATGCGATACATTATCCTTCCCCAGGCGATCAAAAATATTCTTCCTGCGATCGCAAACGAATTTGTCGTGATCATAAAGGAGTCAGCGGTAACCTATACGATCGGTGTTCAGGATATCATGTCAGCAGTCAATGTAGTAAAAGGTTCAGCCTATGTCATTGTTGAACCGCTGCTGGTGGCGACAGCAATTTATTTCTGTCTCTGCTTCCCCACCTCCAAGATTATCGCCTATATAGAAAGGAGGATGAGCCGTGGAGACAGGAGATAGAATGATCAGGGTCACTGATCTGAAAAAGTACTATAAGGGCGGCGCGATCAAAGCTCTTGACGGAGTTACCGTGGATATCAACAAAGGGGACGTGATCGCTGTAATAGGACCGTCAGGTTCCGGAAAATCAACATTTCTCCGCAGCCTGAATCTTCTGGAAGAACCTACAGGAGGATCCATTGTTTTTCAGGGGACAGATATTACCCGGAAAAAATATAAGGATGCGGACGGAAAAACGGTCAAACTGAACATCGATGAGCTTCGTCAGAAAATGGGAATGGTTTTCCAGCACTTTAATCTTTTTCCGCACAAGACCATCCTCGAAAATATGACGCTTGCTCCCATGAAAGTCAAGGGGATCTCCAAAGAGGAAGCCGAAAGAAAAGCCATGGAGCTTCTGAAGCGTGTCGGTCTGGAAGACAGGGCCGACTCCTACCCGATCCAGCTTTCCGGCGGACAGAAACAGCGTGTCGCGATCGTTAGAGCTCTGGCAATGGAACCGGAAGTGATGCTCTTTGACGAGCCGACTTCCGCTCTCGATCCGGAAATGGTCGGTGAAGTGCTTGATGTTATGCGTGAGCTTGCCGAAGAGGGAATGACGATGGTTGTTGTGACTCATGAAATGGGATTTGCAAGAGAAGTCGGCAACCGTTTGCTTTTCATGGCAGACGGCAGGCTGCTGGAACAGGGGGACCCGAAGGAACTCTTCGATCATCCCCAGCATCCCAGACTTCAGGATTTCCTTTCAAAAGTGTTATAACCCCGGATCCCGAAAGAGCATTCTTTCGGGATCTTCTTTTGTAAAAGATGATACAGAATGATACAGGAGGATCAGGAAATGACATATGAAAAACAGACCGCAGTTGACGCGGTTGAAGCAAAAAAGGATCTGATCTGTCAGGCTGCGGATCAGATCTGGAGCCATCCGGAGCTTTCGCTGCAGGAGGATCAGGCTGCAGACTACTACTGCCGTATCCTTGAACAGGAAGGATTTCTCGTCGAAAAGGGAATATGCGGGATCCGGACCGCTTTCTCAGCAAGCTTTGGAAACGGCAGCCCCAGGATCGGAATCCTTGCAGAGTATGACGCCCTTTCGGGACTTTCGCAGGAGGCAGGAGCCCTGGAACAGAAAGAAATCGTATCCGGAGGCTGCGGACATGGCTGCGGACATAACCTTCTCGGCGCCGGTTCCTTCGGTGCGGCACTGGGAGTAAAAGCATTTCTGGATAAAACCGGGCTTCCGGGTACGGTTATCCTCTATGGATGTCCCGGGGAGGAAGGCGGCGCCGCGAAAGCGTTCATGGCAAGAGACGGCATCTGGAATTCTCTGGACGCTGCGTTTTCATGGCATCCGGAGGATGTAAACGAAGTCCGTACCGGCTCGTCTAATTCATGCATTCAGACCCAGTATAAATTTACCGGCATTGCTTCGCATGCGGCCGAAGAACCGGAAATGGGAAGAAGCGCTCTGGACGCTGTTGAATTAATGAATATCGGTGTTCAGTTCCTTCGTGAACATATGAGTGACCGTGCACGGATACACTACGCCATTACGGACGCCGGCGGAGTAAGTCCGAATGTAGTACAGCCAAAGGCAAGCGTGCTTTACATGGTGCGCTCGAATCATGTTGCGGAAGCTGTGGAGCTCCAGGCCAGGGTAGACCGGATCGCGGACGGAGCTGCAATGATGACAGATACGGTTCTGGAACGTAAATTCATTGACGGGACAGCCGATACGGTGAGCTGCCATACACTTGAAAAAGTGCTTTACCGGAATTTTAAAGAAATCGGTGTGCCGGAATATACGGCGGAAGAACTGGATTATGCCGATCGGCTTTCCACAACCTATGAAGGAAATTCCCATATCCCTGGTGCGGGAGCTGAAAATGACCCGGCTATTCGCGAGCGTGTCGCCGAGATGCAAAAACAGGCCGGTCATGCAATGAACAGCTTTCTCTGTCCGCTGTATCAGGGCCCTGCCTTCATTGCTGGCTCCACGGATGTAGGAGATGTAAGCTGGCTCACTCCTACGGCACAGATCCATGTGGCATCATGGCCGAACGGATGCCCCGGGCACAGCTGGCAGAATGTTTCCAGCGCAGGTTCTTCGATCGGCAGAAAGGCAGCCGTCTGCGCAGCCAAGGTCATCGCAGCATCTGTTTCCGAACTGTTCATGGAACCGGAAATCCTGAAAGAGGCGCGCGCTGAATTTGAAAAGAACACTGCTTCAGGATATGTCTGCCCGATCCCGGCTGATGCGGTTCCTACCATTCCGGACTGATCAGCTCTCTTTCGATTTCTTCTGTGATCGATATACTGTTGATATCAGCGATATTGATCTGATTCTCATCTATATATATGTAGCAGGCAGCACAGAGGACAGCGATCAAAGCTCTGAGACGGAAGCTTCCTCCGGTTGTCTGCTCATCTTCTCTTCTTCCGTACAGACTGTTGTATGCTCCACTGTAGCGCGGGTGGACAGCCGGTATCTCCTGCCTTTCATCATAGAGTTTTCTTGTCTGCCGCAGTAGTTCCTTTCTGCGTATTTCCTGTTCATTCATAATTACACCTGATCCGTTCCTGTCAGAAAAAAGGACATAAGCTGTTCTTAAAACAGCCTATGTCCTTTTGTTATCTTTCAGAACATATTTTCATTATCTGTCCGCCAGTTCATTGATAATATCTTCCCAGGTAACGCCGCGCTCTACCATAAGCACCATGGCATGATACAGGAAATCGGAGATCTCGTATTTGATTTCCTCAGGATTCGGATTCTTGGCGGCGATGACGATTTCCGTCGCCTCCTCTCCCACTTTTTTGAGGATCTTATCGATTCCCTTCTCAAAGAGATAATTTGTATATGAGCCTTCTTTCGGATTTTCCCGCCGGTCGAGGATCGTATTATAGACAGACTCAAATACCTGCAGAGGATTTTTGGCATCGTAGTCCGCCCCGACGATCGTTGTATAGAAACAGGAACGGTTGCCGGTATGACAGGCTGCGCCGATCTGTTCGACCTTTGCCAGGATCGTATCTTTATCACAGTCAATGGAAAGAGATTTAACATACTGATAATGACCGGATGTTTCTCCTTTTACCCACTGGCACTGCCGGCTTCTGCTGAAATATGTCATGCGCCCGGTTTTCACTGTATTGTCAAACGCTTCCTCGTTCATATAGGCCATCATCAGGACTTCGTTTGTCTTATAATCCTGTACGACAACCGGGATAAGTCCGTTGGAATTCAGCTTGAATTCTGAAAAATCGAGGATGCTTTCAAAGGAAGTCATCTGGATCCCGGCATCCATACAGATATCTTTGAATTCATTAAAGTCCATATTGAGATCGCTTATAAATAAACCGGACACCCCTTTAATACTGTCACATTTCAGGATGCGGAGGATCTCGCTCTGCTCCATGGTGTCTGTAAGGACCACGCATGGAAGCTCTGTAATATTCATGACTGAATTCAGATCAAGCCGGTGCATAAATACAATTTCCGTACTGTACTCTTCGATCAGGTGCTGCTGTTTGAAGAGTGTGTCAAAATCATTCAGTGATACCGCGATCCTTTCTTTTCCGAATCTTGTGGATACCTCCTGTATCAGATCAATGGACAGCGGTTTGGAAAAGTTGAGGATCGCACGTTTGGCGCCGGCATAGAGGATCTTCTTTACATCCTCCGCACGCCGTATATTGCCGCCGGCGATCATTGGAATACTGATCACCCGGTTTATTTTTTTGATCAGGTCGATTGCCTCGTCATGTTCTTCATCGGATGTGGAAAGGTCAAAGACGATCAGCTCGTCAGCGCCGCGGTCACAGTATTGTTTTGCCAGCGCCACGACGTCATCTGAAAGCACTGTACTGTCGTCAAACCATTTTGCGGCCTTCCCGTGATCGATAAAGATGCATGGGGTCAGTCTTTTATAACTCATGGTATGTCAGATCTCCTTTTCGTTTAAGTTCCGTATTACATTTATATCATATATTACAGAGTGCCTTTGGTCGACCATACATCTCTGATGCGCGGTTCCTCTGATGAAGCCATGTCCAGGGCCTTTCCGAACGCTTTAAAAAGCGCTTCGGCCATGTGATGGTTATTGCCCGGCTCCATGATCTTCAGGTGCAGGTTCATCCCGGAACTGTAGGAAACGGCATAGAAAAATTCACGGATCATTTCCGTATCCAGAGTCCCGAGTTTCGGCACCGTAAATTCTGCATTGTATTTCAGGTACGGCCGTCCGGAAAGATCAATGGTGGACAGCGCCAGCGTCTCATCCATAGGAAGGATAAAATAACCGTATCTGCGGATCCCGGACTTGGAACCCAGCGCCTCGCGGACAGCCTGACCAAGTACGATGCCGACATCTTCGACCGTGTGATGGCTGTCTACATCCAGATCTCCACTGACTTTAAGCTTCAGATCAAAAAGTCCGTGTCGGGCAAATCCGTCAAGCATATGATCGAAGAACGGTATGCCGGTATCAATCTCGGTCTGCCCGGATCCATCGAGTGTAAAATCCAGTGATATATCTGTCTCTTTTGTTTTCCTTGTACAGGATGCAGTTCGTTTTTCCATATTGTTCTCCTTCAGTCCCTGCCGTCAAAACGGACTTTAATGGAATTCGCATGTGCAGTCAGATGTTCTGCCTCAGCGAATGTTTCGATATCTGTGTGGATCTTCTCCAGTGCATTCCTGGAATAGGAAATAATGCTGGATTTTTTAATGAAATCGTCAACGGACAGCGGTGAAAAGAATTTTGCCGTTCCGTTGGTCGGGAGCACATGGTTTGGTCCGGCAAAATAATCTCCCAACGGCTCGCTGGAATATTCGCCGATAAAAATGGCCCCGGCATTTCGGATCTTTGTCATAACCTCAAAGGGATTGGCGGTCACGATCTCCATATGTTCGGATGCGATTTCATTTGCTGCGTCAATGGCCTCTTCAAGCGTATCCGCAACCAGGATGTGGCCGTAATTATCCAGGGATTTCTGAATGATCTCCCCCCTTGAAAGCTCACCGATAAAGCGGTCTGTCCAGTCGGATACATCCTGTGCCAGCTTCATGCTGGTTGTAACAAGGATCGCGCTGGCCAGTTCGTCATGTTCCGCCTGTGAGAGCAGGTCAGCCGCTACATAGCGCGGATTGGCTGTCTCGTCTGCCAGGACAAGGATCTCGCTTGGCCCGGCAACAGAATCAATACTGACATGTCCGTATACGGATTTTTTTGCCAGTGCCACATAAATGTTGCCCGGTCCGACGATCTTATCTACCTTTGGAATGCTTTCAGTGCCGTATGCCATCGCTGCAATGGCCTGTGCTCCTCCTGCCTTGTAAATGCGGTCTGCTCCGGCTTCATTGGCAGCGACCAACGTAGTGGCTGTAACTCTTCCATCTTTTCCTGGCGGAGTCGCCATGATGATTTCATCCACGCCGGCCACCTTTGCCGGTACGATATTCATTAGCACAGAGGATGGATAGGCAGCTTTTCCGCCCGGAACATATACGCCGACACGGGCAAGCGGTGTTATTTTCTGCCCAAGGATCGTACCGTCCGGCTTGCTGTCAAACCAGCTGTACTGTCGCTGCTTTTCATGATAAGTGCGTATATTGTGAAGTGATTTCCGTATAATCTCTACCAGTTCCGGATCCACCTGATCATATGCTTCTTTTATTTCCTCTTCCGTGACACGGATATTGTCCGATGTAATGTGCGCGCCGTCAAACTTTTCCGTATATTCAAAAAGCGCCTGATCGCGCCGCTCTTTCACGGCATCCAGGATCTCCCGCACATTGTCTTCATACTTCCCGTAGCTGTTCGGACTTCGCTTCAGAAGCTTCTCAAGCAGATCCTGTCTGGTATCCTGATCCAGTTTTTCAATTCGCATATTTAACCTCCTGCATTTACTGTTCCTGATCGCTGCGTATGAGTGTCCGCAGATCGGTGATCAGTTTTTTGATCCGGTCGTTCTCCATGCGCATGCTGACCGGGTTGACGATCATGCGCGCCGAGAGCGGACAGACCTCCTCAAGAACGACCAGTCCGTTCTCTTTCAGCGTGGACCCGGTCTCCACGATATCCACGATCACTTCCGACAATCCGACAATGGGAGCCAGTTCAATGGAACCGTTCATTTTAATGATCTCAACAGTCTGGTGTTTTTTATTATAGAAATAGTCCTTGGCGATCTTCGGATATTTGGTAGCCACACGGATCAGTTCATGATGCTGAAGGAGTTCCGCGGCGCTTTCATATCCGCAGACACACATCCGGCAGCTGCCAAATCCCAGATCGAGGACTTCATGGACTTTACGGCCTTCCTCGATGATCGTATCTTTTCCCACTACACCGATATCGGCTGCTCCGTATTCTACATAAGTGGGTACATCCGGACCCTTTGCCAGGAAAAACTTCAGCTTCAGCTCCTCGTTCGTGAAAATCAGTTTCCTGGAATTTTTATCTTTCATTTCTTCACAGGTTATGCCAAGACGCTCGAGCATATCAAGCGTCCTGCTGGCAAGCCGCCCCTTTGTCAGGGCAAATGTCAGATATCTCATAAGTCATACTCCTTTAATCCGTCATGTTGAGATCTGCGAGACGTTCCTCGCCGGTCCGCAGATTCTTCATTTCGATCTTTCCATTATCAGTCAGGAACAGAAGGACAGTCGTGCCTTTTCTTCGGGCGTACTCTTCATATCTGCTCCGCTCCTCTTCCGCTGTCCTTTTGAGGAGTTCAATGTTGCGTCCTTTGTCACGGAAAGAACGTGCCATGGCAATCGCCTGCTCTTCCGTCGCTTCTGTATATACGATCAGATTCCGGTGGGCGGCCTCTGTGCGGATCTTCTGACGGGAAAGTGCGCTCATCAGTTCATCGATAATGACTGCAAAACCGATCGACGGCGTGTTTTTCCCGAATTTTTCCAGCAGATGGTCATAACGGCCTCCCCGTACGACCGCATCTCCGGTTCCGTATGTATACGCGCGGAAAATAATGCCGGAATAATATCCGTAGTTTCCGCTCATACTCAGATCAAATGAAATGTGATCCTCAGCCCCGTACATTTTCAGCAGACGGTAGATCTGCTGCAGCCGTTTCACTCCCATCTGCGCGTTGAGATCAGGGACTGCACTTAACGCCTGCTCCAGTACTTCCGGACCACCGACAAGTTCAGGGAGGGTGCGGAATGCTTTTCTCACGCTTCCTTTTACCGCCCTGCTGTCCAGAAGTTCATCAACGCCGAAATAGTTCCGGTTTGTAATAAGGGACCGGATCTCCAGGCTTTCAGCTTCGTTAAGATCGGCCGCTTTTAGCAGGCTGCTGATAAAATCAACATGACCGATGCTGACCTGGAATTCACTCAGTCCGACTGCGCGCAGGCCGTTTACGACCATCGCGATCATCTCTGCATCCGCTTCGATCGAGTCCAGGCCGATCAGTTCGGCTCCGAGCTGTGTATTCTCTTTGAGGCGTCCCTGATAACTGGAATGATTGATAAAGGTATTGCCTGCATAGCAGAGCCTTATGGGGAAATCGTCGCCTTCAAACAATGTCGCCGCTGCTCTGGCAACCGAAGGAGTGATATCCGGCCGAAGCGCCAGTATATTGCCGTCACGGTCGAAGAACTTGTACAGTTCCTGTGTAGATGTGGAACCGATCTCTTCGCGGAATACATCGTAAAATTCAAACGTGGGCGTCTGTATATCCTGATATCCGTACAGATGAAGCACGGTGTTCAGTTTCTTCTGAAGTGCAAGTTTGGTTTCGCATTCTCTGCTGTAGATATCACGTACCCCTTCCGGAGTATGAAGTTTCTGTTCCATATGCTCTCCTCTTTCACTTTAATGTGCTAATACGTTAAATTCCTATGTAATTATACGGACTTTCTGACCTTCTGTCAATCCCTGTACGGAAAAGAGTTATTCATCCCTGCAGTCCAGATCCTTCTGTATAAAGTCCAGATAAGGAATAAAATACCCCTGCTTCAGTTTCATAAACCATCCGGGTTCCAGTTCATCATAGCGGAAACTCCTGCGGCCGCCGCTGTTTCCCCGCTCCCAGAATTTCAGGATCTGCTCATAGCGCATATAATAAAGTTCATCCCTGGTACTGAAATAGATCAAAAGGAAGGCGATCCCGCCCTGCTTCTCAAATTTACCCATAAAATCCATCTGGTGTTCATGGATATTCTGCAGCGGAAATGTGTCCTGACGGCATTCTTTTGCGTCAAAGCAGACCGGAATGCCCTGTACTGCACCGATATAGTCTACCGTACTGATCCTGTCAAAATATGCAAGGGTGATGTGTCGGCTTTCCTGATCGATCTTTACCGGGGTGATCGGTGTAGGGATCTTCTGGATCAGGGCAAGTCCCATCTCCGTGTACCTCTCATTTGTCTGGTTTACGAACTCCTCCAGGGTTGATCCTCTGAGTCCTCTTGAACTCCACGTGGCCATATCAGCAAATCCTTTCGTATATGTTCTTCTTCGCAGATTTTCCGGAACAGATCAGGCAGCGGAGCACAGATCAATTTCCCGGACAGTCCTGCCAGAACGCCTGTGCAGTTTTGGGGGATGACAAGCCGTGCGGCGTGCAGGAGCTGTGAACGAAGTCCGTATGCATCCCTGTACCGGTCATTGATCTTACGGATCCCGTATTTATAATCCCCGATGATCGGATGCCCCTGGGAGGCAAGGTGCGCGCGGATCTGATGGGTTTTCCCCGTGATTAGCCGGACTTCCAGCAAAGTAACATGATCCCCGGTACACAGCGGCCGGTACTCTGTTTCGATCTTAGACGAGCCGGGCGTATCTGTCTGCGAAAACCTGACCCGGTTTGTACGGCTGTCCTTGACGATGTATCCGGTTATACGCGCGCTTTTATCCACCCTTCCCGACACCAGGCACAGATAATACTTGTGAAGGCTTCGTTCCCGGAATATAGCGCTTAATTCCTGCAGCGCTGCGAGTGACTTTCCGGCAGCTACGATCCCGCTTGTGTTCCGGTCCAGCCGGTTGCAGACAGCCGGATGGAATGTCCGAAGATCTTTCCCGGTGATCTGACCGGATCTCAGCAGATACGACGTCAGCTGTTCTACCAGGGAAAGATCATCTGCAGATGCTTTCTGTGAAAGGACGCCGGCCGGCTTGTTTATAAACAGTGTATTCTGGTCTTCATAAAGGATATCCGGATCATCCGCAGAAATAGGTTCGCCAGATCCTGCCGGTCCGGAAATGTTCTCGCTGCATGCAGAAAATTTACAGATCGTTTCATCCGAAAGGAAAAAACGGATCGCATCTCCTTCCGTAAGTTTTTCTGAACCTGCTGCTCTCTTCCCATTGAGTGTTATGTTCTTTTTTCGCAGCATTTTATAAAAAAAGCTTTTCGGAGCCAGCGGCATATATTTCCCGAGAAATTTGTCGAGCCGCTGACCGGCTTCGTTGCTGCCGATCACATATTCGGTCATAATGTTTCCTCACTTGCACTTGTATCACTTGCATTTGTGGCAGCATATCCGTTCTGCCAGCAGGATAAACCGGTGCGGGATCAGTCTGGCCCCGAGCCGGACCGTTTTCATGGGGATCCCGTATACCGATACGTCTTTTTTTCTCCGGCTGTCTT
Organism: Candidatus Mediterraneibacter excrementavium; assembly: GCA_019120275.1. Taxonomy (GTDB): domain Bacteria; phylum Bacillota; class Clostridia; order Lachnospirales; family Lachnospiraceae; genus Mediterraneibacter; species Mediterraneibacter excrementavium. The sequence continues at coordinate 13,751 of DWVL01000079.1, read as the reverse complement.
TCAGTGCATTTCGGACGACATCCGGCGCTTTTGCCATAACCCTTTTTTTCAGCGGTGCTTTAAGTTCTCCGCTTGTCCTGAAAAATTCAGTATCCACAGGGCCCGGACAGACGGCTGTGACAGTGATCCCCCGCGGATGCAGCTCCGCATGCAGGGCGCGGGACAGGCTGAGTACATAAGCTTTAGTCGCCGCATAAACTGCAAAGCCGCACTGAGGACAGAATCCGGCCGCGGATGCAAGATTGATGATCCGTCCGCCTTTACCCATAAAGGGAATGGTAAGCTCTGTCATCCGGGTCAGCGCCGTACAGTTCAGACTGACCATGTCTGTCTGGATCATTTTATCAGCTTCTGCGATTTCCCTGAAGCTGCCGGATCTTCCGAAACCGGCGGCATTGACGAGAATACGTACGTCAGGCCGGCTGTCCTCTAGTGCTTTGCCGTATTCTTTGCAGATTTTCTTTTTGAGCAGGTTTCCTGCAAAGATGCGGAGAGGCGTATGGCATCTGTCTCTGAGCCGTTCCATCCGTTCCTGTCTTCTGGCAAACACCCAGATCTCATCCAGATCCGGGTACAGGGCGCTGATCTGCCGGACAAATTCTCTTCCCATTCCGGAGGACGCTCCGGTCACAACTGCAATTTTCATCTGTCTGCCTCATTTCTTTTTATGGATATTGCGTATGGTCTTTTTCTTTCTGACAACTTTTTCTGTTGCGTGTTTTTTTCTGTCATGCCGCGGACGGATCAGACACTTCGGCCCGTATCCGATCAGATCGGTACGACCTGCCTTTGTAAGCGCTTCGCGGACCAGATCATATAATTCCGGTTTGCGGTACTGGATCAATGCGCGCTGCATAGCTTTCTCATGAGGACTTACAGGCACATATATCTTCTTCATCGTACGCGGATCAAGACCGGTGTAGTACATACAGGTAGATAACGTAGACGGTGTCGGATAAAAATCCTGGACCTGTTCCGGCATGTACCCGAGATCACGGCAGTATTCCGCCAGCCGGACCGCTTCCTTCAGAGTCGATCCGGGATGGGAAGACATCAGATAAGGAACAAGATACTGCTCTTTTCCAAGTTTTCGGTTCATATTCCGGAATTCCTGTGTAAACTGTTCATACACCCTATGTTCCGGCTTCCCCATAAGGGCCAGGACCGGCGCGGCCACATGCTCGGGAGCCACTTTCAGCTGTCCGCTCACATGATACTGGCAGAGTTCGCGTAAGAAATCACGACTGCGGTCGGCAAGAAGATAATCGAACCGGATGCCGGAGCGGATGAATACTTTCTTTACCCCCGGGATGTCCCGCAATTTCCTCAGAAGGCTGACATAGTCGCTGTGATCTGCATCCAGATTTCTGCACGGCGCCGGAAACAGGCACTGCCGATCCCTGCACACGCCGCGCTCCATCTGCTTTGTACAGGATGGATGCCGGAAATTAGCGGTCGGTCCGCCCACATCGTGGATATAGCCTTTAAAATCCTTTTCTTTTGTGATCATCCCGGCCTCCCTTAACAGAGAGTCATGGCTTCTGACCTGAACGATTCGCCCCTGATGAAACGTCAGTGCACAGAAGCTGCAGCCGCCGAAACAGCCCCGGCTGCTGATCAGACTGAAACGGATCTCCGAAATGGCCGGAACACCGCCTTTTGCCTCATAATCCGGATGGTATGTCCTTGTATAGGGCAGATCGTATACATCATCCATTTCCGCCGTACTCAACGGTCTGGACGGAGGATTCTGAACGATATAAAGATGTCCGGAATAAGGTTCGGCAAGGCGCTTTCCGTTAAAGGCATCGGTATTGCAATACTGCGTATAGAAACTTTTCGCATAAAGCTTTTTATCTGTCTTCAGTTCTTCATAAGACGGAAGAAATTCGGCGTCATAGATGCTGTCCCGGTCTTTGATCTTAACGACAGTGCCGTCTATATATGTCAGCTGGCTGACAGGTATACCTGCATCCAGGGCATCGGCGATCTCGATAATGGAACGCTCCCCCATCCCATAGGAAATGATATCCGCACCGGAGTCAAGGAGAACGGACCGCTTCAGCCGGTCTGACCAGTAATCGTAATGAGCCAGTCTGCGCAGGCTGGCTTCGATCCCGCCCAGGATAACCGGAGTTTTTTTATATGTCTGCCGGATCAGATTCCCATATACAACACATGCGTAATCCGGCCGTTTTCCCATCTCTCCGCCGGCTGTATATGCATCGGTCTTCCTGTGTTTTTTCGAGACGCTGTAGTGATTGACCATAGAGTCCATATTGCCTGCTGATACGAGAAATCCCAGACGGGGTTCACCGAATACACGGATACTTTCCGGATTCTTCCAGTCAGGCTGGGAAATGATCCCCACCCGGTAGCCGCGGGACTCGAGTAAACGGCTTATAATAGCAGTTCCGAATGAGGGATGATCCACATAGGCGTCTCCTGTTACATAGGCAAAATCAACCTGATCCCATCCGCGCTCCAGCATATCAGTTTTATTTACGGGTAAAAAATCACTGCGTTTCATTTGTCCTGACCGCACCTTTCGTAGGTATGTCTGAATATATCGTTATAATCTCTGATAAAATAATCCGCAAGACGTTTCTTCTCGTTCTCGAGCGGCCTGGAGAAATCATCATCTACTGCGCATACTTCCATGCCGGCGTTTTTCCCGGCCAGGATGCCGTTCGGAACATCCTCAAAGACCAGGCACTCGGACGGATCCACGCAAAGGTCATCCGCGACTTTCAGATAAACGTCCGGAGCCGGTTTTCCTGCCGAAACCTCACATGAAGTCCGGACAGATTTAAAATACGGGGCCAGACCGCGTGCATTCAGGGCTGCATCGGCAATGGCCCGGTCATTGCTGGTAGCGATCCCGAGCGCCACGCCATGCTGTTTCATTTTATCCAGGAATGCAACCGCTCCCGGTTTCGGATAGACTTTTTCGGCGTAAAGACGGATCGTCATATCCCGCCATTCCTGCATGACCTGCTCCACAGTCCTTGACATATGGAAACGCTCGACAAAATAACGCGCGGTTTCCGTATAACTCATGCCTTCAATATCTTTATGGAAACTGTCCGGGGGCGTCAGGTCATACTTCGCCATAAATATGCGGTCCACCTCCGGCCAGATCCACATAGAATCCACCAGAGAACCGTCCATATCGAAAATTACAGCTTTTTTCCCGTTGAGCATAATTCATTTACCTCGTCTTCTGTCAGCCGGCGGTATTCGCCGGGTTTCAGGTTGCTGTCAAGTACAAGCGGACCCATGCGCAGACGTTTCAGATAACAGACTTCTTTTCCGACTGCGTGAAACATACGCTTGACCTGATGGAAGCGTCCTTCCCGGATCGTGAGAAGGATTTCAGAGACAGCGCCGGATGAGCATATGGTCAGTTCGGCTGGCAGTGTCGGTTTCCCGTCGCCGATATCCAGTCCCTGCCGGAACAGAAGCACATCCTCTTCGGTCACATGACCGCTGATCTTTGCAAAATAAACCTTATCCACATGTTTTGCAGGTGAGAGCAGCCGATGTGCGAGCGCTCCGTCGTTCGTGATCAGGAGCAGTCCTTCCGTATCCTTGTCCAGTCTCCCTACCGGAGCCAGATCATTCCGTCTGCGTTCCCGGATCAGTCCGACAACTGTATCATTATTCCGGTCGGACACAGCGGATATCACACCGGCCGGTTTGTTCAGCATATAATATTCGTATTCAAGATAAGGGACCGGCTGTCCCTGAAATACAACCTCGTCTGTCTCCGTATCAACTTTTCGCTCAGGCTTTTTTTCAATCCTTCCATTTACCGACGCTTTTCCTGAGCGGATCGCTTTTTTCAATTCACTTCTTGTCCCCGTCCCCATGTCGGTGAGATATTTGTCCAGTCTGATCTTCATGATGACTGCCACCGCCATCCGGGAAGATATTTATTTTTCAGAGTCTGTCCGGCAAGTTTTCCAAATCCAAGCGGATATCCGTCCACACAGAACAGATACCAGCCTTTTTCTGTCGGAGCGGCAAGATCAGACACATCCAGCGTCTCACCCTTCAGATACTTGATGACACGGCCGTCTGAAACGGGAAGGTCTATACATTTTTTATATTCATTCTTTTTCAGGTTCATTGCCAGCGCCTGGCTGGGCTCGAATCTTTTTTTCTTCAGCTCCCCGAGAAGAAGTCCTGTCCGGAGAAAACGCACACCGTTCAGAAGCGGCAGGTCTTCCGGCATGTAGTACACTTTATCCGCCCGGATATCCATTCTTTCGGACGCAAACTCTCTGCTGATCAGCGTGAGAAATTCTGTAAGTTCATCCGGAAGGGAGTTTTTCCTGCCCGCCGGCGGATACTCTGCCGCTGTACCTTCCTCTGCTCCTGGCGTGTCCGGCCCGCATTTTTTTAAAAGTGCCAGAAAATGTCCCTCGCCGTCCATGAGATGAGGAAAAATCCGAACCGTCTGAAGCAGGCGTTCATCTGATGGTTCGACGGCTGAAGGGATCCCCTGGGAAAAGCCGTCGTAACCGGCTATTTCACACAATTCAAATTCCGGATATTCCCGCAGCAGATATTCGATCGTCTGTTCATTTTCCTCCGGAGAGAATGTACAGGTTGAATAAAGGAGCATACCGCCTGGTTTCAGCATCTGTGCAGCCTGAGTGATGATACTGCGCTGGATTTTTGAAAAAAATTCCGGTCCATGTTCTTCCCATGCGCGGATCATCTTCCGGTCCTTGCGGAACATTCCTTCCCCGGAGCAGGGAGCGTCGATCAGGATCTTATCAAAATATTCCGGAAAATACCGGATCAGTTTTCCCGGCTCCTCGCTGAGGACAAGGACATTGCCTGTTCCCATCAGTTCGATATTCTTCAGAAGGCCTTTGGCTCTGGAGTTGCTCAGATCATTGGCAACAAGAACGCCTTTTCCCTGCAGTTTCGCGCCCAGTTCGGTCGCTTTCCCGCCGGGAGCCGCACACACATCCAGCACTTTGTCCCCGGGAGTGATGGGAAGCCGGTTCGCAGGCGTCATGGCGCTCGGTTCCTGGAGATAATACAGTCCCGCAAAATAATAGGGATGTTTTGCTGGCTGGCAGTGCTCTCCGTCATAATAAAATCCGTTGCTGATCCACGGGATCGGCTGCAGGGGCCACGGAGCGATCTTCAGGAAATCCTCGACAGATATCTTGGCTGTATTTACCCGGAGTCCATAATGTCTGGGGTTATCAAAGCAGTTCAGATAGTCCTGATACCCGTCTGTACCAAGAAGATCTTTCATCTTTTTTTCAAATTCGGCTGGCAGCATCATTTTCTTTCCTCCATAATGGATATTGTAACATGTTTTTACCCGGTCTTAAAGTCCAGTCTTTTACTCTCCAGATACTTCAGAGCGGGATATGGATTCACACTGATCTCACTGTCATTGTAATCGATATATATGCCGACATGCAGATGTACAGGAAACTTCCCCCGTGTTCCTTCTTCCGTTCCATATCCGGTATCGCCCATGAAGCCAAGCAGATCGCCGGCTTTTATTTCGCACCCTTTTGTGATGTCCGCATAGGAATCCAGATGTGCATAATAGAAATATGCTCCGTGGGGTGCACGTATACCGACCCGGAATCCGCCAAGTTCCAGCCATCCGATGTTTTCAACGACCCCGTCTGTCATACTCACTACAGGAAATACGCCGCGTTTGTTTTCATCCGGCATGATGTCCGTACCTTCATGCCCCCGCTCCCCTTTATATGTTCTTTCGTACATCCAGGAATCCTCGAATGAAACGCTGCAATTCCCGCCGGATCCAGCCACGGGGAAATACGTCAGATCATCCCAGATCGACTGACAGGCCGACAGATAGTCGTTCCATTCATCTGTCTTCTCCCATTTCCTTTGCAGTTGTAAAGCCTCTTGCAAAGAAACCTTACAGTCCAGTTCGCCAAACCTGCTTTCCACCCAGTATACGGCAAGATAAGCGCCGGGAGATGACATATCCCGGATCCCGGTTGCAACGGCCTCCGGTACAGGCTGACTTCTGAACCGCACGTCCGGGACAGTGTCTGACGAGAGGCGGCAGGAAGCGCCGAGACGTTCCAGTTCTCCGGCCTGGCAGCTGCAAAAGACTAAAAGCAAAAACAGAACAATGAGGTATCGTATGAACTGGCGCAAAATAATCCACCTGTTTTTCATTTCCTTTAACTATATGAATACTTCATAAAGAAGATGCGGCAGACATATACCTGAAATAAAACGATCAGCCAGATCGTCCGGCAGATCATGAAAAGGAGTCGTCTGTGAGTTTATATTCTGAAATATACCGCATAGGCAGGGGAAAAATGCTGTCCGGCATGGCCGCGGCCGGCCTGTTCGCAGCAATGCTTCTCTCACCCGAAGCTGTGTCAGAAGGCGCACAGAAAGGTCTTCTGCTCTGGTTCCGGAACGTACTGCCGACCCTGTTTCCATTTATGATCGCCACAGGCCTGATGATCTCCTGCGGGGGAATGCACCTGATATCCGGACTGTGCGGCAGACTGTTTTCTTTTCTCTTTTCAACATCAGGGAACGGAGCCTTTGCGGTGCTGACCGGATTTCTGTGCGGATATCCGATGGGCGCCAAAACAACGGCGGATCTGGTCCGTTCCGGGCGGATCTCCAGGGACGAGGGCGCATATCTTCTGTCATTCTGCAATAATACAAGTCCTGCGTTTGCGGTAAATTATATTGTATTGCAGACATTTGGCGATAAAAATCTGCTGGTTCCGACACTTTTGATCCTTTTCGGCGTACCGGTCCTGCTCAGCGTATTTTATCGTCCTGTATACCTGAAAGGGAGAAGAAAATTTCCTGAACTGGGAGAAAAATGCACAGACGCTTCAGAAAAATTTGATTTTTCGATGCTTGATTCCTGTCTGGCGGACAGTTTTGATTCTATTGTCAAAGTAGGGCTGTACATCATCTTTTTTTCTGTGCTGATCCATCTGATCGGAAGTACAGGAGATAACCGTGTTTTGACCGGAATCCTGCTTCCTGTTCTCGAAATGACGAACGGCATCCGTATGATCCGTCTGACATTCCCGGATTTTGCGCTCAGTTATCCCCTTATCCTTGCACTTAGTGCATCCGGCGGCCTCTGCGCCGCAGCGCAGACCGAATGTATGCTGCGGGGAAGCGGTTTGCCTGTCCGTCCCTATATCGCACAAAAACTGGCTGCCGCTGCGGCAGCCAGTCTGTTGGGTATCATGTATGTGAATCATTTCTGAGCAGATCAGTCCTCGGAACGGTAATCGCCGGATCCTTCATCAGGGATTTCAAGTTCAGAGCGGTTAGCCCGTACAGTATCATAACATTCCTGCAGAGAATTGATCAGTCCGTCATATTTTGTTGTATAGCTGTCAAGTGTATGTCCGATGATGCTCTCCGCATTTGCAAGCAGATCATCCGTATACTGGATCGCTCCTATCCTGATCTCATTGGCATCGCGTGTCGCATTATCGACAATCTCCTGTGCCTGCGCTGTAGCCTGAGTCACGATTTCATTTGCCTGTGCATACGCCTGCTGCATGATCTCATGCTCACTGACAAGCTCCGTCGTCTGCACCTGAGCCTCCTCGATCATTGCATCTGCTTTTGCTTTGGCATCAGCAAGGATCGCATCGCGGTTGGCAATGATCTTCTGATAACGTTTGATCTCGTCAGGTGTCTTCATACGGAGTTCTCTGAGAAGTTCCTCGAGATGTTCTTTGTTGACGATGATCTTTGTAGTAGACAGAGGCTGAAATTTACAATCTCTGTCAATATACTCTTCGATCTCTTCAATAATCTGCTCAATACGGCTGCTCATTTGTTACACTCTCCTTTTGTACACATCTTTTTCCTGAGCGCTGCAGCAACTGCTTCCGGCACAAACTGTGACAGATCTCCCCCAAAAGCAGCGATCTCCCTTACTGTAGTTGAACTCAGGTACGAATATTCAATGCTGGTCGTCAGAAACATTGTTTCAACGTTCGGTTCCAGCTTATGGTTGGTCTGTGACATCTGCAGCTCATATTCAAAGTCAGTGATCGCGCGGAGTCCGCGGATGATCAGTTTTGCTTCCATCCTGGCTGCAAAATCAACCAGAAGTCCGTCAAAAGGTATGATCCGGACATTTCTGAGATCCTTTGTCACTTCCTTTAACATTTTAACACGTTCTTCTGCAGAAAACAACGGCATTTTCGCTTTATTACACAATACGCCGACAATCAACTCGTCAACCAGATTGTGGGATCTTTCGATGATATCCATGTGCCCGTATGTAACCGGATCAAAGCTGCCCGGATAGATCGCTCTTAACATATATCTTCAACTCCTGCTTTTTCAATAAAAACATGTTTATTTGTCTTGTATATCTTTTCACGGATAACGGTAAATCCGAGAGCTTCCACATATGAAAAATCCGTTTCCCGCGAAGCCTCGATAATGATCGTCGTATCGTCATATACGAGTCCGGAACCGGACAGATAGTTCAGCACTTTTCTTTCCAGTCCTCTGTCATACGGAGGATCCATGAATATGATATCGAAAATCTTGTCGCCTTCCAGCTGATACAGCGCATTCATAACATCAGAAGTTATCGTTGCCGCTTTATGCTCAAGCCTGGTAAAACGAAGGTTTTCCCGGATGCAGTCCATGGCTTTCGGATTATTCTCAACAAAAACAGCTTCCTTCGCTCCCCGGCTGAGGGCTTCAATGCCGATCCCGCCGCTGCCGCTGAACAGATCGAGAAATATGCTGTCATATACGGTCGGCCCGATAATATTAAACAGGGTTTCTTTTATCCGGTCTGTTGTGGGCCGGGTGTCCAGTCCTTCCAGTGTTTTCAGCCTCAGGCTTCTGGCGCTTCCGGCAATTACTCTCATCATTCATCACTCCGTTTCATATGCTGCATTTTAACAGAAAAAAGCGCCCGGGTCAATCCCGGCCGCTTTTCCCTCACTGCTAAGATCTGCATATACGGCGGCTGATTATTTGCCTGCCATCTGCTTCTCCTGCTGTTCAATCATCTTTTTGACCATATATCCACCTACGGATCCATTCTGCTTGGAAGTAAGGTCGCCGTTGTAACCGTCAGATAACGGCACCCCCAGCTCGCTGGCCACTTCGTATTTGAATTTGTCCAGTGCGCCCTTTGCCTCAGGGACAGCTGCTCTGTTAGATGAACGACTTGCCATGATCAATTTCCTCCTTCTGCATTTTTGTAACTTCATGTTACATCTATAGTATGTGGAGGTTCGCCGGTTTTAAACTGGAAATTCGTTACATTTTCATTTATCAAAGTGTCGTTTCCAGCATGGTTTCGCGGATTTTGCGCTCAACATATCCTCTCAGACGGTTTTTTCCGGGACCGGCCAGCTGAGGATCTTCAGCCAGAAGCTCCCCGGCGTCTTCGCCGGCACATTGGAGAAGCGCCGCATCCTGGAAAACATCGGCAATCCGAAAATCAAGGATGCCGCTCTGCCTGATGCCGAAGAGATCTCCCGGCCCCCGCAGGCGCAGATCTTCTCCGGCTATAAAGAAACCGTCGTTGGAACGGTTGAGTATATCAAGGCGTTCTTTTGTCTCTTCTGATTTTGAAGCTGTCATGAATATACAGTAAGACTGATGTGTCCCTCTGCCAACGCGCCCTCTCAGCTGGTGCAGCTGCGCAAGTCCGAAACGTTCGGCATTCTCGATCATGATGACCGTTGCATTTGGCACGTCGATACCGACTTCGATCACCGTTGTGGAAACGAGGATCTGGATATCATTATTCGCAAAGGCGTCCATGATCGCATCTTTTTCCTGCTGTTTCATTTTTCCGTGCAGACATCCGACCCGGATGCTTCCGCCCATTTCTTCCGCCAGCATGTGGGAATAATCCTGCACATTCTCTGCTTCCAGGGTTTCACTTTCCCCGACCATCGGACAGATCACATAACACTGACGCCCTTCGGAGACCTGCTTTTTCATAAACCGGTAAGCGGTTTCACGGTAACCGGTATCAACAACACAGTTTTTGATCGGCAGCCGGTCTTTTGGCATTTCATCGATCACGGAAATGTCCAGATCTCCGTAGAGAATGATGGCCAGAGTTCTTGGAATGGGCGTTGCGCTCATGACAAGGATATGCGGCATATACGCTTTCCCTGCAAGAGCCTCCCGCTGTTTTACTCCGAATCTGTGCTGTTCGTCTGTAACAACCATGGCGAGGTTATGATATACTGCTTTTTCCTGGATCAGTGCGTGGGTGCCGATAATCACAGAAGCTTCGCCGGAAGCGATCCGTTCATAAGCCTCCCTCTTTTCTTTTGCCGTCATCGATCCGGTCAGAAGTTCAGCTTTCAGCGGGATCCCGTAACGTTTCAGCATACCGGATATATTGTCGAAATGCTGTTTCGCCAGAACTTCAGTCGGAGCCATCAGCGCCCCCTGATAACCATTCAGTCCGGCAAGAAAAAGGCCGAGAAATGCAATGATCGTCTTGCCGGATCCAACATCGCCCTGTACAAGTCGTGACATGGTATGCCGTCCCTGCATATCCGTCCTGAGCTCATCCCACACTTTTTTCTGCGCACCGGTCAGGTCATACGGAAGATCCATGAGAAAACGGTCGATTTCCGGTCTGTCATCAAAAACAAAATGATTCTCCGACCGTTCGTCATTTTTCTTCATCATCCTCAGCGAAAGGATAAATACCAGAAATTCTTCGTAAGCGAACCGGCTGCGCGCCCGGATAAATTCCTCTTTGCTTCCGGGGAAATGCATAGCTCTTACAGCGTCTGCATAAGGCTGGAATCCATGGCGGATAACAAGGCTGTCAGGCAGGATGTCCATGGAATCATCCGCGGCATCCAATGCCTGGCGCACCGCTTTTACGATCATATTATTCGTCAGGCCGGCAGTCAGCGAATAAACCGGCTGCATGGAACTTCGCTTTTCCGCATATTTCTCTGCCGGATAAAAGATCTCCGGATGCTCCATTACAAGGCCGTCCCTTCTCCTCACCACGCGGCCGCGCAGGATGAGCATTCCGCCTTTACCCAGCGTGTTCCTTAAGAACGGCATACGGAACCAGAGCACTTTTATCGTACCTGTCAGATCTTTCAGATACAGCGTTGTTATCTGAAGGTTCCGGTTCCCGGAGACTCCGATCCGACCGAACACAGACCCGGAAACCGTCATTGTCCGTCCTTCCTCAACTTCGCTGATCGGGACCGGATCTTCATAAATGTCGAAACTTCTGGGATAATAACGGATCAGATCCCCAACTGTATTCACACCTATTTTCTGAAATATTTTCTCAGTTTTCTCGCCGATCCCTTTCAGGGATCCGACGGATGATCTGCTGTTCATAAGCCACTCCTGGTAATTCTGTATGGTCTGCTGATATCTGCCCGCAAACAGGGCGTTCTCCCTGAAGGAAGAACGCCCTGACTTCTCATTATTTATGCAGCACTGGAATTTTCCTACTCTACAGACAGCACGTAATAATAAATCGGCTGTCCGCCCATATGCACATCAATGTCTACATCCGGATAGATCTCCTCTACGGACTGCGCAAATTTCTGTGCGTCTTCTTCATTGATATCCTGTCCGTAATACAGACTGATCAGTTCGGAATCCTCATCTACAAGCTGTGCGAGCATATCTTTTGTTGTCTCTTCCACAGACTGGCTGACAGACAGAATTCCCTGATCCCCGATCCCCATGATGTCTCCTTCATGGATCACTTTATCGTCAATCTTTGTATCGCGGACAGCGTAAGTAACCTGACCGGTCTTTACATGTCTGATCGCTTCCTCCATCGCCTCAAGATTCGCGTCTACATCCGCTTCCGGCATGTAGCTGATCACAGCTGTGATCCCCTGCGGGACAGTCTTTGTCGGGATTACAATGATGTCTTTGTCCTTCGTCAGACTCTGTGCCTGGTTCGCTGCCAGGATAATGTTCTTATTGTTCGGCAGGATAAAGATATGGTCTGCATTCACTTCATCGATCGCATTCAGCATATCATCTGTACTCGGGTTCATCGTCTGCCCTCCTTCGATGATGTAGTCAACCCCCAGTTCACGGAAGATCTCATTCATTCCTTCTCCGATCGATACCGCAATAAATCCCACCGGTTTTCTCGGCTCTTTCTTCTTTCTTGATTCAGCGGCCTTTGCCTGCTGTGCAGCAACCTTTTCGGCATCGCGGATCAGTTTTTCCTGATGTTCTTCACGCATATTGTCAATCTTCATGCGTGAAAGCTGACCATATGTCAATGCCTTCTGGATCGCAAGTCCCGGATCATTTGTATGGACGTGTATCTTGACGATATCATCGTCGGCAACACAAACGATCGAATCGCCGATCGATTCCAGATAAGCTTTAAATTCCGTCTCATCTTTATCAGTAAACGGCTTGTCCGTCATAATGATAAATTCCGTGCAATAACCGAATTTGATATCAGCTTCCGCCTGTTCGCCTGGTTTTACCATCCTGGTGGCGGATCCGGCCTCGATCGCTGTATAATCGATATCTTTGCCCAGAAATGCATCGTATGCTCCGTGGATGACTTCGATCAGTCCCTGACCGCCGGAATCCACGACCCCGGCTTCTTTTAATACCGGAAGGAGCTCCGGCGTCCCGGCAAGCACTTCCTCTGCGTGTCTGATCACTTCAGGGAAAAATATTTCCAGGTCGTCCGTTGTCTCGGCAAGTTCAGCCGCTTTCTGGGAAATTCCCTTTGCAACAGTAAGGATCGTGCCTTCTTTCGGCTTCATGACTGCTTTATATGCGGTAGCAGTCGCCCGGTCGCACGCTCTTGCAAGGATCACTGTATCAATAGCGCTGTGTTCACGTATCTCCTTAGTAAATCCACGGAGGAGCTGGGAAAGGATCACGCCGGAATTTCCTCTGGCTCCTCTCAGTGAACCGGATGAAATCGCTTTTGCCATTGATGCCATGTCTGGTTTGTCCAACGCCTGAACCTCTTTTGCAGCCGACATGATCGTCAGCGTCATATTGGTACCGGTATCTCCATCCGGCACAGGAAAGACGTTCAGTTCATTGATGAATTCTTTCTTTGCCTCCAGATTCGCCGCTCCTGCAAGGAACATTTTCCGGAGCAGCTCCGTATCTATCGTTTTAACAGCCACGACAATATCCTCCTTAATCTATCACTCTCACACCTTCTACGAAGATGTTGATCTTTTCTACCGTCATTCCGGTGAACTCTTCAACCTTATATTTCACATTGCTCATAAGGTTATCCGAAACAGAAAGGATATTTACACCATAGGCGACGATAACATGAAAATTCAGCGTAATGGTGTTCTCATCAGAGATCTCAATCTGGATCCCGTGCGTCAGGCTCTCCCTTTTCAAAAGGCGTACCAGACCGTCCTTCATATTTACTGCCGCCATACCGACGATCCCGAAGCACTCGACTGCTACAGATCCCGCATATTTGGCGATCACGTCAGGATTAACTGTGATGATCCCAAGATCAGTGCTCATACTTCCCTTCATCATTCATACCTCCGGTTTTATTGGATTTTCCATGGATTAAAGCCACAAATAACATGATTATTATACTATTAGTTGTGTGATTTTACAATATACATTCGTTTTTTTTAAAAAATACTTGCAATACAAAATCGTTTCTGCTAGAATATCAGTGTTATGAGTCTATATGACCAGTTCATATTGTTAGGAGGTGCAGTCATGGCTAAATGTGCTATTTGTGAAAA
>DWVL01000011.1 GCA_019120275.1 Candidatus Mediterraneibacter excrementavium | reverse complement strand
GACAGACAGACAGACAGACAGACAGACAGACCTGTTTTTTTGTGATGCAGGGGAGAGATAAAATGTACAGTCGGGTTTTCAGCAGCAGAGTTGATCGGTCCTTTTCGGGATAATTACACGAGACTCTGCTTTTTCTCGTTGGCGGAAACTGCCGCGCATCCCGGCTGGACGGAATAACGGTAGAAGGGGCTAGATGAATTGAACGTTATAATCGACGTACACAGCCATATACTGCCGGGGCTGGACGACGGCTCCTCCAATATGGAGGAAAGCCTGGAGATGCTCCGGATGGCTTATCAGCAGGGGGTCAGGCAGATCATAGCGACCCCGCACTATTCGGGCCGGTTCCGGGACGCTTCTCCCGGCAGGGTCAGGAAGCTGTGCGAAGAGGTCCAGGAGGCCGCACGGCAGCAGGGGATGAAGATCCGTATCTATCCGGGACAGGAGATCATGTATACGGATGAAGCCGCCGATCTGCTGCGCGAGGGAAAACTTCTCACCATGGCGGACAGCAGATATGTGCTGGTGGAATTCTTCCCGTCTGTTACCTGGTCTGCGCTGCAGCAGGCCGTCCGCACGCTCATGATGAGCGGCTGCGTGCCGGTCATCGCCCATGCGGAGAGGTATCCGTGCCTCCGGGAGAACGGCAGGATAGACGTCCTCCGAGATCAGGGAATACTGATCCAGCTCAATTACCGCTCGGCAGGCGGGAACTGGCATGACCGGACGACACGGTGGTGCCGGAAAATGCTGAAAGAAAAGAAAGCAGATCTTCTGGGGACCGATATGCACAATACGGGAAACAGGAGCCCGTCTACACAGAGCGCTGTGAAATGGATGGAGGCGCATCTTACAAGGCTCGGCATGAGAAAGGTTATGTACGGAAATGCCATGAAGCTGATCGCCGATGAAAAAATATAGAAAAGGAAAAGAAAAATGGGTAAGACACACGATGATGACGAAATTGAAATAGACTTAAGGGAACTGTTCTTCGCCCTTAAGAAGCGGATAGTGGTGATCCTCGCGGCGCTTCTGATCGGCGCGGCCGCGGCAGGCGCATACACACAGTTCCTGGTGACGCCGATGTACAGCGCATCGTCCATGCTGCTGGTACTCACGAAGGAGACAACGCTCTCCTCCCTGGCCGACCTGCAGATCGGCAGCCAGCTGACACAGGACTACAGCATGCTGCTGACGACACGTACGGTCATGCAGGAGGTCGTGGACAACCTCGAACTGGATATGACCTATGAGGAGCTTGAAGAATGCATCACGATCAGTTATCCGGATGATACGCGCATCATGGAGATCACGGTTGAGTATCCGGACCCGGAGATGGCGAAGACCATCGTGGATGAAGTGGCGTCCGTGGGCGCGGACTTTATCGGGGATCAGATGGAAGTCGTACCGCCGAAGGTTGTAGAGGACGGCGAGGTTCCGGAGCACCAGACAAGTCCGAGCCTGAAGAAGAATATAGCAGTCGGAGGACTGGCCGGATTCGTGCTGGCGGCAGGCATTGTCGTACTGCTGACGATCATGGACGATACGATCAAGTCTGAGGAAGATGTGGAGCGGTACCTTGGAATGTCCACGCTCGCAAGCATCCCGGACAGAAAAGATTATATATCCGGCAAGACGAAGAAGAAAACGACGAATAAAAAGAGGAAGCACAGGAGGAAACGGAAGTGATAATGCAAAATGTGGTCATGACCGATCCGAGAAAGTCTGATTACTTCTATGAAGAAGCAATCAAGACTCTCCGTACAAATATACAGTTCAGCGGGATCGATATCAAGACGATCGTGGTGACGAGCTGTTACCCGAATGAGGGAAAGAGCGACGTGACCTTCCAGCTGGCGCTTGAAATCGGCAAAATGGGTAAGAAGGTGCTGGTCGTGGATGCGGACATCCGCAAATCTGCCTATGTCAGCAGATATCAGATCAAAGAGCGCATCAGCGGCCTGTCCCAGTATCTGAGCGGGCAGAGGCGCGAAGCCGACATTATCTACCGCACGAACTTCGAGGGCGTGGATATGATCTTCGCCGGGCCGACTGCGCCCAACCCGTCCGAACTTCTGGAGCAGGAGTCGTTCAGTCAGCTGCTCGGCAGCCTGCGGGAAAAATATGACTATGTCCTTATTGACACACCGCCGATCGCCAACCTGATCGACGCGGCCATCGCCGCCAAACAGTGCGATGGCGCGATCCTGGTCATCGAGAGCGGGACAGTCAGCAGACGTACGGCCCTGAAAGCCAAAGAACAGCTGGAGATGACCGGCTGCAGACTCCTGGGCGCGGTGCTGAATAAAGTAGATGTCAGAAAAGACAAATATTACTCGAAGTACAGCTATTATTACAAAAACGACAGGAAGTAAAGCATGCCTGATACGATCAATTCCAATAATCGGAAAAAGAAGAAACAGCAGAAATGGCTGATACCGGCCATTATACTGGTGATCGCCGCTGCAGCGGCCGCTTTTCTCGTGCTCCGTGCACTGGGGGAGAAGGAACGGGAGACCGGAGAAGGCGCAGCGCAGGGCGGCGGACAGGGAAGCTCCTCCGGAACTGTGATGTGGGAGGGCCGAGAATACACCTACAACGACCATTTGAGCAATTATCTTCTCATTGGTGTAGATAATAGAGAACCCGTAGAGACTTCGGTAGGCAGGGCCGACGCAGGACAGGCCGATGCCCTCTACCTTGTCTCATGGGACAGAGTGGAAAACACGCTGACCATGATCACGATCCCGCGTGACTCGATGACCAATATCGAGACCTTTCTCCCGAGCGGAGAGAGCGCCGGGATGACCCGGGACCATATCAGCCTGTCCTACGCGTTCGGGGACGGCGGACATGAAAGCTGCCGGCTCACCGAAGAAGCCGTATCCAATCTGTTCTACGGACTTCCGATCCAGGCTTACTGCGCCATCAACATGGACGGACTTAAAGTCCTGACAGAGAGCGTGGGTTCCGTCACGGTCACCGTACCGAACGACAGCCTTGCGGCACAGTATCCGGAATTCCAGGCGGGTGCGCAGGCCGTGATCACACCGGAGAATACGGAGACATTCGTCCGCTACCGGGATATCAACGTGAGCCAGAGCGCGCTGGCCCGCACCGAGCGCCAGCAGGCATTCATCACCGCATTCGGCGAGGCGGCCAGAGCAAGGTTCGCCCAGGATCCGGGATATGCGGCAGACCTGTACCTCTCGCTCGAACCGTATATGGTGACGAGCATGAGCACGGATCAGTTCGTAGATCTGGCGGAGAGCGCCGCACAGGGCAGGACAAATGAAGGCTGGACCGTGCCCGGTGAAGGCGTGGAAGGCGTTGCCTATGATGAGTACAATGTAGACGATCAGGCGCTCTATGCGAAGATCATAGAGACGTTTTACAAGGAGGCAGAATAGATTTGAAGAAAAAAGTGCTGATCGCTGTCAGTATAGTGATCGCAGCAGCGGCCGTCATATGCGCCGTGATCGGTATCCGGGAGTATCTGCTCCAGAAAAATGCCGGAAACGAATATGAAGAGATCCGTGAGGAAGTCGGCACAGGGCAGCCTGAGCCGGAACCCGAACCGGAGCCGGAAGCGCCGGCGGTAGAGATCCCTATTGATTTTGCATCGCTCCAGGCGAGAAACCCGGACGTCTATGCGTGGATCACCGTGCCGGGCACCCAGGTCGATTATCCGATCCTGCAGAGCGCCTCAGACAACGGGTATTATCTCGACCATACGATCGACGGGGAAGAGAAGCCGGAAGGATCGATCTTCACTGAGAATTACAACAGCAAAGACTTTGAAGACCCGAACACTGTCATATACGGGCACAATATGAAGAACGGAAGCATGTTCCGCACGCTTCATGATTACATGGACAGAGCATTCTTTGACAATAACAAAGATGTGATCATATATACGCCGGACGCCATCAGGCATTACCGGATATTCGCAGCTTACCTGTACGATAACAGGCACATCCTCGAGAGTTATGATTACTTTCAGGATCCCGCCGTATTCCAGGGGTACTTAAATGAAGTCCTCACCCAGCGGGATATGAATGCCTTTATCGATACACAGACAGCAGTGGGTGCTGACGATAAGATCATCACCCTGTCAACCTGCTATGGAACTCAGCATAGTGTACGGTATCTCGTACAGGCTGTGCTGGTGTCTATAGAAAAATAATAAGAAAGGAAGGATGAGCACCGATGAAGAAGAAAATCTTTGGTACGATTCTTGCAGCAGCATTAGTCGTATCGCAGGCTGTAACAGTATTCGCAGCAGGCAGCAAGGTCGGAGAGGCGTCTCTGGCAGGCGACAACGCAGGCCAGTACACAATGACGGCGATCACATCTTCTGTTGAAGGTGTGGAGGCTGCTTCCATGGAAGCAATCCTTGCGGTTAACGCAAACCCGTCTTCACTCCAGGCTGTTGCTGACGTAGCTCCGGATCTGGCTGACGAACTCGCTGGAAAAGAAGCAATCACTCCGTTCTTCGACCTGACATCAGCGGTAGAGACAGAGGACGGCTATGCCGTAACACTGTCCGTATCATCTCTGACATCAGCGATGACAGACGTGAAGCTGCTTCACTACAGCACAGCAAGAAGCCTGTGGGAGATTGTAGAGCCTACAAATGTAGACTATGCAAACAAACTGATTTCTGCTGAGTTCGAGGATCTTTCACCTGTAGCAGTTATTGCAAATACAGGTGCCGCTGCATCTGATGGTGCAGAGGGAACATCCCCGCAGACAGGAATGGCTTCTAACTGGATGGTATGGCTCGGCGCAGCAGTTGTACTTGCAGCTGCAGGTGTTGTGACATACAGAAAAGCTAGACAGTAATAATTAAGTTTATTACACACGGGCGCGCATGCCTGGCATACGCGCCCAAAAAACGGAGTAGAGTTACATGTACAGCAGGAATAACAGCACATGGCTCAAGCACTGGGACTTCATCCTACTGGATCTGGTCATGTTCCAGATCGCCTACATATGCAGCTATGTGATAAGGATGGGAATTCAGAATCCTTATGGTGATCCGACGTATTTAAACATCGGGGGCATCATCTGTCTGATCGACCTGTGTGCCGTATTTTTTACCGAACCGTATCACGGGATCATGAGAAGAGGCTACTTCCTTGAATTCAAGAGCACGCTGAATCATGTATTCCTCGTGTGTGCGGTCGAGGCAGGATATCTGTTCCTGAGCAAAAGGGCATCAGCATTTTCAAGGCTGTCCTTCATATGGTTCATCATGACGGCAATCGTCCTGATCTATGCGGAACGGATCATCTGGAAACAGTATCTGGTCAGACATAAAAGGTTATTTTATGAAAAAGTAAAAATGTTCCTCGTAACGACTCGTGACGAGGCAGACAACGTGCTGGAGCGGATGAAGCTCAACAGCTTTAATGAATTTGAAATCATCGGGATCGCATACGCGGGAGAGACACCGAAAGAAAATGAACGCGTCCGCGGCATACCGGTCGTATGCCGGGCGGATGAGATACCCGATTACATACAGACAAGATGGGTAGACGCTGTATTCATCAGCGTGGAAGATAAGACGAAAATACCGGCAAAACTGGTGGAACAGTGCCTGGATATGGGCCTGACCGTCCATGACATACTGGACGGCATGGAAGAGTGGACGACAAATCAGTACATCAACCGCATGGGCGGCTACATGGTGCTGACATCCAGCGTAAAGATGGCTACATCAAAGCAGATCCTCCTGAAGCGGCTGCTGGATATCTGCGGCGGTCTCGTGGGACTCTTCCTCACGGCAGTCCTTACGGTATTTCTTGCACCTGCTATCTTCATCTCATCTCCGGGACCGATCTTCTTCAGCCAGACCAGGGTCGGGAAAAACGGAAAGAGATTCAAGATATATAAATTCCGCAGCATGTATCGGGATGCTGAAAAACGGAAAAAAGAACTGATGGCAAAAAACGAGATGAACGGACTGATGTTCAAGATCGAGGCCGATCCGAGGATCATCGGAAGCGGTCCGGACGGCACCAGACACGGACTGGGCTGGTTCATCCGCAAAACATCGCTGGATGAATTCCCGCAGTTCTGGAACGTGCTTAAAGGCGATATGAGCCTGGTCGGGACACGGCCGCCCACAGAAGACGAGTGGAAACAGTACAAGCCGTATCATCGCGCGAGACTCGCGGTAAAACCCGGACTCACCGGCATGTGGCAGGTGAGTGGCAGGAGCGATATCACAGACTTCGAGGATGTGGTAAAGCTGGATATGAAATACATAAAGAACTGGAACCTGGGGATGGATGTAAAGATCCTGATCAAAACCGTGTTCGTGGTTCTGGGGGGACGCGGGTCAAAGTGATAACGTGAAGTCCAAATAATAACAATTATCTGGCGGATGCCATACAGCGAGAAGAAGCCGGAGGCGGATTCGAGCTGGGGCATGTGAGGCCGGATTGTCACATGAAAAACAGAAAAAGGAACTGATAACAATGGATAAGAACTACACGATCGCGGTTGCCGGAACGGGATATGTCGGTCTTTCGATCGCCACCCTTCTGGCACAGCATCACAAAGTCTATGCTGTGGATATTGTGCCGTCCAAGGTCGAACTTATTAATAAAAGAAAATCTCTGAGTCAGGATGAGTACATTGAAAAGTATCTGTCGGAAAAGGAGTTGGATCTAACCGCAGCGCTTGACGCGGAGATGGCGTATAGTGCTGCGGATTTCATTGTTATTGCCGCACCTACCAATTACGATTCAGCCACACAGCATTTTGATACGTCAGCTGTCGAGAACGTTATTGGTCTTGTGATGAAATATAACCCAAATGCCATCATGGTGATCAAGAGTACCATTCCGGTTGGATATACGAAGGCCATCAGAGAAAAGACCGAAAGCAGGAATATTATCTTCAGCCCTGAATTTTTACGTGAGTCAAAGGCATTATACAATAATGGCTACCCTGAATTTTTAGTGGCATGAAGATAGGCTATGATGACCGAAAAACTCATGAAAATGAGTTGGAAAAGATGTTTTTGTGTAGAAGCGATTGCATAGTGATTTCTTCATTATAAAGTGAAAGTCGGATGGGCTAGGCGGGGTGGCTATCTATTATAAAGCGAAAGTGGGGAGCCTTACTGGGCTTGAGAAACAAGAAATTATTCATTTTGGATACAAGCCAGCGAAGAATGATGAGGTCATTATAAGGCAGAAATTGTGGCATGAAGAATGATGTCCACACGGAAGAAAGCCTGATAAATCAAGTGCTTTTAAGATATGTTCGCTACATACTGGCAGGTTGCTCCAAAGGGTATTAGTTGCTTCGTGAACGTCAGTTTTCGATTGCAATGTACAAAGGGTGTTTATCCAAATGAAATTATTGAAGTCAATAAAGTATTCAACATTTGAGGTGTTTGTCCAAATAGAAATAGTTGATGGGTGGATAGTGGAAATGAACTTTTTAGGTGCTGATTTGACATGATTTTTGTGTAGCATTGATGGGCAGATATGTCATGAAAAAGAAATTAAATGGATTACTTTGGCTGGTAGGACACTGTGGAAATCATAAAGATGTTACGAATACTGGAATGATTGTCCACAGTGATTTCGATCATAGAAAGAATTAAGAAGCAAATAAGAAACAAAGGGGAACCACGAGATGCGTTATGTGGATTTGAAAAATAAAACTATTTTGGTTACTGGCGCTGCCGGTTTTATAGGATCTAACCTGGTAAAGCGGCTTTATAAAGATGTGGAGGATGTGACAGTTATCGGCATCGATAACATGAATGACTATTACGATGTGCGATTGAAGGAAGCAAGGCTTTCTGAACTGTCAGCGCATCCTTCCTTTATTTTTGTTAAAGGGAATATTGCTGACAAGGAACTGGTAAATAAGGTATTCGAACAGTACAGGCCACAGATTGTTGTTAATTTCGCTGCCCAGGCAGGTGTCCGTTATTC
>DWVL01000078.1 GCA_019120275.1 Candidatus Mediterraneibacter excrementavium | reverse complement strand
CCGGAAAGAGCCTTCGGCTTACGGTCAAGCAGTTTCTCAAGGTCAAGGATCTTTGCAGCCTCGCGAACCTTCTTGTCGATCTCATCCTTCGGAACCTTGCGCAGCTTCAGTCCGAATGCCATGTTGTCATATACTGTCATATGCGGATACAGAGCGTAGTTCTGGAATACCATCGCGATATCACGGTCTTTCGGCTCTACATCGTTCATTACTTTTCCGTCGATCTTCAGTGTACCGCCTGAGATATCCTCAAGACCTGCGACCATACGAAGTGTTGTGGATTTACCACATCCTGAAGGACCTACGAAGATGATGAACTCTTTGTCTTCGATCTCAAGATTGAAGTCCTTAACAGCGTGGAAACCGTTCGGGTAAATTTTCTGAATGCCTTCAAGTGATAAGCTTGCCATTTTATATTGCCTCCTTAAAAAAATGGTTTTCGTTGAATCTGGGATTAGTATAATCCACAATGACAGTCCGGACAATGTCACGAGTGACCAAAAAAACAGATTAAAAGTGTACATTTCAACCATATGCCTGTGTCCGATTGACGGAATTTTATAAATCATATAAAATGGAACATATTTATTTCAGAAGGAGAATCAAGATTATGGCAAATCCAGTTGTAACATTTGAAATGGAAAACGGCGATATTATGAAAGCAGAACTGTATCCGGAGATCGCACCGAATACAGTGAAGAATTTCATCTCTCTGGTCAGCAGAGGATTCTACGATGGACTGATCTTCCACCGCGTGATCCGCGGCTTCATGATCCAGGGCGGATGCCCGGACGGAAACGGCATGGGCGGCCCGGGCTACACGATCAAAGGGGAGTTTGCCCAGAATGGCTTCAGGAACGACCTGGCACACGATCCCGGGGTCCTTTCCATGGCAAGAGCCATGCACCCGGACTCAGCCGGCAGCCAGTTCTTCATCATGCATGAGAAATCCCCGCATCTGGACGGCGCATACGCCGCATTCGGAAAGATCATCGAAGGAATGGATACCGTCAACAGGATCGCAGAGACTGCCACGGATTACAGCGACCGTCCGCTGGAAGACCAGCGGATGAAAAAGGTCACTGTGGAAACGTTCGGAGAGACGTACGGAGAACCCGAGACAGTATAAGATCACTGTCTCCGGATCTTACTCCGCCATATATCTGCACGCTGCCAGGGCCGCCACGGCCCCGTCGGCAGCGGCTGTGGTAAGCTGCCGGACTTCTTTTGTCCTGCAGTCCCCGGCGGCAAAGATGCCCGGATGGGAGGTAACGCAGTCTTCTGCCGCAAGGATGAACCCGTTTTCATCCAGTCTGACCACATCAGCGAAGATCTCATTCTGCGGGATCTGTCCGACTGCGATAAATATGCCGGATACTTCCAGCTTATATTCTTTCCCTGTCTTCTTGTTATTCAGGATCAGCCGCTCAACCACAGCATCCCCTATGATATCCCGCACCGTCGTGCTGAGGATGAATTCCACATTTTCCTTTTCTTCCAGCCTCTTTACGATGCTGTCTTCACCGCGGAACTCGTCTCTGCGGTGGATCAGATACACTCTCCTGCAGTAATTGGACAGGAATTCTGCATCCTGGAGCGCCGTACTGCCGCCGCCCACGACCGCCACGTCCCTGCCGCGGAAGAACATGCCGTCGCAGGTCGCGCAGTAGGATACTCCGGCCCCGGTCAGCCTTTCTTCATTAGGCACACCCAGATGGCGATGGGTCACGCCTGTCGCAAGGATCACGCTTCTGCAGCGGTATTCTTTTCCTGTAGTCCGGATGACCATGATCCCGTTCCCTTCGTCACTGATCCCTGACACCTGCTCCATGACTGTCTCCGCCCCCAGTTTTGTCGCCTGGTCAAGCAGATTCATGGAAAATTCACTGCCGCTGACGCTGGCAATCCCGGGATAGTTCTCCACGTTCGGAGAGGAAGTGATCTGTCCGCCGAAAGTGCTGCCCTCAATGATCACCGTCTGTTTCCCTGCACGCTGTCCGTAGATGGCCGCCGTCATTCCTGCGGTCCCCCCGCCGATGATCCCGATATCATAGATTTTCTCTGCACTGTTTCCCATATTTATACGATTCCTTTCTTACATGTTTCTCGATACATCCGCGCAGGCTTTCATCGCCTCAATAACTGCACTGCGGAATCCGCATTCCTCCAGCACTCGTACCGCCTCAATCGTTGTTCCTGCCGGAGAGCACACCATGTCCTTGAGCTCGCCCGGATGTTTCCCGGTCTCCATGACCATCTTCGCGCTGCCGTACACCGCCTGCGCTGCAAACTGATACGCCTGCGCCCTCGGCATGCCTTCCGCCACTGCTGCATCCGCCATGGCCTCAATAAACATAAAGACATAGGCCGGCGAGCTTCCGCTTACCGCCACGACCGCATCGATCAGATGCTCCGGTACGATCTCCACTTTCCCGAAAGACTCAAGGATTTTCAGCGTGTAAGCTTTCTCGTCCTCTGTCACATACGGATTCACGCATGCCGCCGTCATGCCCTCGCCGACCAGCGCCGGCGTGTTCGGCATGGTGCGCACGATCTTCACCGGTTTCCCGAACTGCTCCTCCAGCCACGCAAGCGTTTTGCCCGGCGCGATGGTGATGATCAGCTGGTCATCGCTCACACAGTCCCGGATCTCTGCGATAGCTTCCGCATAATACTGAGGCTTCACGGACAGGATCAGCACTTCAGCCTTCTCCGCCGCTTCGCGGTTGTCAGCCGTCACATGGATCCCGTAAGTTTCCTTTACGCGCTCACGACCTGCGGAGGAGATATCCGCGCCGATGATCTCTTCCGGTCGGAAGATCTCATTTTTGATAATGCCGCCCATGATGGCGCCCGCCATATTTCCTGTTCCGATAAAACCTAATCTCATACTGCCCTGTTTCATTTTATATTCTCTCCTTTTCTGATGTTTATACTTTTCCCGGAAAATCCCGGAGTGCATGTGCAGGTCACCTTACTGTAAATCCGTGTTCATCATCCCGGAGCGGGATCTCTTTCGCATCCATCCACTCAATAGAAATGAAGCGGTCATGATTAAGCCGCATGAGCAGCTTATTGATCATAGGCTCGCGCCCCTGCACTTCCATGGTGACTGTACCGTCATATTCATTTCTCGCCCATCCGGTAAGTTCCAGGGATGAAGCCGCGTATTTCGCCGTGTAGCGGAACCCCACGCCCTGCACCCTGCCGTGGAACACGATATGTTTTCTCACTTCAGACATAGACAACCTCTCTTCCGGATCTTTTTTGTCGCATCCATTCCTTCTCTATTCCATATCTTCATCTATTATAATGCTTCCCCGCGTTCTGTTCAATCAGTATTTGCCGTCTCCCGCCAGGTCGAACTTCCTGCCATACCGCAGACGGTACTGCCGCATCGTCATGCCGGTCCGGCATTTAAACTGCCTTCCGAGATGGCTCTGCGACGAATACCCGAGATAAGCGGCGATCTCCCCGTAGCTGTAATCAGAATAGATCAGCAGGTTTTTCGCCAGCCGGATCTTTTCATTCTGGATATATCCCGTAAGCGTGATCCCTGCGCAGCGGCGGAACAGATCAGACAGATAATTCGCATTCAGTCCGATCGCCCGCGCCATCTCGCCGACCGATATTTTTTCATGCAGATGGGCGAAGATGTATGTCTTACACCGGTCCAGATAATGGTCTGAGAGTTTCTCTCCGTCATTTGCAGACGGCGGTGCGTCCTTTCCCGCATTCCCGCCGCGGATTTCCCGCACCATGCGGGCATACTCATACTCCGCTGCATGAAAAAGCTTCATAACCGACTCCACATCCCGGCAGAGTTCGATCCGCTGTATAAATGTATCCGACAGAGAGAACGCAGTCTCCGGAAGAACCCCTCCCCGGATGGCCGCGCGGCTTGCAAGAGTGATGACCACGATCCCCCGATTTTTCGCATTCCGCAGGGGATCCGCCGCAAGCATGCCGACTTCTCCCGTATAATTCTCTTCCAGGCTTTTTCTGAGCGTTTCGATATCGCCGTTTTCTATACTTGTAAATTCGCGTATTTCCTGGTCATATGGATTGTGGAGCGTTCCCAGCTCCTGTTTCTCAAATATGTATTCTGCGTGGTCCCGCTCCAGTTCTTCGTCTATATAATGCATCTGACGGCCGTCATTCACATGATCACCTCCCGCTTCTTCTGTCATTTATGATAACATATTTTTCAGAGAATAATATCACAAATCAAAGAAACATGATATAAAATGCATTCCCCTGCTATTAAGATATTAGTAATTCAGATCCAGCATATGACCATATGCAGAACAGCAAGGAGATAGCAGATATGAAAAATGAAAAGCTGATGTTCGGAGCGGCATATTATCCGGAATATATGCCTTACGACAGGATGGACCAGGACTTCGCCATGATGAAAAAAGCCGGGATCAACACGATCCGCGTGGCCGAATCCACCTGGAGCACACTGGAGCCGGAGGACGGAGTCTTCGACTTCAGTTATATTGACCGGATCCTTGAAAAAGCGCAGGAGGAGGACATGGATGTAATCGTGGGCACGCCGACCTATGCCATCCCGTCCTGGCTTGCAAAAAAAGATCCTGAGATCATAGTCACAAACGCACGCGGCCAGGAGAAATACGGGCACCGCCAGATCTTCGACCTGCTCAATCCCACCTTCCGCTTCCATGCGGAGCGTGTGGTCCGGGAGCTTATAAGCCACACCGCACCGCATCCAAAAGTGACCGGCTTCCAGATCGATAATGAAACCAAGCACTATGATAACCGAGGAAAGGAGATCCAGCGGCAGTTTCTGGAATATCTGAAAGAAAAATTCGGGACGCCCGATAAACTGAACCGGACGTTCTGCCTGCCCTACTGGAGCAATTCCATCCGGAAATGGGAAGATTTCCCGGATATCTCCGGCTGCATCAACGGCGGTCTGGCCGGCGAGTTTGAGAAATTTCAGCGCAGGACGGCCTCCGACTATCTGGCATGGCAGGCGGATATTGTCAGGGAATATATACGGGATGGACAGTTCATCACCCATAATCTGGACTTTGAATGGAAGAAGTTCGGCGCGGACATCGCGCAGGACGGCTATTCCTACGGCGTACAGCCGGATATCAACCACTATGAGGCGGCAGGATGCCTGACCCGGCTGGGGACAGATATCTACCACCCGACCCAGGACGACCTGACCGGAGCGGAGATTGCTTTCGGCGGCGACTCCATCCGCAGCCTGAAGCAGGAAAACTATCTGGTGCTGGAGTGCCAGGCCCAGGCTTTTAAATACTGGACGCCCTACCCGGGGCAGCTGCGCCTGCAGGCTTACAGCCATCTGGCCAGCGGCGCGGACGGGATTTCCTACTGGAACTGGCATTCCATCCACAACAGCTTCGAGACCTACTGGAAGGGCCTGTTAAGCCATGACCTGGCGGAAAATCCGACCTATCTCGAGGCCTGCCGGATCGGGAAAGAGTGGAAGCGGTTTGGAAGCCGTCTCGCAGGGCTGAAGAAAAACAACCGGACCGCCCTGCTCATCGACAATGTCTCCATGACTTCCTTTAAGTGGTTCCCCATCGACCGGGATCTGAGCTACAACGATGTGGTGCGATGGATGTACGACAGCCTGTATGAAATGAACATCGAGTGTGATGTCGTGGACGTGAACGGCCTGGAAACAGATCGGTACGACATGATCGTAACGCCGGCCCTGTACTGCGCGTCGGAAGACCTGCTGGAAGAACTGGAAAGCTTTGTGAAAAACGGCGGCGTCCTGGTAAGTTCCTTCAAATCTTTTGTAGCGGACGAATATTCCACCGTCTATGCGGACACCCACCCCCACCGCCTGCACAGATGCTTCGGCATGAGTTACAATCAGTTTACAGAACCCGGTCGGGCGCGGATCATGGGATCGGACATAAAATATTTCGCAGAACTGCTGAAGCCGGAAGTCGCAGAAAGCCTGGCGGACTATGAACACAGATACTGGGGAAGCTACGCCGGGATTACCCGCAATACTTATGGCAATGGGGCAGCTTATTACATCGGCTGCTATACAGAGAAAGAAATCCTCAAAAAGATCTTCAGCCGGGCGGCTGAAGATGCCGGGATCACCCTGTTCCCGGATGAGTACCGGTGGCCGGTGACCGTCCGGAGCGGCCGCAACACAAAAGAGGAAAACCTTCATTATGTAATGAACTACAGCGAAGAAACAAAAAAACTCTCCTGCCCCTGGGATCTGGCGGAAGACCTGCTTACCGGAGACCGGTTTCAAAAAGGGGATACACTCAGCATCAGTGACTGGGATCTGAAGATCCTGATCGAGATTGAAAACCCGCACACATTTTAAGGGAAGGGGCGAAATACCATGGAAAAGATCAATGGAACAAATCTGGGAAACTGGCTGGTACTTGAGAAATGGATGTCAGACCTGATCTTTGAAGGCACGGACGCAGAGGACGAAGTATGGCTCGCAAGGCTCCTGCCGCCGAAAGAACTTGCCGCACGTATGAAAAAGCATCGGGATACCTACGTGACGGAAAAAGATTTTCAGGACATCGCATCACACGGGCTGAATCTGGTGCGGATCCCGGTTCCTTACTTTATCTTCGGCGACCGTCCGCCTTTTACAGGATGTATTGAATACCTGGACAAGGCTTTTGAATGGGCCGGGAAATACGGACTGAAAGTCCTGATCGACCTGCACACCGTTCCCGGGAGCCAGAACGGATACGATAACGGCGGCATCACCGGCGTGTGCAAGTGGTGCACAGATAAAAAAGAAGTCGAATTCGCGCTGTCTGTGCTGGAGCGTCTGGCAGAGCGGTACGCCCCGCATCCGGCGCTCTTCGGCATCGAAGTCCTCAATGAACCGATCAGCTTCAGCGTTTATATGACCGCTCCATCCACCGGAAAGGCAAGAGATAAAAAAGAAGCGGAAGGTTCCGGGTATGTTCCCATGCGATTCCTGAAACCGTTCTACAAAAAAGCTTACTGCATACTGCGCCGGCATCTGGATAAAAGCAAAGTGATCGTCTTCCACGACGGCTTCCGCCTGGGACGCTGGGGGAATTTCTTTCAAAGAGAACATATGGAAAATGTCATGCTGGACACCCACATTTACATTTTTGCGATGGAGAATTTCATCCCATTTAAATCCATGTGGATCTACCGGCTGTACACCGCATTCAACGGATGGCTCCTGAACCGGGCTGCCCGCTGTACGCCGGTGGTCGTCGGCGAGTGGTGCATCGCCAACCGGAAGGCTCAGGACCTGTTCGGAGCACCCGGGAAGGAAAAGGAATGCCGGAAGATCTTCCGGCAGGTGTACGATATGCAGTTCAAATTCTGGAATAAGAGCGCCGGACAGATCTACTGGAATTATCAGCTCCTGCGTGACAGATCCGTACCCCTCGATGAAGTGTGGAAGAACGGATGGGACTTGAGCCGCTGCTGGAAAAACCACTGGATCGGAAAATAACAGTACATCGACTGTCTACGGCACAATATATGAGGCAAAAGCGGAGAGAAATTCTTTCCGCTTTCCTTTGCTCACAGGCACTTCGACGCTTCCGACAAGGATCGCATCCTTCCTCATCTCCCGGACATACCGGAGATTGACAAGGAAACTGTTGGAAGATTTGGCAAAACCGTGATCCGCCAGTTCCTTCTCCGCATCTTTCATCGTCCCTTTTACCGTGATCACTGTTCCGTTAGCATGGTAATGCAGATGGTGCCCGGTCACTTCAATATACAGGATATCCGAAACCGCCACCCGGTATGTCCCGTCTGCAGTCCTGAGCAGGACTGATTTCGCTTTGCGCTTCTCCACCCGCCGCAGGATCCTGGTCATCCGGTGTTCAAACATTTCATATTTCAGCGGCTTCATAATATAATCCACCGCGCCCAGCCTGTATCCGTGCACCGCATACTGCGCCGCGTGCGTGATAAACGCGATCACCGCATCCGGATCTTTTCCGTGCACAAACTCTGCTGTGTGGATCCCGTCTGTTCCCGGCATCTCGATATCCAGAAATATAATATCATACCTCGGACTGTACTCTTCTTTAAACTGATCTCCGTCCGAGGTCTGCCAGATCTCAAACACCTCGCCTGTCCGCTCCTGGTATTTCTGAAGGTATCCGGCAAGACGCTCCCTGTCCGCCGCATTGTCTTCTACGATCGCAATATTCCGCATCCTAAATCCCCGTTTCTTCTGCTTCGGAAAACTCTGCCGGACAGACGACAGACAGAATAAAGAATCCGTCTTCTGCTTTTACCGTCATCGTTCCCCTGTATTTCTCCGCGATATCACAGATGCTCCGCAAGCCATATCCGTGATCTGTTTTATCTCCTTTGGTCGTAACCGGCAGTCCTTCCCTGAATTCCAGATCCCCGGCGTAAGAATTTTCGACCTGCATCACGGCAAACCCGCCTTGCCGCCAGATCTGTACAGATATATTCCTGTCTGACTCATCTTTTATTTTTTCCGTGCCTTCAGCCGCATTATCAAGCGCATTCCCCATCATGGTGTACAGATCGATGGCATCCATAAAATCCAGCACATCTTTCTGTGCAATGCAGTTCCACCGGATATGGTGCAGGTGACAGTACAGTCCTTTCTCCATCAGGATCGTATCCAGCGCCTCGCTGCCCGTATCGACACTGCTGTCATATACATCGACCATATCCTGGATCTCCCGTATGAAAGAATCCTTCCTTCCGGAATCGGTCCGCATATCCGCCAGTGCCGCGATCTGATGCTTCAGGTCATGGCATTTGCGGTTGATCATGTCGATATTTTCACGCGACATCTCGTACTGGGCTCTCCGTTTTTCCCAGATCGCCTCCACATCCCTGAGCCGTTCCGCCGTCCGGACATCATGCTCCGCCGTCATCTCCATCCAGAGCATAAAGAAGCAGACAGCCATTGCATAAATCTGGCACGCCCGGAACAATGCCGGGGAGTCCCCTGTATCGTAATACTTGGTGATCCAGCTGAGCACCAGGCTCACCAGGACAACGAGAATAACAAGAGCCGCGCTGCGCGCACCGCTTACATTGTAATGCCCGTCCGAAGCGATGTTGGCCGCAAAAAGAACTGTACAGGCCGCATATGCCAGGCCGTATGACAGCCAGTACAGGATCCCGCCCCACTCAGGCACCACCCCCTCATAGATAAGGAATAGGTAGAGTGCGGATGCGAAATGCTGGGTGAGATAAGCAAACGCGCCGCAGAGCACAGCTTCCCGCAATGCGATCCGGCAGCAGCACAGGCACAGCAATATGAGCAGGATGAAAATGATCAGGAAGCCGACAAGGGCCGTCCACTGTATCCCGCCGAACAGCGGCGTCAGAAGGAGCGCCGCTATCGTTACAGCAACAGAGGAGAGCGCCAGCCTGACGGGAAACCAGCTGCGCTTTTTCAGAAAAAACATATACAGAAGCGCTG
Source organism: Candidatus Mediterraneibacter excrementavium (assembly GCA_019120275.1). Taxonomy (GTDB): domain Bacteria; phylum Bacillota; class Clostridia; order Lachnospirales; family Lachnospiraceae; genus Mediterraneibacter; species Mediterraneibacter excrementavium. Next base: position 71,875 of record DWVL01000078.1, on the reverse strand, counting down.
CAACGATCAGTTCCAGAGCGTAACTGAATCCAGCTGAATTGATAATTCCTGCCATCCGGGCTCTCCCCCCTTTATCTTATTTAATTCTGTTTATTCTTTTTGCATCTTCTGCGGATCAGGAAGATGCATCCCGCTTCGATCAGAACGACCGCCACATCCAGGCAGATCAGCCAGATCTTCCAGAGCGGAAGCACCTCGCGGATCTCGGTATCCTCGCTCATCCCGTTCATGGCCGCGCTGTTGACCACCGTGTAAAGGATGTCATGCGCGGAATCCCGCAGATGGTTCACAAGCGTCGCATCCTCCGTATCAACCGGATATACTGTTGAATCCGAATTCAGCCACAGGTCAGTGCCTGCCTGTAGACCCATGTCGATCCACATGTATCCGTCGTTGGCGGAAGCATAGTCCGTGACCACAATGCCGTGGAAACCCCACTCATCTGTCAGCACATTGGTGATCAGCGCTTTATTGGCCCCGCACCAGATCCCGCCGAGTCCGTTGAAGGCCGCCATCATGCCGCGGCAGTCCGCCTCTTTTACTGCCTTCTCGAACGGTTCTAGGTAGATCTCGCGGAGTGCCTGCTCAGTCACAAATGTGGCGATGCCGTATCTGCGGTCTTCCTGGTCATTGAGTACAAGATGCTTCATATATGCATACATACCCTTGTCCTGAGCGCCGGCAATAACCGGAGCAACGATCTTTCCTGAGAGGAAGCTGTCTTCCGACCAGTATTCAAAGTTTCTTCCGCCGTACGGCGTCCGGTGAAGACCGCCGCCCGGTGCGTACCAGCCGTGGACATTTGCGGAAAGTCCGTCTTCGCCGATACATTTACCGAAGTCATCAGCCAGATCCACATTCCATGTGGAAGCGATCACAACTGCGATCGGATATCCGGTGCATCCAAGATTCGTTCCGATCAGTGTATCAGAGATGCCTGCCGGTCCGTCCTGGTCATTGGATTTCGGTTTGGATACAGATGTCAGCTCCGCTGTCTGCCAACCGCCAAGACGTACCATCTCTGCCATCTCCTCGACCGTCAGACAGTCAAGCACATCCTCCCATGCCGGATCGTCATAATCCTTCCCCCGCATGGTGATCAGGCGGATGCCCTCGCCGGAATCCGTCACCGGCATCTGCGCTTCCGGATCCTGTTCATACAGGTTATCCTGGCTGTCATGGTACAGTTCGTCTCCGGCTGTGATGCTGTAGTCGCCGTCTTCATCCGCCTCGCCGTAGAATACCGGCCAGGTCCCCTCCCAGTCGCTTCTGGTCAGGTATTTATATGTTTCATCATAATAGGAGATCGAACCGTTGTCAAACTGGTTGACAATCTCTGTCCCCGTGCTGCTGTCCACCGAATACGTCTCTGTATCCAGCGTATCCTGTACGTACTGTCCGACAAACGCGGCATCTCCCTCCGCATCCATTCCATCGGCTTCCGTATAACCTTTTGCCGCCAGGATATTGTTCACTGCCGCATGCGCATCCTCTGCAACTGTGAAATAATATGTTCCCGCGTCCACGATGTAGGTCCCTGCGCCATACGCGTCATAGGTCCGGAGTTCTTCTTTATCAACAATGATTTCAACAGACTCCGTCTGTCCCGGTTCAAGGACTTCTGTCTTCTCAAATCCCACCAGTTCAACAGATGCTTTCTCTACAAGATTTTCCCTGTCATAATCTGTGTACGGAGACTGGAAATACAGTTCCACCACCTCTTTTCCAGCAGTGTCCCCGGTATTTGTCACGTCAACTGAAACTGTGAAAGTATCGTCGCCGTTATCTGTAAATACAAAATTATCATAAGAGAAATCCGTGTAGCTAAGGCCGTGGCCGAACGGGAACTGCACTTCTTTCCCGTAATCCCATGGCGCCCCGTCTGCAGAGCCGACCGTACTGTCAGCACCTCCCTGTCCGAGCACCGCATCCTCGTATCTTGTCTCATAATACCGGTAACCCACATAAATATTTTCACCGTAGACTGTATACGTGTTTTTCGCCGACACGTCATTCACGCCGTTCTCAATCATACCGGATCCGAAATTGCTCATAGCCGGGGAGTTCAGGGATGAATAAGCGTAGGTATCCACCAGTTTCCCGGATGGATTCTCCGTCCCGTTCAGGATCTGCGGGATCGATGTGATGCCGAACTGTCCCGGGAAACCGGCCCAGATGCAGGCTTTGATATTCGCATAATCATTCATCCAGCCGAGTTCCATCGGGTTTGCCGTGTTCAGCAGGACCACGATATTATCAAAACTGTCATTGACCATCGCAATCATGGCCGCCTCGTCTTCTGTCAGACCAAGCGATCCTTCCGCCATGTCCATTGCTTCCTGGCCTCCCCTGGAGAGCACGATTACCGCCGCGTCACCATATCCCGCAAAGGAATCCAGCACTTCCTGGGAATACTCCGCCACCGGCACCTCGATATTCAGTCCGTTGCGGAATTGATTCTCCCTTCCCGCATAGAAATCCCACAGAGTCGGATTGACTTCAAAACCTTCCGTCTCAAAAACATCCTTCAGCGACTCCACTGACGATGTATCGACCGCGCCTGACGATCCTGCTGACGCGCCGTACAGGAAGTTCACCGATGAGGTGGAGAACAAGCTGACTTTCGCGCCTGACGCCAGAGGCAGTGCATGGTCATCATTCTTCAGCATAACCATGCCTTCCGCCATAAGCTGACGGCTCAGTTCCTGCTCATGCGCCTTCAGTTCTTCTTCCGAACTGAAATCACTGGCATAATAATCGCTTGCCCCGCTCTCGTCAAAATTCACGATCTCACTGGTCGCATGCCCAAGCGAACGGGTGATAATCGTCTGATACTGCAGTGCGACCGCATTTCCGATGGTCAGTGCGATCAGGACGACCGCAAGCGGCACGCCGCAGATGATTGAAAATGCTTTGTTGCTCATTTTCTTCCTGTTTTTTTCTTTTTTCTTCTCCATACAGACTCTTTCTCCTTCCTTTATCCTTCGCCTTCCGGCTTCATTTCCCATAAATATAGGTGCATAACTGCACGAAATGCAACCAAACAAGCGCAACACGGCATTTTCTGTGCATAACTGGACGCGCCGCCGTTTTCCCGGAAAGATAAAGGCTGTCTGCATGAAGCAGAAAGCCGGCAGGCCGCGAAATCCGATCTTCAGATCCCGCAGCCTGCCGGCTCATATCATTTACTTAAATCTCAGCAGTATCGATTACTGGATCAGTGCCCACTCCTCGCCAAGTGCCTGCTCGATGATTCCCGGGCTGTCTGTCTCCATGAAGCCTGTCTTGTCGGAAACGATCGTATACTCGTCGCCGTTCTTCTCTACCTCAACAAGCTGCTCGTCACCGTAGAAGTTACAGTGGATCTCGAACTCTGTGTCATCTTCGTTCGCAGATACAGTAGCTACGAATGTAGCGCCTGCAGCTTCGATCGTGTACTCTGTCAGAGTGTATTTGTAGTAATCCGGATTCGGGTCGTACTCGCCCTCAAGGTCTGTTGTGAGCTCTGTCGGAAGATCAGATGCCGCTGCGTCGCCGCCGGACTCTTCTGTCGCTGCTGCATCGCTGCCGCCTTCATCTCCGCCGCCGCATCCTGTGAACGCTACGGATACCATTGCTGCCGCCATAAGTAATGCTACGATTTTTTTCTTCATAATAGTGTTTCCTCCTTGTTATGAAAATAAAAGTGTTGATCTATACACACGGCTTTTGCCGCATATATCTGTTTAGTTGTCTTTTGTCTGCTTCAGGAATGAGCAGATAATGCACACCAGAAGTGTTACGACCATAACCACTTCATAGTAGATGAAGCTCATGATCGTACCCATTTCATCCAGTCCGGCGATCACATAGCCGATCTGGTTTACCATCAGCTCCGCGCCCCATACGGCCGCCGCTGCAGCCAGGACCGCCCCGATGACCGGCGTCCAGTTAAAGAACGCCTTGTCACCGAATTTGCCGGAAAGGACGATGACCAGTACTTCCCAGATGATCGCCAGGGCCAGCATAACGAATACCACTGTATTCGTATACATCACGCTTGTATACATAACCGTGCCGACGATGAATAAGATTGTCGCAACTATCGTGAAGTAGAAGCCTGCGGATTTCTTTGCCATAAAGTCTTTCATAATCCTATACCTCCTCCACTTTGATATTCTGGTTCTTACGTGTCTTTCTCACACCCATCACGATGCAGAGGACTGTCAGTACCGCAAATGCCGCGTCTGCACCGTACAGTGCTTTCTGGTACCATGTGAGGACATGTTTTACTTCTGTCGTAGAGCTCAGTCCGTTCATGGCGTTGCTCTGTACCAGGTTATACAGCCAGTACTTGATGTTGTACTTCATCATTTCCTGGAACTGTGTATCTTTCTCTATTTCATCCTTGGACGCTGCCATCGTTCCGATCTGTGATGTATCGTATGCGGATGTGGTCAGGCAGTTTCCGCCTCCTGCGATCGTAACGTCGCGCCAGTTCATGTAGTCCGCGCCGTTGATCATATCGGTATTGTACCATCCGGTGTATCCCCACTCATCACGTGCAATGTTGATCAGGAGATTGTCAAACGCACCTACAAATACAGTGCCTGCACGGTTGAATCCTGTCATGATGCCTGCACAGTAATTATTGGACATCAGCATCTGGAAGCCTCTCAGCTCGTTCTCACGTGCGCCCTGCTCAGTGAAGAACGTAGACAGACCGGAACGGTTGGATTCCTGATGGTTGAATGCGAAGTGCTTCGGCTCAGACATCAGTCCCTTTGTCTCGCATCCGATGCTGACTGCGCTTCCAAGCACGCCTGTAAGGACCGGATCCTCGGAATAATACTCGTGGTTACGTGCACAGTACGGATTTCTGTGGAGATTGACGCCCGGTGCGAAGATGGAGCTGATGTTTGCCCAGAGTGCATCTTCACCGAACAGTTCACCCTCGCGCTGTGCCAGTTCTTTGTTAAATGTTGCTGCAACGATCGGCTCTGTCGGCATGGTCGCCATGGAATATGTTCCCATCTCATCGCTCTCAGCCGTATAGGTCGGCTCATCTGCCATATCCTCTGACCAGCGTACGAAGTAGCCTGCCACCTGGTCGAATGCAAATCCGACCGGGCCGTCCTGTGAGTAGTTCCTTGTCAGCATAATGGAGTCGATATTCTCGACATCATCGCCGCCTTTTTCAATAAACTGGATCGCCTCGTCAAGTGTGATCTGATCCAGGAGCTGATCCCAGAGCGGATCGTCCAGGTCAACCGCGCTTACATTGCCTTCCTCATCTGTTTCCATGAGATCCAGAAGGGAAAGTCCGTTGTCCGCGCCCCAGGTCACGCCGTCGCCGTTCTCATTAAGTTCATAGTTCGAGTTGGTCAGGCCGATCATCATCGCTTCTGTCGGTGTGATGGACTCTACCGGCGTCCAGCCCTTTGTCCAGTCGCTTCTCGTCGTATACTCGACCTTGCTCTCGATCAGGTTGTTGATATCGCAGTCCTGAAGTTCGTTCTGGACATTCTCGGAATAAGTCTCCATATCCGTCTCCGCCAGATTCCATACGATGGCATTGTCCGGATTGACCACTTCATTGTCTGTCGCGCTTACAAGCCCGCTCTCGCTGCCTGTCTTCTTTGCGATCACATTGTTCAGTGCCTCGTGTGCGCCGTTGCCGATGGAGAAGTAGTAGTCTCCGGCCTCAAGCACCCATGCGCCCACTGTACCGTCCGCCTTCTCCGCCTCATCGTCATAGCTTGCGAAATACTGCGGATCAAAAGTGATCGTCACTGTCTCGGATGCGCCCGGCTCCAGAACCTGTGTCTTGGCGAAACCGATCAGCTGGATGGCGGATTTCTCCAGGCCTCCCTCTGTATACGGCGCCTGCACGTAAAGCTGCGCCACGGATTTTCCTGCCACATCTCCGGTGTTGGTCACGGTTACCTGAGCCGTTCCCTCGCCGCCCACTTCACAGGTCACAGAATCAAGCTTCTGATCAAATGTAGTGTAGGAAAGTCCGTATCCGAACGGATATACAACCTCATATTGATATTTCCATGTGTTGGATCCGTAAGCGCCGTCTGTTGCCGTCGCGTTGCCCTGTCCGAGCACGGAATCCTCGTATCTTGTCTCGTAATATTTGTAGCCTGTGTAGATGCCCTCGGACTCTACCACATACCAGTCGCCCTTGTTCTCCGCTGTCAGCGCATTGGCCTCTCCGGACTGGGAATTATTTGTGTACATATACACGCCCCAGTTCACCATCGCCGGTGAAGAATTGGAAAATGACGCATAGGTATCGGAAATGTGTCCGGACGGGTTAACCTCGCCGCTTAAGACGTCAGCCACGCCGAGGAATCCATTCAGTCCCGGAAGTCCTGCCCACACAATGGCGTCGATCTCATCGTCGCCTTTCAGGTCGCCGATCTCCAGCGGGTTGGTTGCATTGAGCAGTACGACTACTTTCGTACTGTGCTCTTTCGCCAGTTCGATCATCGCTTTCTCATACTCGGAAAGCGCCAGCGGACGCTCGAAGGAATCTCCCTCTGTCGCGTTCGTCATGTTCACACTGTAGTCCGCCGCCTCTGATGAATCCCTTGAAAGTACGACTACCGCTACGGTATCGTCCGCCGAGCTCAGTACGTCATCTGTGTAGATGCTTGCCGGAGCCTCGCCCACCGCATAGGATGCCGGGTTCTCATAGATCGGTCCGAATGACGGCTGCAGAGAATGTCCGGCCGCTCTCGCGTAAGCCGCTGCAGCATCACTGCTGTACAGGTCGATCATGTTCTGGTTTAAGGTAAATCCTTTCTCTGCAAGCGCAGCCTCGATGCTGTACTGCTGCTGTCCCGCTTCTGCATTGGCGATCGGTGAAGATCCGATCATACCGCCGTATGTAGGATTATGGGAATTAAGTCCCCACAAAGTAACCGTCTCTGACCCGCTGTTCAACGGAAGCGCGTTATTATCGTTTTTCAGAAGCACGGTTCCTTCCTCTGAGATTTCCTCTGCCAGAGCGCTTTTCGCTTCCACAACCTCTGACAGGCTGGAGAATTCAGACTCAAAATAGGTCGTGTCCTCATCTCCGCTTCCGGTCTCAACATACTCATAGTTTGACGTACCGAGACGGGTGTTGATAAATGCGGCGTTGGCATTGGCGATCGTCGTGCCCCCGACCATTACGGCAAGCAGGGACGCCGTCACAGCGGTCAGTCCGCGCCACAGTCCTGTGGAATTTTTTCCACCCTTCATAATAATGGTTCCTCCTTCCTTCTGTCGGAAGGCGCCTTCATCTTCTGCATTGTTTCAACACATGTTCTCCCTGCGCCCTCCGGAAATTAGTGATAATATACCATTCCGGTTTCATTTTGGATGATTTTTTACGCAAACTGTACATTTGCGCCCGTAAACCGAAAATATTTTTGGTAAATTATTCTGACACCGTCACGATCACCTGCGCATATCTTGTCATAGATGCATCAGAATCATCCGAAGCTTCCAGGATCACGTTGAAATAATCGCCCGGCTGCGCGTCAGAAGGAACTGTAAATTTCGTCGATGCCTGATCCTCATACCACACGCGCAGACCGCTCAGTTCGCCGTGGTACTCACTGGCGTCCTCATAGACCCACCATCTGATATCCAGGCCGTCACCGTCCGGATCGGAGACTGTTCCGTTCAGTGTTACGATCTCGCCCGGCGCAGCCGTGATATCATAGCTTTCCGCCGTCACTTCCGGCGCGTGGTTGCAGCTGTCATATCCGTTTACCGTCCAGTCCGCGCGGGCCGCCCAGTCTTCCTGCAGCGCTTCCAGCCAGCGCTTGCCGCTGAACTCGGAAGCCTGTCCGGTCACATAATCCAGTTCCTTATATTCACCGCTGCTGCACATGGCCTGTCCGTTTACCAGGATGCGTCCTGCCCAGGTGCCGTAATTCGGGTTTTCCAGTCCGCGAAGGCCTACCGGTACGAGGGAGATCCAGTGGCCGCTGTCGCCCTCGCCGATCCAGTCATATGTATTGTACTCTTTGCCGTTTCCTTTGCCGCTCCAGTCAATGGTCGTCTGCTGGCCGAACTGATAGAGATCCGGCTCGCCCTCATAATAAGCGCCGTCGTTGATCAGGTGATAGTCGGACATCATGGCGCCGTGATCGAACTTGATATTCTCAGACAGCCAGTCCGCCTGGAACATATGCCTTGCCTGCTCGGAAGCGTTCTGGGATGCATTATAGCCGTATCCAAGGTTGCTGACGCTGTAGAGGATCAGATCCGGATACAGTTCCTTAATATAATTCTCATAAGTCTTGTCCTGGCCGTTGCCCTGGATCACAACTTTACCGCACACTTTATCATAGATTTCCTGCCACTGGTCCGTCTCGCCGTACTCTTCATTAATCGTCAGGAGCGCTCTGGCCACCGTGTTGAATCCGCCCCAGGACTCGATGTAGAGCGGACGGGGATCGTCATCCAGGATGCACTGCACGATCCAGTCGGATCCTTCCGTCGCTTCTCTTACATCTCCCTCAAACTCCACGTTGCCCATTTTCACAACGGACAGAAGTTCGTCCGGAGACGGATAATCGGGATCATTTTTCACAAGGTTCTCATAATCAACCGCATACTCATTCTGAATCACATCCTCGATCCAGCCAATCTCCTGCGGACGAAACGAAAGCGCCGTCTCCACTTCCACCACCTCAGACTGGCACATGTAATCATCGATCACCTCAGAGATCGTGTGCTCGCCGTCGCCCTGCCAGTGGAACTGGGATGCAGAATAGACAATCCCCGCGATATCCAGGTCATTTGCATAGAGAAGCATATGTCTCAGGGAATTCTGGTCGTCGCATTCTCCGTCCGTTGTCACGATCACGCGCGCCGGCGTGCTCATGTCCAGGCTCTCCGTATCAAGTCCGATATCCGGGATTTCCTGCACCGCTTCTTCTGCGGCTTCCTCTCCCGCTTCCGCAGCATCCTCCTGCTGTCCTGCCGGTTCTTCCGCCTGCTGCGCGCCGCATCCTGCCACAAGGCCGGCTGCCATAGCTGTACTCAGCAAAATCGCCACTGCTCTTCTTTTCATAATCGTACTTCCTCCTCTTTTATGTCCGGCCATTCTCATGCCGGATTTTCTGTAAATAAGGATAGCATCCGTGCGTCCCGGCCAGTGGGCGGATAATGACTCTTTATAGTTCAAAAATGACCATTTTGAAAAAAACCGGATTTTATATGATATACTTGTATCATGAATGCACTACATTTACCAAAAACCATTTATTCAAAACTGAACCGGCTCAATGCCCGTCTTGTCTTCATCAGCCTCGCGCTCATGATCCCAACGCTGATCCTGATCACATGGATCACCCTGCGCAACACCGAAGACGTCCGAACAGGCCGTCTGAATGAGAAGCAGAATGAACTCGATATCGCCGTGTCCCAGATGGATCTGACGCTCGACATCCTCGACGCTTCGGTTGTTAATTTTGTGGCCGGCAATTCCGACTTCCGGCTGATCGCATCCGCCCCGGAACAGAACACCGAATTCTGGCTGATGAATGAGCGGCTGTATCAGCAGATCGGACGACTCGGGGATTTCGCTTCCCTGGATCTGCACATGTCCGTCTGCTTCCCGTCGCAGGATCTCTTCTATAACCGTGAGGCCGACCCCGGACTGACCCGGAAGATCACTGCAGTCATCACCGGCCGCGAACCCGGTTATGAATTCAACCGGTGGCTTGTCCTCTGGAGCGGCGGGCAGCCGTATCTCGGCAGGATCTATGATTTCACCGATTATTATGTCACCTGCTGCATTTCACTGGAGTCGCTCCTTGATAATATCGGACTTACGGAAAATGTGGAAGAAAAATACTGGCTCACGGATCCACGCATGCATATCCTGAACATTTCCGAGTCGTCAGACATAACCGTAAACGGCCTCCTCGCCCATCACGGCAAGGAAAACTGGCAGACAATCTCGTCCTTAAGCGCCCAGACCGGCTACCGGATCTGCGCGTTCCTGAGAACCGAAAGCCTGGAACAGCCGATGTCCCCGGCGTCTTTCCAGATCATGCTGATCATCGGGGCCGTACTGCTCCTGTGCGCTTTCTACATTCTCGGAGTCTACGCGTGGGTGGCAAAGCCGATCCGGAATCTTCAGGGCAGCATGGAGATCATCAAACAGGGCAATATGAAATACCGGATCAAGGACGACCCGTATGCATGTGACGAATTCAGGAACGCCGCCCAGCAGTTCAACGAAATGATGGACCAGATCGAGCACCTGAAGATCGCCATTTATGAAAATGAACTGCAGCAGGACAAAACCCGGCTTCAGTATTTAAGTCAGCAGATCCAGCCGCACTTTATCCTGAATTCCCTGAATACACTGTACAATTACAGTGAAAAAGACGTAGGCACGACCCGGTCTATCATCCGGCTGCTGTCCAGGTACTACCGTCATGTGGTAAACGTCAACTCCAGCTACATCTCGCTGAGGGAGGAGTTCGCACATATCGACGACTACCTAAAGCTCCAGCAGATCCGGTATCCCGCCCGGTTCAGCTATGAGATCGTCTGTCCGGACAGCGCCGGGAAGCTGCCTGTGCCGCCGTTCCTCATCGAAAGCTTCGTGGGCAATTCCATCAAATACGCTCTTGGCGGAAAGGAAATAATACAGCTGACGATGCGTGTCGAAGAAGCAGGCCCCGGGAACACACGGATCACTGTCTCCGACACCGGCCCCGGTTTTACAGACGACGTACTGGACGCTGTTTCAGAATATCAGAAGTCCGGCATTGTTTCCGAGGAACTGGGCGTCGGCATCCGGAACGCCATCGACCGCCTGCGCCTCATCTACCATGGACGGGCGCAGATCACATTCTCCAACGAAGTCCCGCACGGGGCGCGGGTTGATATCCTGATCGCCTTCAGCGGGAACCTGAAAGAACTCACAAAGGAGCAGACAGATGAAAACCACTTTTAATGTACTGATCGTAGATGATGAAGAGAATAATATCGACAGCCTGAAATCGGGATTCGACTGGCGTGCACACGGGATCTCCGACGTATACAGCGCTCCAGACGCTTCGGAGGCAAGGGAGTTTATTGCCAGGATCCATATCGATATCATGATCTGCGACATTGAAATGCCCGGCGAAAGCGGGCTTGAACTCATCGAATGGATGCGGGAGCAGAAAAATCTGAACGCGGTAGAGACTGAATATATCATCCTGACCTGCTACCCGGAATACAATTACATGCGCAAGGCGATCCAGCTCGGGTGCAGCGACTATCTAATCAAGCCGGTGGATTATGATGATCTGGCCGGCGTCATCGACAAGACGGTCCGGACGATCCGGAATAACCGGCTCTGCCAGGCTGCAGCCCCCGCCCCGGAAAACGAACCCAGCGCATCCGGCAATCTGATCTCTGACAAGCTGATCCCTTATGTAAAGGAGCATCTGTGCGAACACCTGACCATCACGGATATGGCCCATTATCTGGCCCTTAACCCGCAGTACATGATGCGGCTGTTCAAAAAGACGACCGGCGTATCCATCCTGGAATATGTAACCGCCGAAAAAATGAAAATGGCCCGGGAGTTCCTGCGCACAACCGAATGGAGCAACGAGATCATATCCGATCACCTCGGCTATGGCAGTCCCGGATATTTTATCAAGCTTTTCAAAAACCAGTATCATATGACGCCGCGGGAATACCGAAAGAGACTCATGCAGAATGGACAGGAGAGATAATGCTATGAAAAAACGGATCACCGCCGCACTGACCGCGGCACTGCTTCTGTGCGGATGCGCCTCATCCGCCGCAGACGGCACAACGGACACGGCAGCCGGCGGAAAAAATAAAGATACAGCCGTACTTGTCATCGAAAATATCACCCAGGATCCGGAACCGGCGGACACTGCCGAGCTGGAAGCCGCGGTCAACGCGATCACAGTCCCGGCGATCAACTGCAAAGTCGAAATCTATAACTGCTACATCGACGACCATCAGCAGGCCATTTCAATGGTAGATGTAGGCGGACTGAACATTGATCTGATCAGCGCCGGCCTGGTCGTCTCGCTCCCGTCGCTCGTATCGGACGGAACCGTCCGCCCCCTGAACGACCTTCTGGACAGATACGGCCCGGATCTCCTCACTAAATGCGGGGATCTGCTAAAGTGTACGACATTTAACGGAATGATCTACGCCGTGCCTGCCAATCTCTATCCGGAACGGTCCATGGGCATCGGCTACAACAGCTCCATCGCCGGGGAATACGGTATCACCGTGCCAGATCCTGTAATGATGGAAAATCTGACGGCGATCGGACAGCAGCTCAAAGACTCCGGATCCGGAGTCTGGCTGACCGACCAGGGGGATGGGAATCTGTCTTCTTTTCATTCATTTTATGACATTGAATCTTTCGGCGAAGACGTCAACTACTGCTACGGCGTTATACAGGACCCGATCCATAACACGGATATCGTCAACGCATACGAAACAGACGAATACCGCGAGTACTGCAGCACGCTGCATGAATGGAAAGAAAAAGGACTGATAAGAGACGATTCCCTGCTGAGCGGGAAGAACGCCCAGGAGCTCTTCAGCCGCGGAGATATCTTTTTCCAGTGGACGAGCGTCTCTCCGGCCACAGAAGAACTGCTCAAACGGAGAAATCTTGACTTTGAAGAAGTCCTTGTCCCCGCAACGCCAAACGAACTGACCACATCCGGAACGCTCGAATACACATGGGGCGTCGCTTCATCCAGCCTGCACCCGGATAAGGCGGTCGAATTCCTGAATCTGCTGTATACCGATCCCGACCTTGCCAATCTGCTCACATACGGCATTGAAGGGAAAGATTACCGGAAAATTGACGAAAAAACCGTGGAACTGACCGGAAATACCGGCAGCTCAAACCGCTATGACTCCTATTTTTCCATATACGGGGATTCGGCCGAAACCTGGCTGATCAGTCCGGCGTCCGGAACTGAAAAATCTGAAATGAAAAAGTTCTCTGAAGAGGCGCAGCCGGTCATGACGTTCGGATACAGCTTTGACCCGAGCCCTGTCTCAGGAGAAGTCCTCGCCGTCACGGAGGTTATTTCCAACTACCGCCCGGTCCTGGAATGCGGGCTGGCCGACGATGTGGACGCCGCGCTGGATGAATTCAACCGGCAGCTCGATGAGGCCGGGATCGACCGGATCATAGAAGAAAATCAGCGCCAGCTTGACAAATGGCTGGCGCTGTCGGAATGAGTTTTTATTAATTTATAATCCCGCTGTTTCGTCTTTCTCCTTTTTCACATCCACAACGCCCTCAATTATGCCAGTTACAACGGCGTTTAATTGCGCCGCGTTTTGGGAAGTGATAACAGGCTTGCCCGTTTCCTCTTCAAGGGCTTGCTTCGCAATCCCGGCGACATTCCCGCCGCGACGGGCAACCTCTATGTTTTCTTCAAAGGTTTCCGGCTTAGACGCTTGGGAAATATCCTTTGTGGAAGTCTCCGCGAGCATATTCAAGATGATTTCCGTTGTACTCATGTTATCCCGCAGATTTTCTTTTTTTAAGCCTTTCAGTTTTTTGTATTGCCGCGTCGTCATTCCCGACCATGCGCGGGTGATCTCGTCGGTGAGTATCGCATATTCAACGCCCTTTTTCACGCCCCTGTCTTGCCATTCATCGGTTAATTCTTTCCGTACTTGGATTGCCTGTAACCGCTGGTTAATCCATTCGCGGGTATATCCCTTTTTCAGATAGGTTTCAAGAGCGCGGTCAATGGCCTGCTCCGGGTCTATGGTTTCTTCTATCCGTTCCCGCCCGACTTCCGCAAGCCACAGCTTAAACGGCTCTGCTTTCGGTGAGGGGATAGACTGAATGATACGCAAAAGTTGTTCCGTTGTCGCAACATCAGTCAATCGCTTTTTCCCGTCAGCGGCGGTCATTTTCAAAGCGTTACAGTTTGTAACGGTTTCATTTCCCTCGTCTTTTAGACGCTTTTTCATTACACGCCAATAGGTTTGAGGGTTAGGACTATCGGTCAAAACCGCAACAACATCAACAATTGAAAAGTACCATTCTTCCTTTTCCTCATCCCATGCCGTCCTGATTTCTTTGTTTTCAAAAAGCTGTAATTTGTCGTTATCCATTTGCGGTACTCCTTTCCGTGTAATTATTTTATCTTACAACAAAATTATGCCTTTTTCTACTGTAATCACTTATCGTTCCTGTCCGTTCCGCTGGAAACCTGATTCCTCTTGAATATATTCCAAAATAAGTATTGCCAGTTCAAAAAGAACTGGCAATCATAACATTTTTCCGACGATTGGCGAGATATTTTTCCGATACTTGGCGGTATATTTTTCCGACGATTGGCGGAATTTATCCAAGTGTAAAGGAGCGGAAGTCAATCCTTCCTTTCCCGATGTACATAAAGTACAACGGCTTTACTCCCTCATCAATTTTCAGTTTTCCTGTTATCTCTTTCCATCTTAAAGAAGGCCTCACCGGGATGTCCGCCACTTTCTTCTCCCCGTCCGTCACGACCAGACGGCCGTCCGCGCGGCCTCTGACCTCCACTGTTATCTGCTTCGCGTCACTGAACCGGAAGTATTTGAATCCCGCGCGGCAGCCGTTGCCCATACACGCGATATACTGATCCGGATCGCCTTCTCTGTCCCCGCCACTCTGCGTAAAGCAAAGTTCAAAGGGATGTGTCTTCCTCCAGCAGAGGTAGAACCGGTTGCCGTGGCGCTTCTGGAGATTGCAGGCGATCCTTGCCTCGTATGTGCCTTTTCCTTCCAGCGGTCCGTCGTTCAGTCCGCAGGACGTCATCTCCGCCTGCCGGAAGCTTCCATCTTCCTCAAGCACCAGCCGCTCGGCGCATGCCTGCCTGGAATACTGGGAGCGGTTCGTCTGCCGGTGGTAAAATACGTAATACCGCCCATCCAGTTCCAGGATCGAACCGTGTGTATTGCCGGTGAAGTTCGACGCCGTCCTCGGATCCTTATGGCTGCCCAGACCGATATCGCCGTTGCTCACCAGCGTGCCGCCGAACCGGAATTCTCCATCCGGCCGGTCGGATACGGCATAGCAGAGTTCATGTCCCAGATGGGAGGAATAGATGAAATAATATTTCCCTCTGATCTTTCTCATCGAGGACGCTTCAAAGAACGGATGCTTCGCGAATCCTGTCCCGCGTGCTTTTCTTATCCCCGGCACAATGGTTTTCGGCTTCTGAAGGATCGTCACCATATCTGAATCCAGGACCGTCACGGTCGCCCCGGTTTTGTTGACATTGGTCCCCCAGGACAGATGGATCTCATATGCAGCCGGACACCAGCCGGTGTAAAGATACACTTTCCCGTCCTCCACATATACGCCCGGGTCAAACTGGAACGTATCTCCCTGCTTATGGCCCAGAAGTTCCCCGTCCGGATAATGGACGTGTCCGTAGAATTCATATTTCCCCGCCGGTTCATCGCAGACTGCAACGCCGATCAGCGACTTCCTGCCAAGGAAATAGTAGAGATAATACCTGCCGTCCGGCCCCTGGATACAGTCCGGCGCCGGAAGCGTAGCTTTCCCGTCCCTGTTGCTCGGGTCATCCGTCCGTTTCCAGATCACACCCTCATATCTCCAGTCCGCCAGGTCGTCCTTCGGCGCCGACCAGCACACATAATCATTGAGACAGAACCCTTTCCCGTTAAACCGGTCATGGGATCCGTATACATATACCCTGTCCCCGAAGACTCTCGGCTCTCCGTCCGGAATGTATTCCCAGCTCGGGAGATAGGGGTTTACCGCCTGCTTCTTCATATCCATCTCCGCCTTTCACTTATGATAACGATTTTTCAATGAACCGCTGAACCTCTCCCAGCGCCTCATCACTGTAGAACAGGTCGTCCGCATGACAGTAATTGTGGAACAGCCGGTATGACACCTTATCCTCTCCAAGCTTCTCCGTCAAAAGTTCCGCCAGTTCCTCAGACTGCAGATAAGGCACTGTGATATCCGCATCCCCGTGCCAGATCATAACAGCCAGGTCCGAATCTGCGTCAAGATTTTTCTCCGCGTACCATGCCGGGCTCATCTGATCGACCTCTTCCTCTGACAGTTCATCAAACGGTCTGTCCAGCCAGATTTCCTCAAAGCTGTCGTAGCCGCTCTCCCGCATGGCCTGCCATCCCCAGCTTGCCGCAATGGATGTGACCACCTTCGGGATCTTCAGTTCCCGGAACTGTTTTTCCATCTGTCCGAGCCTGCAGCAGCCGTAGAAATCTACGATAGCGGAAACTTTGGCGGATACCGGCTCTTCCAGTTCTTCCTCGCCGATAAATTTCACGCCATTGTACTCATCGTCTTCCGTCACGCCCGCCGCCACAGCCAGATAACCGCCGGCGGACTCGCCCCAGATGGCGATCCGGTTCGGATCATATCCGTATTTCTCCGCGTTGGCTTTCAGGAACCGCACCGCCGCTTTCACATCGTCCACTGCCGCCGGATAGGATGCTTCCCCCGCAAGCCGGTAGTTGATGGATGCGCAGGCATACCCGTGATCCCGGAAATACTGATACATGAGCTGACACTGCCTGGTATCACTGTCCCCGAACAGGAATCCGCCGCCGTGGACCAGGATCAGGAGCGGCACCGGCTTCTCACTGTCCGGCACATACAGATCCAGATAATCCGAATCCGATACATCCGCATATTGGATATGCTTGTAGGTCTCGCCGCCGTCCCACCCGCCTGATACGTCCAGCGGAACTTCCGTCTTCACCAGGTTGTGGTAAACCATTCGCACAACATCTCTCTTTATAACAAGGATCACGGCGATGACTGCCGCAAGGACAGTCACCACCGTGAGAACAATCTTTTTCCTACTTTTTCTTTGCTGCATTCTTCGCCGCCTCTTTCGCCTGTTTTGCCTTTTCTTTTTCCGCCTGCTTCGCCAGTTTTTCCGCTCTGGCTTTCTCGTATTTTGCCTCTTCTTCCTCGTAATTCAGGCCTTTCTTCTCGCAGCGGACTTTCAGCTCTTTCTTCCGCTCTTCCTCTTCCAGGCGTTCCGCTTCTTCCTGCTCTCTGCGCATGCGCTCTTCCGGATCGATCCACTCGCCGCCGGATGCAAGGACTGCCGCCTTCTGGTTCTCGATGATCTTCTTCTGGTCATCGGCGATGTATTTCTCCACGTTCAGGAAGCTCATCATCACGATGATGATCAGGAAGCAGATCAGCTCCAGACCGAGGAATGTAAATGCAAGCACCTGCTCGGTTCCGCCCATCTGCCGGTATACAACTTCTCCCCCCGCATCGATGAACTGCTGCAGTTCTGCCGGATTCAGACGGTCAAGGAGGGCTTCCGCCTCGCCCCCTGCAAGGTACGCCTGAAGATCCACCGGATGTCCGGAGCTCACATATCCGGAGAAGGACAGAAGTCCGTTGATGATGCCGGTGCCAAGACCCGACAGGCCGATCATGATGGCGCCGTAAATCGACATAGTAATGCCGTCACAGCGGAATCCGTTCTTCGCCTCCATATGGTCAAGCACGTCAGCCAGGATCGCAAGCGTCACATAGGACGCAGGGATCGTACCGATGCCCTTGAGCACGATGCCGGCACATACGATCCCGACATTGTGTACATCAATAAAGCTCACCAGGCCGCCCAGCACGGAGATGATGAGGCCCAGGCACACCGCCCGCTGTTTGCCCAGCTTGTTAGCGATAGGGAAGGCGATCAGCATACCGACCGCCGTCGGGATGCCGCCGATAAGCCCCAGGGTGGACATAACCGCGCCGGCCGCCGACTCGATGCCGCTCGTATCGGTCACATTGACCACACTGTCAAACATCCATCTGGCATAGAAGCTCATGGAGCTGTTCTTTACCAGGCCGCCCAGCTGGAAGAGGAAGAAGTAAAGGATAATGATCCACCAGAACTTCTCCTTCACACAGGCCTGCAGCTGCTTCTTCACCGGGATCTTTTCTTCCTGGATATTCAGTTTGATCGATTCTTCTGTGATACGCTCACGGGTGAAGTAATACTCCACCAGGATACCAAAGAATGAGAGTACGCACAGGACGATCGCCACGATCCGCCAGTGTGCAAGGCTGGTCTCGATGTCATACCCGCCGTTCGCCCCGGCCACGAACAGATAACTCTGTAGCAGCACCGGGACCACGATGCTGGCGCCCACGCCGGCCGATGCGACCATGGCCGCATTGGAAAATGTGGACAGAAGCCCGCGGCTCTGGGAGTTTCTTGTAGACACAGCCACCATAGAGCTGTGCGCCGTATAGAACATTGGATAAGCCAGCGCGTAGTACAGGTTATAAGATATCGCGATCCAGATCATCTGTACGATCGGACTGCTGTTTGTCGGCGTCATAAAAAGCAGGATGATCGCAGCCGCCACGATCGGCGCCGACAGGAGCAGGTACGGCCTTGCCTTTCCCTGTGTGGTGCGGGTACGCTCCATGAGCTGTCCCACGACCAGGTTTCCTGCCACCACGAAGATCACCGACACGATCGGAAGCAGCGTAGAAAACGCTCCGAATGCGGTCCATCCGATGATATCCGCGTAATAACGGTTCAGATAGGAACCGAAGATCGCGTTGGAGATCATCGCGCAGAAGGGAGCCAGGAAATAGCCGAGGAGCATCTCCTGCGCCTTTACGCTTGAAGACTTGATCTTCGTACGGAATACAGGTTTTTCAACAATATTGTTCAGTTTCATCTCTTACTTCCTTTCATCACTCTGCCGCTTCAGCCGGAGCCTCCGCCTGTGAAATCGTAATGGAGCTGCCCTGGATGTCAAAATGCCATGTTCCGGCCATTACTTCAAACTTCTCTGTTTCAATGCCATTATGCGTCTCGCTTCCGACATGTGTAATGCCTTCGATCTCATTTACCTCATCCGCGCTTACCGGAAGATAGAGGGTTGCCGCCGTATTTGCCGGAACCGTTACGTCATAGGACGTCATCCGTCCCTCTTCCGCTGTCCAGCCACTGGTGATCGTTCCGTATACGGAATCATAGCTTCCCGTCAATTCGGTAAATGTGCCGCCCACAGTCGGCTGCAGGATAAAGTTCTGATAGCCGGGCAGATTCTTGTCGGCAATGATGCCGGCCTGATAACCGATCATCCACTCGCATACAGCGCCATAGGAATAGTGGTTGAAGGAATTCATGCTGTTGTTGCCGTTAAATCCTCCCTCTTCCGTATAGGAGTTCCATCTCTCCCAGATGCTGGTCGCGCCTTCCGTCACCGGATAGAGCCATGACGCGTAATCGGTTGACTCAAAGAGCTTGTAAGCTGTGTCGTTGAGTCCATTGTCGGAAAGAGCGTTCAGAAGGTTGCCGGTAGCGTTGAATCCGGTGGTCAGCGTATAAGGCGTGATGCCCACGCCGTCCATGTCTTCTCCGGAAGCCTCCGCGATGGACTTATAATAATTTTCCGTTACTTTTTCAAGATTCTTGTCATTGACCACGCCGAACCGGAGCGGTGTCGCGTAGGACGCCTGCGTATCCTGTACTTCTCCCTCGGCATTTCTCGTCTTACCGGTATCCGGATCGATGAAGATCTCGTTCCATGCATCTCTTGCATCGGCAGCTGCTTCCCTGAACGCATCCGCTTTCTCCGCATCACCGATGGCGTCAGCCATGATCGCGGACTCGTCCAGGCAGGCGATATAGAGTGCGTTGCCCAGGAGCGGACTGTCCGTGCTTACGCGGGACAGATGATCCGCCAGGGTGCCGGTCTCGCCGGTCAGCCGCTCATCTTCCACTTTCTCTCCGTCCGGATTCTTGTACTCGAATGGTGTGGTCATCAGCGTATCCATATATGCGTAAATATTGTCGATATTTTCTTCCACGATCTCCAGCCTGCCGGTCTGTATATACTGATTATACGGCACCGTGACCGCCAGTGCATTCCAGGTAATACCGAAGCTCTGTCCCGTATGCTCGATGGACTCCGCTCCCGGCTCGTACGCCACGAACGCCGGCGAATACTGGGAGGACATGCCGGTCTCGCCGGAATCGGCGCGAACACTGTTCATCCACTGATCCATGAAGTTGTAGGTATCCGCCACATAGGAGCCTGACAGCGCGAATATCTGCGCATCTCCCGTCCATCCCATACGCTCGTTCCTCTGCGGGCAGTCCGTTGGGATGGAGATGTAATTGCTTGTCGTAGAATTCGTAATATTCCGGTACAGCTGGTTTGCCAGCTCATTGGATGAAATATAACTTCCCGTCGCATCGACAGAGGAAAGCACCTGCATCTGCACGCATTCCGCCGGAAGTTCCTCGTCAAGTCCGGTGATCTCGATATACCTGTACCCGTGGAAGGTAAGATCCGGGGCGATCACATTGCCGCTCTCCTTCATCGTATAGAAATCCGTCACCATGGCCGCCCGGTAGTTCTCCACCATCAGAAGGCCGTCCAGTCCTTTTTCGGTATACTCTTCCAGTTCCGGATAGAGGATCTCGGCGAAGCGCACTGTCACCGTCTCCCCTGCTTTCGCATACTCGTCCGGGATCGTGATCACCGGCACGCCGGACACATTTTCACCCATATCATATATGTAGGAATCCTCGCCTTCCTTTGAAGCACCGAGCGCCGTTGCCTCATTGGTACGGATTACATGTACCGGTTCGTCATACCGGGTCACAAGCCTTACATTGGAGAAAGCCGGTCTGGTCTCAATTACTGCGGAAGCCTGCCATGCGGAATCATCAAATCCCGCAGCGTTCCATCCTGTCACCGCCGCCTCTTTCGTTGCGTCATACCGCTCGCCCTGGAAGTAGGAAGCATATCTCACCGGACCATCGTTGTAATATTTCCATGACGCATCGTCTGTAACAATGATGTCGGAACTGCCGTCCTCATAGTTCACCACCAGCTTCGCCATCAGCGCCGGCTGATCGCCGAAATAGTTGGAGTTGGACGCCTCGTAGGTCATCTGGCCGGTCCACCAGCCTTCACCCAGGACCGCGCCCATGGCATTTTCGCCCTCTGCCAGATATTCTGTCACATCGTAAGTGTTATACCCCAGTTCCGCATCGTACTCGGAAGCGCCCGGATTGAACCATTCATCCGCCGCCACTTCCTGGCCGTTCATATAGAAATTATAAATGCCCTGCGCTGTCAGGTAAAGCCTTGCGGATTCAACGCCCGGCTTCACTTCGAAGCCTGTCCGCAGCATCGGGGCCGCGCCGTAGGACGGGTCCGCATACCCGAGGACTCCCGAAGAGCCGCCGTTTACTGTGATCGTATTGCCGGATACGGATACGCCGTCCATATCGGAGAAGATCTCGTATGTCGCCCCTGTATCCTCGCCAAACAGAGTCCCGCTTCCGTAGCTGCCGCCATTCTCCACGCGGTAGTCCGTAAACACCGCCTGCTGGCCCGCATCCGCCGCGAACCCGATGGACGCCAGGTTCGGGAAAGTATTGTAGCTGCTGTCGCCGCCGAGATTGTTGACACTGATCTCCGCCTTCTCAAGTTCTGTGCCGTCTATTGCAAATGTAATGGAACTTGCACTGACGCGCACGGTCAGCTCATGCATCTCGTTCATATTCGATGCATTGATCAGCGAATCCAGCGACTCGTTTTCCTCGATCGTCATCACCGGCGTGTCCGGTGTATCGCCTTCAAAATATCCCATCCTGTACGCGTTGATCTTCGCGCCGCCATTCTCATTGACGCCGGAAATATCAAGTTCCAGCCGGACATAGTTCTCGCCTTCCTGCATGTCCACGTTGAACAGCCGGTTGTTCAGGCGGAAGTCATCCGCGCCAAAGATCAGCGACGCGCTGGTGCTGCCCGCCGGGATCTGCACGCCGGCCGAGATATTAAATACACAGCAGGACGCCGCGTCCAGCTGAAGTTCCGGGGCGCCGATCCACTCAGCCCCGTCCCACGCGTCAAAGGACTCGCTCATCAGTCCGGTCTCAAAGTACGCCGGCTCAGACTCCACCGTATTATCCCCGGTATCCGTCACACTGACCGTCCATGTATATTTCGTAGCCGGCTGAAGTTCTTCGCCTTCATAAACGATCTCATTGGATGCGGAACTCTCCACCACGCCGGAATCCCACACCGTCGCCCCGGACGGGTCCGTCACAACGATCTGGTATGCTTTCTGTGCCGCGCCGACCACATCCGACTGCATCTGCCATGAAAACGACGGGGCCGCCGCATCGATCCCCAACGGATCAGTCATGCCCTGGGTCTTCAGGTTCACGATCTGGGCCTGTGCGTCCACGCTCATAAACTCGATCGGTTCAGACGTCTGGCTCAGGGTTGTCTGTCCGCATCCGCCAAGACCGAAGACCATCGCCCCAGCCATTGCAGCTGCGACCAGTTTCCTCGTTCTTCTCATCTTTCCCTTTCTCTCCCTTCTCATTTCTCTGTCTTTTTATATCCGTTGACCTTTATTCAGGATTCATTGTCATCCGACACTTCACAGGGGATAACCGCTGTCTCACACATCGCGCCGTCATCTGCGGTCACTTCCACCGCACCTGTGCCGTCCGCCCGGATGATGGCCATCGCCTCGCCGTAGTACGTCTTCACGGTATCTCCCGTGTAGCCTGCCTCTGTATACGGACTGGCGCTTCCAAGGCCAAGGAGCGTCCCGTTCTTTACGCTCACCTTCAGCGTGTGCTTCTCCGTCGGCTTCCAGATCCCTTCCTTATCTGTATATCTCAGCCACACATAGGCAAGTGATCCGGCATTGACTGCCCCGCATTCCGGCAGGACGCGCAGCACCGTTTCCTCGCCCGCTGTCACCAGAGACTGTACGCCGATCTGTTTTCCATTCTCATCATAAGAGATCGCCGTGATCTCCCCGTCCTGGTAGGGGACTTTGAAAACTGCACGGGCTTTCTTCAGCTTCTTCCGTCCCATGCTCTTTCCGTTTATGGCAAGTTCTGCCTCCGCCCCTCTTGCATAGACTTCCACTTCCGTCTCTTTTCCGGCGCTGCCTCTCCAGGACCAGCTCTGGACCGCTTTCGTCAGCTTCCATCCGGTAAGCCTGAGCTTTTCTTCCTGATAGGCCGGCTTCGCCGCGATAAACGGCCCTGTCTCCTGCTCGAAGACCACCTTTGTATAGGCGGCCTCCGCCCGTTCTTTCCCGAGCAGGTCCACACGTCCGTTGTCCCCGGTCATGCTGTTCCCGGGACTGTCCATCTTATAATCCTGATACTCTGCCGCGCCTTCGCCGATCTCACCGATGTAGTCCATACCGGCCCAGACGAAGTCTCCGATGATCCGTGGATTCTTCTTCGCGATCTCCCAGAAGGAATAGGCATCCTTGCAGAACGTCTCGCTCCCCAGGATCAGCCGTTCCGGATATTTTTTCAGGTCGTGTTTATAGCGGAACAGGCCGTAATTGTATCCGGCAATGTCCATATTCGCAAATGCATCCTTCGTCTTCCAGTCGCAGGGCGGAAGCGTGGCGCCGATCTTCATGAAATAATCTCCGACAAGGCAGGCAAGCGTATTGTAAAAATCACTTCCCACATGGGATTTCTTTTTCTTCGCCGGATCCGCCTCAGCGCTCTTCGCCTCCTTTTCCGCCTTGTCGTCGCTGTATACGCCAAGGCCAATGGAGTAAAGGAAATTAAAGAATATATTAATGCCGCATGTCACCGGCCGGGTCGGATCCAGGCTGTGCAGATATTCCGTCATCTCCCCGGTAAATGCGATCCCTTTTTTCTCCGACGTCTCCGCCACTTCATTTCCTGTGGAATACAGGATCACAGACGGGTGGTTGAAATCCTTATTGACCATATCCCGCAGGTCGCTCTTCCACCAGTCCATCAGTTCCTGTGCATAATCGTATTTCGTCTTGTGGATATACCAGACGTCCACAAACTCATCCATCATCAGCATGCCCAGACGGTCGCAGGCATCCAGGATAGCTTTAGAACAGGGATTATGGGCCGAGCGCAGGGCGTTGTACCCCGCCTCTTTCATCACCCGCACCTTGCGTTCCTCCGCCTCCGGGAATGCACACGCGCCGAGCAGCCCGTTGTCATGGTGGATGCATGCCCCGCGCAGGATCACACGCTCGCCGTTGATCGTCATGCCGCGGTCCGGATCCCAGGCAAGGGTCCGGATCCCGAAATGCTCTTCCACCTCATCCTCGCCGAACCTTGCGGTGCATGTATACAGATGCGGTGAATCGCAGCTCCACAGCTTCGCGTCCGGAACCGTCAGCTGAAAGACCGCTTTCCCGTTCTCTGACAGCTTCTCTTCTGAAAGCACCAAGCTTCCTTCATCCCGGATCTCAACGCTGACCATTCCCGATACAGAAGTCTTTACTTCCACTTCGATCACCGCCGGTTCATGGCTGACCGTGCGGATCCGGAGGCCGTTCACCTGGATAAATTTCCCATCCCCGGTGTACATCGAGACCGGACGGTAGATGCCGGTCCCGGAATACCAGCGGCTGTTAGGCTGGTCCTGGTTGCGCGCGATCACGCGGATCTCATTTTCCTCCCCGTATCTCAGCAGCTCATCCGCCTCCACATAGAAATTGGTATAGCCGTATGGACGGTATGCCGCCTGCTTTCCGTTGAGATATACCTCCGCGTGATGATAAACGCCCTCAAACTCAAAAAGGATCGTCTTCTCCCGGTCTTCTTCCGGTACAGTGAAAGTTTTTACATACTCGTAATCTTCCCCTTCAAACCAGCCAATGTTCTCCGCCCCCACGCTCCGGGCAGATCGGTTCTCATGGATCATGGCGTCATGAGGAACGGACACCGGATAAAATCCTCCCTGCCCGGAAAGACGGCGGCACTGCCACCCCTGGTTAAAATCAACCTTTCTCATATTCTTTCACCTCTCGATTTTTTAACAGTTTAATCCTTTTTCAGCCTTTGTGCATTTTCTGTCCGTAAAAGGTCATTTTTTTAACGTTAATCGTATAAAATCAACAAAACCTGCCGGGATCACTTCATGAATCCCGGCAGGTTTCTGTAAAACCGGCGTCATAAACCCGGTCTGTTGTCTAACTTGTATGTGGCTTTTCCGTGCTGCTTCCGCCATTCTGCACTGGGAAGAGGATGCGCACCTCAAACCAGTGATCCTTCGCCTCAAAAGTAGCTGAGCCGCCGTACTTTTTCGCAATACTGCGGATGCTTTTGAACCCGTAACCATGATACCGCTTATCTGACTTGGTCGTCACCGGCAGTCCGTTCCGGATCGTCACTTCGCCATCGAAATAATTTTCACAGCGGATGCGCAGAAACCCTTTCTGAACTGCCACGGTCAGATGGATGAGGCGCTTCTTCGGATCGGATACTTTCTCCGTATTTTCGATGGCATTGTCCAGGATATTCCCGAACAGGGCGCTTAAGTCCATCAGCTCCAGGAACTCCAGCGCCGTCCCGTCGGCAATGCAGGACAGCTGGATCCCCTTCCCCTGGCAGTAGAGCGTCTTGCCGGTCAGGATCGTATCCAGCACTTTATTGCCCGTCTTGTTCTGGGCCTCGTAGCTTTTGATCTCCTCCTCCATCCGTTCAAGGGATGATACCATCTCCTCGCCGGATACCGCGCCCGCCTTCAGGATCGCGATCTGGTGCTTCAGGTCATGGTATTTCTGGTTGACCAGCTCCATGCTCTGCTCTGAGATCTGGTAATTCGTGTACTGCATTTCCAGGATGTTCTGCAGATTCCTTGCCTCCATCTGATTCTGCAGGCGCACCAGCTGGATATGGTAAGCGTAGAGGATGGCCACGCCTCCCAGGTCCGCCAGTGTGCGGATAATGAACACCTCATACGGAAATGTACTGGAAAACGGCGTATGCCCGTACAGGTAGCTGATATTGCTCACGATAAACGCGATCGCGACAATGGTTGCGGATGAGACCAGCTCTCTTTTCGTGATCAGAAGCTCCACGTCTTCCCGTGCAAAGGTATGCTCCACATAATAAGCCACCGCAAGCGAGATCCCGTATGTCACAATAACAAATACCACATTTGCCACCGGGTTTTTCAGCCAGGACATCCGACTCTGGGAATAATAATAGATCTGCCAGCCGAACGAGGCTGTAAACTCTCCCAGGATAAAGGCTCTGACACAATAATATACGCTCTTGGCAGTGTCGATCCGGCAGGTTGCATGAAAAAAACAGAAGATCAGGAATATACTGACGGCCATGGTCAGCGGAAAGATCATCTGCGGGACGCCGTCCGTAAGCGTCATCCACACGACGATCACCGGCAGGAAAAAGATCCGAATGATCCATGTCGGCTGCAAAGCCTTTCTCTGGGGCAGGAACGTACTGTACATCATCATGCTGCCCCAGTAGGCGATGGCATAGTAATACCCCGGTGTGTTGATGAGTTCCCCTGCGTTCATTTGCTCACCTCATTCATATAGTTATTGAGCATATCCATGAACTCTTTTTTCTTGGCTCGGCTCACCCTCACCACATCGCCGCCGATGAAGATATCATTGTTCTGCACGCTGTCCACATATTCCAGATTGATCAGATAACATTTATTACAGCGGAAGAACTGGTCTGTTCCGATCGCGCCCTCCACTTCTCTGATCGAGCCTTTTGTCTCGATGTCCTCATCTGTCATATGGATAAAAAGCCGGTGGTCGAACACCTCAAAATAACGCACTTTGTCCAGATCGACTCTGCGCATGCCGCCCTTGACCGAAATCGTCAGATATTTTTTCTTCTTCCTCTGCTCCATCCGCTCCAGCGCCCGGTCCAGCCGCTGGCTCAGGGCGAAGTAGGAAATGGGTTTGAGCACATAGTCAAGTGCCTCCACCGCGTAACCCTGCATGGCGTACTGGGGCATATTGGTGATGAAGATGATGACCACGGCCCTGTCCATCTCACGGATCTTCTCCGCCGCCTTCATGCCGTCCATGAACGTCATCTTGATATCCATGAGGATGATATCGTAATTTCCCTTATAATTGGTCACGATATCCTCCCCGTCCGAAAACTCGGTTATTTCGATCTTCTCTTTCCGCTCCTCCCCGAAGCGCTCAAGATAAGACCGCAGCTTCTCCGCGTATTTCGCGCTGTCTTCCACGATCGCTATCCGTACCATAATGTCCTCTCACTTCCTGATCTGTCCGATTCACTTCTGAGAAATATTATACCCGAATATGCGACAAAAGCCAACCGGATTTTCCGTGCGCCGTCTGTCTGCCGCTGCACTGATGTTCAATCCGGTTGGCCCGTAATCATATTCTGTTTCTTTATTTCAGGTCAAAGGATACGAACTGGAATGATCCCTTTCCTTTGAAGCTGAAGAATAACGCCTGGTTATCCTTCGTATTCGCAAGTTTTCCGGCAAATCCTTTACCGCTGCCCGCGCCTGCGACCTGGATCTCTGAAAGCACCTGCGCTTCCGGCCCGTCTCCGTCCTTCACCACAACGGTCCCGTTTGCATTTCCCCTGATATTGATGCGGATATCGGTTGTATCCGCCAGGTCGAAATACTTGAATCCGGCAACCGCGCCGTCGCACATGTTGGCAATGTACTGATCCGGCCCTTCTTCCCGATCGCCGCCGTCCTGGGTAATGTACGGGTAGCCTTTCTTCCGGTGCTTGATCATGCTGTAGAACATCGTGCCATCGCGTCCGTACAGATTGCATGCAATATAAGCCGGATATTTGCCGTGGCCTTTGAGCGGCCCGCCGTTCAGTCCGCAGGAGGTCACTTCCGCCTGGTAAAACTTTCCGTCCTCAAACCGGATCTGCTCCGCGCACGCCTGCCTGGAGGACTGCTTCCGGTTCGTGTGCCTGTGATAGAAGATATAATATTTTCCGTTGATCTCGATCAGGCTGCCATGGGTATTGCCTGTATAATTCTTCGCATGTTTCACATCTGTGACTCCCGGAAGTCCGATATCCCCGATGCTCACCAGGATGCCGCCATACTCGAATCCATGGGTCGGGTTATCGCTGGTCGCATAGCAAAGTTCATGGCTGTTCAGAGAGCTGTAAATAAAGTAATAGGTATCCCCGAATTTGCGCATGGAGCTGGCCTCCAGGAACGGATGCCCCTCATACGGTGTACCGATGGATTCTTTCTCCCCGGCAATACCGATGTACTCCGGTCCGCTCTTTACCGTCAGCATATCCGTCGTGTCGATCTCAAAGCACATCGCCCCGTGCTCCGTCGGCTTGGACCCGTCGAGAAGGATCGGATTGCTCGCGAGCGCGAATCCGGTATACAGGTAGAGCCTTCCGTCATCGTCCCTGAAAATGCCCGGATCAAACTGGAACGGCTCATCCTTCTTGCCGATGGGCGTCTGGTCCGGATACTTCACATAGCCGTAGAATTCGTACTTTCCGGCCGGTTCATCGCACACGGCTACAGAGATCATCTTTGTTCCGCCCATGAAATAATACAGATAATACCGCCCATCGTCACCTTTTACCATATCCGGCGCTGCCAGTCCGTTGGTCAGACGGATCTTCGGAGCTGCCGGGTCCTGCTCTCTCCTGAAAATGCAGCCCTCATATCTCCAGTTCCCGAGATCATCCACCGGCGCGGACCAGCACACGTAGTCGCCAAGACAGAAATTCAGACCGTTGAACAGATCATGGGATCCGTAGATATACACGCGCCCGTCCACCACATGGGGCTCGCCGTCCGGCACATACTCATAACTCGGAAGATACGGATTGAATGCCTGTTTCTTTTCCATTGTTCATTCCTCCTCAATATTCATTTTTACCAAAATACGTTTTCTGATTGCTGAGGATTATAGCACATTCCACAATGCCCGTTTCCGCAGCAGGCGCAAACGGTGCGATTCACCGCGTGAACCGCACCGTTTGATCCTACTCTTCTTCTCTGCCGCCCGTATAGAATTTCCTCAGGAAATAGGTCGGCGTACAGCTCCACGCATGGCAGAAGCTGTTCACCATCAGCGACCCATACGGCGATTCGTATTTATTGTAAGGGTTGTATACTTCCCAGAACGTATCCGCCCCGTCGTGAACCATCTCGCCCCAGTATTTCTTGATCTCATCGATGGCCCGCTCCTTCTCTCCGGAACGGATCAGGGCGTCGATGTAATGGTGGTACATATAAGGCGTCACCATCTGGATGCGCGGGTTCACGTCGATCGTATGGAGGATCAGCTCCCGGTTCTTCTCCTTCGGGAACACCCTGGCCAGGATCATCCAGATCTGGGTCGCCCAGGACACCTGCCGCTCTTCGCCGCTGACAAAAAGCTGCTGTTCCTCATCCCAGTAATGGTCCACCGCGCTCTTCTTAAGCTTCTCTTCCCAGACACTCATCCTCTGCACACACTCCGCATCCTTCATATGCTTCGCAAGGTTGATGCAGTACCGCAGCGAATAGATCAGGATCGCAAGGGACGCCGCCTGCGTGTTCAGGCCTTCTCCCCAGTCCGCAAAGCACCAGAATTCATTACTGTGGTCCGGGATCACACCGTCTTCTGTCAGATACCCGAGGCCGATCTCGATCTGACGGATCGCAACGGGATAAAGATCCTTCAGCGCTTCTTCATCGTATGTCTCCTCATAATAATCAAGCAGCGCCGAGCTGTACAGCAGCGCATAGTCAAAGAGATACGTATCGTCCGGATCCAGCTGCGGCTCTGTAAACAGGCAGGCGGAGACCTTGCCCTCGTTAAATGTCATGCCGCCGAACAGATAGAGGCATCGCTTCACCAGATCATAATTCTTAAAGGTCTGGTAATTTGCCCTTGCCTGGAGGCGCAGATCGCCGAGCCAGAGCCTGCGGTCCCGCTTCGGCCCGTCCTCGAACACATCCTGCATACAGTTCTGGAGGGTATGGATGGCCACCCGGTCGATCTTCTCAAGCAGGGGATCCCCGATCTCAAGGGGCGGCACGTCCTCTTCCCTGACCGCCGAAACCGCACGCACGCTCACGTCATCGACCACAAGGGAAAACTTCATGGACACGTCGATCACTTTCAGCTCCATATACCGGAACGCATAGCGCCGCGGCAGCTTCACTTCAGCCGGCAGCGTGTCCACATGGATATATTCCTCCTGGAGCCACCCCTTGCTGATCCATCCGTCATACTGCGCGGGATCCGCTTCCAGCTCCTCCGGCCGCTCCGCAAATTTCAGATAAATATAGGCCGGCGCGTCCTGATGGCTTCCCGCCGCGGACAGCTTCATCGTCACATAACCCACCTGATGATTTCCGAAATCAAGCACGATCTGGTCGTCTTTCTTAAACTGCTTTTTGGCCAGTTCCTCATAAGCCTCTTCCCTGACGACCGTTTCATGCATGTCCGGCTTTCTCTCCACTTTCAGATGCCGCTTGAACTGCAGGAGTTTTTCCGGACGGATAACGGTCTCGTGAAGTTCCGGTTTCAGCTCCTCTGCGATCTTTAAAAACTTCTCATTTTTATGCACTTCAAATTCATCGAGTATACAAACTGCTGCCATATCCACATCTCCCTTCGCTTAATTATCCTTTTTATACTGCGTCTGATCCCGCGCTGCCGCATCCGGTCAGTTCTGTCTCCAGCTTTTCCCCGTCCCAGTGTACATGGAGCTGCTGCTTCCCTACCGGCAGCACGACATCCGCTTTCTCAAAATATTCCAGATGCGGGTCAAGCTCATATTCGCCTCTCCCGGCGTCTGTGACCTTCAGTCCCACAAAGTACCGCGCCAGCAGATAGATCGGACTTGCGCCCCAGGCATGGCAGAGGCTCTTTCCGAACCGGTCGCCGTACATGTCGTACTGTTCTTCCTCCGGTATATCCGGGTCATATTCCTCCCAGACCGTAACCGCGCCGCGGCGGATCATGCCGCCCCAGTAATCCCGGATCACGTCCAGCACTTCCTTCAGATACCCGAGCCGGCACATGGCCTCCAGCTCATAGAACTTAAAGTAGGGCGTTGTGATCGCCGCTATCTTGTCGTTCAGGAATACGTGCTCCACGATCTCCTTCTGCTTCTCTTCATCCGCAATGCCGAAAAGCACAGCAAATATATTCGCGTGCCGGGTCACGTGCCGCTTTCCGGATTCAAAGGAATCGATATAGGCATGTTTCTGCGCATCCCAGAAGTATGCGTTGATCCTTTTGCAGAATTCCCCATACTGTCTGCGGTACTCTCCCGCAAGCTCCGGATGTCCGCAGATGCCGCTCAGCTCCGCCATCGTATCCAGGCACCGGGCATAGAGCATCTGCTCCGCACACAGGGCCCCGGTCTTGTCGAGATCCGCCCAGTCGATGTAGACCCAGTCGCCCTCTCTTCCTGTAAAAAACCCATTTTCATCCGTCTGCTCCCCGCAGAACTGCATGAGCGCGGTCATTTTGTCCCATACCTGGCGCACGAAATCAGCGTCCCCGTACGCCTCGTAATGCGCCCGCACGCTGAGGATCCAGTAGAGCGTGTAATCAATGATCGTATTGATATGCGTGGTCATCCGCTCATTTCCGCGCAGCGCCAGCATGGTCCGGCGTTCAATGTCCTCATCCGCCGTCAGGTACTGGTTTACAAAAAGGCTCTGATAGGCGTCGCCGCCCCAGATCCATTTGTCCCTTTTGATCCCGTCGATAAAAAACACGCCGCTGCAGAGCATAAACGTATGCTCCGCCACACTCCAGATCCGGTTGAGCAGTTCGTCGTCACAGGAAAAAGACGCCCGCACCGGGATATCCACATACTGGTGGACCGCACGGACGCGGATCTGCTCCGGGCGGATCCCCGGAATGTACGCAAACCTCACCGCGCACCTGGGGCACCGTCCAGTCTCCCCGTCCGGCTGCCAGCTGTAATAACAATACGTTGTGTCCAGCGCTTCCTCCCTGGATTCCCCGCAGTACACACGCAGGTCTGCCAGATCCGTCTCTGTGCCGCAGTCTGTATGCCCCGCACAGTCCGCCGCATCCGCCGGCCGCAGCTCCAGCGCCGCCGTCAGCTCCGTCTCAAACTCGTACAGCACGCCGCCGGCCACCGCTTCCACGCTGACCGGTTCATAGATCTTTTCACTGTATTCCCACACTTCCGGATCCTGGTCTTTCTCCGTGAAATACCGGCTGCATCCTGCCGGGACCGGCGGGTTGTCATAGTCCTCAGCCATCCAGCCGCCGTCCGAACAGATCACATCGCCCTCGATATATACGCTCGGGAAGGCGTCGATCCGGCCCACATGCACAGAGATGCGGATCTCGCCCGGCCCGCAGGTGATCCTGCTGCCAAACGGATATTTCGCCTCCCCCGCCAGCACATACCCCACAGCCCTGGAATACACGGTAAATGTGGTCTCCTTTTCCAGCAAATAGGTCCTCCGGAATACGACCCTGTTCCGGAAGCCTTCGCTCTTCCAGAAAGCAGGCCATCCCATTCCTCTCTCTACACGGCTGAAATTCTGCTTCATCGCGTAGTAAAGTTCAAAATCCGCCGGATACCAGATCCAATATGCTCTGCCCATGCTGCGCCTCCCTGTCAATTGATTATTAATAATATACGTTCTCTGACTTTCATCTGTTTTTCCTGTCCGTGAACCGTGCGGCAGGAACCGTGAACGGTCATCTCCCTGCCGCCGGTTTCTCTCTTGTCTATTATCTCCCGCCGTGATACAATAATCAAGACAAACGTTCTGACTGCAAAGGCCGCACAAAAGACCTGAGCAAAAAGGCGCATGATACTGAGAGAACGGAGATTTCCGCATCCGCTGCGGACGTCTGTTTCCGTATATCAGAAGCGCCTTTGTGCGCTTTTCTTTTTTGCCTGATCTCTTATGCGGCAGCAGACAGAAAACGACTCATATCCGGCATAAAGGAGGCTTTCTATGGATACAAGGATCGCGCTCATCGGCATCATTCTCGAATCCCGGGAATCGGTCGATGAACTGAACCATCTGCTGAGCGAATACGGGGAATACGTGATCGGCAGGATGGGGATTCCCTACCGGGAGAAAGGCATCCATGTCATCAGCGTGGCGATGGATGCCCCGAATAACGTCATCAGCGCTCTGTCCGGCAAACTGGGGATGCTGCCCGGCGTGAGCACGAAGACTATCTACGGGAAAAACAGATGAGGGCAGACGCATGACTCCAGGTGAAAGAGAACAGCACGTTATATCCCTGATCGACCGGCTCTGTCTGACCCGTACGCTGAAGCGGGACGAGTGGATCACCGTCATCCGGGAGCGCACACCGGGCGCTGCGGAACATCTTTTTGAACTGGCGCGGAACGTCCGCCATCTCCATTACGGACACGATATCTACATCCGCGGGCTGATCGAATTTACAAACTACTGTAAAAATGACTGCTACTACTGCGGCATCCGCAAGAGCAACGCCAACGCGCAGCGCTACCGGCTGTCGAAAGAGGACATCCTGGCCTGCTGCCATCTTGGATACGGACTGGGTTTCCGTACCTTCGTCCTGCAGGGCGGAGAGGACGGGTATTTCACAGATGACCGGCTCTGTGAGATCGTCTCTGAGATCCGGCATCAGTTCCCCGACTGCGCCATCACCCTTTCTGTCGGCGAGCGCCCCCGCGAAAGCTACCGACGGCTCTATGAAGCCGGCGCAGACCGGTATCTGCTCCGCCACGAAACCTATGATGCGGAGCATTACGGCCGGCTGCATCCCCCGCAGTTATCCGCCGCCCGCAGGAAGCACTGTCTGTGGGTTCTGAAGGAACTTGGGTATCAGGTGGGCACCGGCTTCATGGTCGGCTCCCCGTACCAGACCCCGGAAAACCTGGCGGACGACATGCTGTTTCTCCGGAAACTGAACCCCCAGATGGTAGGGATCGGCCCCTTTGTCCCGCACCACGACACGCCGTTCGCAGACGCGCCCGGCGGGACGGTGGAACTGACCGTATACATGCTGGGCCTCATCCGGCTTCTCCTGCCCCGGGTGCTCCTTCCCGCGACGACCGCCCTGGGGACCATCGCAGCGGACGGAAGGGAGCAGGGCATCCTGGCCGGCGCCAACGTTATCATGCCGAACCTGTCCCCGCCCGGCGTGCGGGAGAAATATCTGCTCTACGACAATAAACTGTGCACCGGCGCCGAGGCCGCAGAAAGCCTGGACCGGCTGAAAGCACAGATGGAAAAGATCGGATACCGCATCGCCGTCAGCCGCGGCGACTCATTGAACATATAAATTTCAAATTAAGATAAAGGAGGATTATATATGTACGACGTAAATTCAAAATGCGCAGATGATTTCATCAATCACGAAGAGATTCTGGAGACGCTCGCCTACGCAGACGAAAACAAAGAAAATATCGAACTGATCGATGCCATCATCGAGAAAGCGAAGAAGCGCAAAGGACTCTCCCACCGGGAGGCTTCCATCCTGCTGGCCTGTCCCATCGAGGAAAAGAACCAGGAGATTTATAAACTGGCGGAACAGATCAAGAAAGACTTCTACGGCAACCGGATCGTCATGTTCGCGCCGCTCTACCTGTCCAACTACTGTATCAACGGGTGCACCTACTGCCCGTACCACGCGAAGAACAGGCACATCCCGAGGAAGCAGCTCTCCCAGGAAGACATCCGGCGGGAAGTCATCGCCCTGCAGGATATGGGACACAAGCGCCTCGCTCTGGAGGCCGGCGAAGATCCGGTCAGAAATACAATGGACTATTATCTGAAATCCATCGAGACGATCTACAGCATCAAACATAAAAACGGCGCCATCCGCCGTGTCAACATCAATATCGCGGCAACGACCGTTGACAATTACCGCCTGCTGAAGGAAGCCGGCATCGGCACCTACATCCTTTTCCAGGAAACCTACCACAAAGAGAGTTATCTGGAGCTCCACCCGACCGGCCCGAAGCACGACTACAACTACCACACCGAGGCCATGGACCGGGCCATGGAAGGCGGCATCGACGACGTGGGACTAGGCGTGCTCTTCGGCCTGGATAAATACCGCTATGAATTCGCCGGCCTGCTCATGCATGCGGAGCATCTGGAGGCAGCCTTCGGCGTAGGTCCCCACACCATCAGCGTGCCGCGGCTCAAACACGCGGACGACATCAACCCGGACGACTTCGACAACGGCATCGATGACGATACATTCGCCAAGATCGTGGCCTGCATCCGCATCGCCGTACCGTACACCGGCATGATCATCTCCACCCGGGAGAACCAGAAGACCCGGGAGCGCGTCCTGCATCTCGGGATCTCCCAGATCAGCGGCGGGTCCCGCACCAGCGTGGGCGGCTACTGCGAGCCGGAGCCGGAAGACGAGAAATCCGAGCAGTTCGACGTCAGCGACAGCCGCACCCTGGACGAGGTCGTGCGCTGGCTCATGGAGATGGACTATATCCCAAGCTTCTGCACCGCATGCTACCGCGAAGGACGCACCGGCGACCGGTTCATGTCCCTGTGCAAGAGCGGGCAGATCCAGAACTGCTGCCACCCGAACGCACTGATGACGCTGAAAGAATACCTGATGGATTACGCATCGCCGGAGACAAAGGCGATCGGCGATAAACTGATCGCAAAAGAAGTACTTAACGTGCCAAACGAAAAGGCGCGCAATATCGTACTTGAAAACCTGCGACTGATCGAACAGGACAACCGGAGGGACTTCCGGTTCTAAGCATAAGAGGCAGAGGTTTTATCCCCTGCCTCTTACTTTTTATTTAAAAGATTTTCTGCAGATAATTATACAGCGCCAGATGCCATGACCCGATGGAATGATACCGCATCGGATAGACATCAAAACTTGTATTCACACCCTCCACAAGCCTTGGCTCCGTTTCCAGCAGCGCCTTGTAATCCTGGATCTGTCCGGGCAGCGCGAAATCAAAGTTCCCGCTGGACACATAGAGATAATGGATCGG
This sequence comes from Candidatus Mediterraneibacter excrementavium, assembly GCA_019120275.1. Taxonomy (GTDB): domain Bacteria; phylum Bacillota; class Clostridia; order Lachnospirales; family Lachnospiraceae; genus Mediterraneibacter; species Mediterraneibacter excrementavium. Next base: position 36,077 of record DWVL01000078.1, on the reverse strand, counting down.
ATAGTCCGCGAACGCTTCTGACTGGAGCGTTTCTGCAAAATAGTCCGCCGTCGTCCTGCTGCCGCTGAACGTCCCGAACCAGGAGAAGTAATCCAGGCTTCCGCACAGTGCGGAATGGTACGTTGTCACCGCCCCTCTGGACAGCCCGGCGAACGCCCGGTGATCCCGGCTTTCCGTAAATCCCTGCTCATCACAGGTTTCCGCATACGTGGAATACCGGCTCTCCACTTCCGGCATCAGGTCATTTCTCAGTTCCTCCCTGAAAGAATAGGTCAGCTGGTCCAGATCGTCCATACAGTCGTCTTCCACGTAGAATGTCGGCGTTACAATGATCAGTGGGTCGATATCGCCCCTGGCGATCATCTGGTCGACCATAACCTTGTTCTGCGGATGGGTCCGCAGCCAGTATTCCTCGTCATCCCCTGTCCCGTGCATCAGATAGAGAATGTTGTATGACTGGCTTTCATCGTATCCGTACGGCAGATATACGAGCGCCTTCTTCTCCACGTCCCGGCTGTCCGTCCCATAGGCTTTCGTCTGATAGGTCAGTTCCTCTACGGTTCCCGGCTGATCGCATTCCTGTGCGTCATACTGCTCCGGGACCGCCCAGACGGACCTGCGGGCCACATTTTCCACCCCTTTTGCCGACAGCGTATTCCCGCACCATGCGCCCAGGGCCAGCACCGCTGTCAGAACGCCGGCGATGACCGCCGGCCAGGAAGGTCTTCTGAGCGGATATTTCTTCCGGATCTGCCCGGCCGTCCCGAATATGCCTCCCACAGCCGATGCGATGGCCTGCACGAGCAGCCCGGAATTAAACATCGTCGTCTCGAAATGCGTCATATTGAAAAACAGGACGAAGCCCCCGACAGCAGCCGGCAGGAACAGCCACGAAGCCCCCGTCTTCCACACGGTATACGAAAGAGCTGCAAACAGGATCTCGATCACGCAGATCGTCACCAGAGACACCGGCTCCCCGAGCATGATATACCGCACGATATCCGCAGTCCCGACAACCAGGACAACGGCCATGACCGCCGCATTCAGCAGATCATACTTTTTCACTGGTTCTTTCTGATCCTGCATTTATTTCACCTTCTTCACTTCTGCTTTTGCATTTCCATACGGGCTCTCTGCCTCGACCACGATCTTCCGTCCTTTTTCCGGCTGAATGATCACGAGCGCTTCTCCGTAATAGGTGTCCGCCGTATCCCCGATGTAGCTCTTCTCACAGAACGGGCAGGCGCTTCCGATGCCCAGGATCCTGCCTCCCTGCACCTTTACCCGGATCTCGCCGCGGGCAAGCGGTTTGACTGTTCCCTCGTTATCGGTGTACTTCATTCTTACATAGAGCAGATCATTCTCTTTTACAGATGTCTGTTCCGGCTCCAGTGTAAGCACCGTCTCGTCACCGGCCGTATGCAGCATGCATTCGGCGATCTTCTTATCCTCCGCATTAAAAGAAACCGCTTTCAGTTCTCCCGGCTCGTATGTGGTCCGGAATGTGGTGATGCAGTTCTTCTTCATCTCATTTGTGCCCACACACTTCCCGTTCACATACAGGGAAACATGGTGCGCCCTCGCATACACTTCGACTTTCGCCGCCTTGCCTTCGCAGCCGTTCCACGACCAGCTCTCCAGCGCGTTGCTCATCTTCCATGCAGACGGGGAATGGGGACTGTCCGTATGGTCAACAGGCACGACGCCCATGCCGATCTTCTGAAGCCCGAAAGCCACCCGCGTGAACGCCATCTCAGCCAGTGGCTTCCCTGTCAGGTCGATCCGTCCGGATCCCGCGCTCACCCAGCCTTTCCCGCAGTCGAAGCGGGAGGCGTAATCCTTATACTCCCAGGAGCCGATCCCTACTTCCCCGAGGTAATCCATGCCGGCCCACACGAAATCACCGATGATCCGTTTGTGTTTATTGGCCAGCCGCCAGAAATGATACGCATCCGAGCAGAATGTCTCGCTGCCGAGGATGATGCGGTCCGGATATTTCTTCAGATCCCGGAGATACCGGTTGATGCCGTAATTGTATCCGGCCACGTCCATCTTTGCAAAGGCGTCCCTGGTCTTCACATCGCAGGGATAGAGGGTCGCGCCGAATTTCATGAAGTCTGCGCCCATAAGCCCGGCCAGCTTATTGAAGAATTCACTGCCCACGGCCTTTTTCTTTTTCACTTCTTTGACAGCCTGTTCTGCTTTCTTGTCGCTGTACACGCCAAAGCCCATGGAGCTTAAGAAATTAAAGAAAATATTTACGCCGCATGTGACCGGCCGGGTCCCGTCCAACTCATGCAGCCGCTCCGTCATGTTCGCACACAGGCGGATGCCCTTTGGCTGAGCCGTCTCGGACACTTCATTTCCCGTAGAATACAGCACGACTGACGGATGGTTGTAGTCCTTCGCCACCAGATCCGCCAGATCCTGCTTGTAATTCTGCTCGATCACATCCGCATAGTCATATTTCGTCTTGTGGATATACCAGCCGTCCGTGTATTCGTCCATCACAAGCATACCGGTCTCATCACAGTAATCCAGCATCGCCTTTGAACAGGGATTGTGGGCGCTCCGGATCGCGTTGTACCCGTTTTCCCGGAGGATCCGGATCTTTCTCCGCTCCGCGAAATCATAGGCGCAGGCCCCCAGCAGGCCGTTGTCGTGATGGATGCAGGCGCCCCGCAGGATGACGCGCTTCCCGTTGATGCAGAATCCCTCTTCCGGCGTGCACGCTACCGTGCGGATCCCGAAGCGGACTTCCTGCACATCTTCCCCGAATGTAACCCGGCAGGTATAGAGCTTCGGATTTTCCGGAGACCACAGTTCCGCCTCCGGGAGAGAGAATTCCCATCTACAGCGCCCTTTTTCACAGGTTCCGCTCTGCGAAGCGATCACCTGATCCCGACCAAGGATCTCTGCAAGGACTTCTCCGTCCGCACTTGTCTGCACTTCAACCTGCACTTTACGGGACTCCCAGTCCAGAGTCGTAACCCGGATTCCGTCCGGCAGGACGTGTTTCTCCGGCAGGACCCACAGCCAGACCGGTCTGTAGATCCCGGTTCCCGAATACCACCGGCAGTTCGGCTGGTCGTGGTTGACCACATCCACCCGGATCTGATTCCCGCCGCCGTATGAAACAAGGTCTGTTATATCGGCATAAAACCCGGTATACCCGTAATCATGATATGCCGCCTTCTCTCCGTTGACCGATACCGTGGCCTTGCGGTAAACGCCCTCAAACTCCAGCAGAAGCTTTCCGCCTTTCCAGTCTTCCGGCACGTCCAGCGTCTTCTCATAGCTGTAATCCCGGGCATCGATCCATCCGTTATTCACACCGCCCGGACTGTTCTCACTCTTCGGATCCAGCAGCATCGCATCATGTGGTACATCAATGGCAAATGCCTCTTCCCGCTTTCCGGTCTCATAACAGAGCCAGTCTTTATTCAGAGATTTCCTTTCCATCCCCATCCTCCTTTATCTCTTCCGCTTTTCTGCACAAATCATATAGACATATTGTATATATTTTCAGCGAAATAACAAGACCGAAGACGTGTACTGTCGCATTTACGGACGCAACCGGTAAATCACCGGAAAAACTAACGGAGCACGGATACCTGTCTGATATCCGTGCTCCGCTTATTCTCTCAATTATCGTACTAACTCTGAAATACCTCTTGCCGCAGCAGGTTACGCCTCGTCGATTGCCTTTCCGATATCATGGCGCATGTACTTGTTCTCAAACTGCACCCACTCTGTCGCGGCATAGGCGTTCTTTCTGGCTTCCTTCAGGTCTTTTCCCTTTGCGGTGACGCCAAGCACGCGGCCGCCGTTTGTCACGATCTGCCCGTTGTCGAACTTTGTTCCGGCATGGAAGCAGTAATACCCCTCATGCTTTTTAAACTCGTCCAGACCGGCGATCGGGAAGCCTTTGTCGTATTTTACCGGATAGCCGTCCGATGCGAGGACGACGCACACTGCCGCGTTATCCTCGAACTGAAGGTCAATCTGGTCCAGCGTTCCGTCGATGCACGCCTCAACCACATCGATGATGTCATTTTTCATGCGCGGCAGCACCACCTGCGCCTCCGGATCCCCGAAGCGGGCATTGTATTCCAGCACTTTCGGGCCGTCCGCCGTCAGCATCAGTCCGAAGAAGATCACGCCCCTGAACGGACGCCCCTCTGCAGCCATCGCGTCAACCGTAGGCTGGTAAATATATTTCTCACAGAATTCTTCCACTTCTTTCGTGTAGAACGGGCTTGGGGAAAATGTTCCCATACCGCCGGTATTCAGGCCTGTGTCGCCGTCGCCGGCCCGTTTGTGGTCCTGCGCGCTGGTCATGGTCTTAATGGTCTTACCGTCTACGAATGAAAGCACGGACACTTCGCGCCCGGTCATGAATTCTTCAATGACCATCTCGTTTCCGGCTGTGCCGAACTTCTTATCCAGCATGATCGTCTTCACGCCTTCTTTTGCCTCTTCAAAGTTCTGGCAGATCAGCACCCCTTTTCCGAGTGCGAGGCCGTCTGCTTTAAGGACGATCGGGAACTTTGCCGTCTCCAGATAGGCGATCGCTGCATCCGGATCTGTAAAGTTCTCATAGGCAGCCGTCGGGATGTTGTATTTCTTCATCAGATCCTTGGAAAATGCCTTTGACCCTTCCAGGATCGCCGCGTTTTTCTTCGGTCCGAAGGTGCGGATGCCGGCCTCTTCCATAACGTCCACCAGGCCGCCCACCAGCGGGTCATCCATGCCGACGATGCACAGATCCACTCCGTTTTCCTTTGCAAATGCCGCCAGTTTATCAAACTCCATAGCGCCGATGTCCACGCACTCTGCATACTCTGCGATCCCGGCATTGCCCGGCGCACACCAGATCTTATCCGCTTTCGGGCTCTTTGCCACGCTTGCTGCGATGGCATGCTCTCTTCCGCCGCTTCCTACGATCAGTACTTTCATTTCTTATCCTCCTCTGTCACTGTTCAATCACGGTTCTGTGGTCTTCCACCCTGACTTTCCCGTTGGCGATCAGGTCGATCGCACGGGGAAGGATCTTCCACTCCGCCTGTTCCATCACCCGGCGCTGCAGGACTTCCGGGGTATCCCCCTGCTGTACCTCCACCGCTTTCTGCAGGATGATTGGGCCGGTATCCGTACCTTCATCCACGAAATGCACGGTCGCGCCGACCACTTTGACCCCGCGCTCCAGAGCGGCTTCATGCACTTTCAGCCCGTAATAGCCTTTTCCACAGAAAGACGGGATCAGCGATGGATGGATGTTGATCATGCGGTTCTCGTATTTCCGGATCATTTCCGGCGGGATCACCACCAGGAATCCGGCCAGCACGACCAGATCCGGCTCAAAGCTCTCCACCGCCTCCAGGAGTTTCCCGTTGAAGATTCCCCTTGTCTCAAAATCCTTCGGAGATATGCACAGAGACGGGATCTCGTTTTCTTCGGCCCTCGTCAGTGCATAGGCATTTTTATTGTTGCTGATCACGCCCACGATCTCCGTGTTTGTGATCGTTCCGTCTTTTACCCGGTCGATGATGGCCTGCAGATTCGTTCCGCCGCCGGACACCATGACAAGTACACGCAGCGGTTTAGTTCCCGCTGCGCATGTATTGTTTAACATAATTCTACTCCTTTGTCTCCCGCCTCGATGTGCCCTACGATGTACGGCGCATCTCCGGCAGCACGGATCGCTTCCATGGCGCGGTCTGCATCCGCCTCATCCACGGCCACGATCATGCCGAGTCCCATGTTAAAGGTATTGTACATCATCTGCTCCGCGATATCACCGTCCTTCGCAAGCATTTCAAAGATCGGCGGGATCGGGTAGCTGTCTTTCTTAATAACAGCCTTCGTTCCCTCTTTTAACATACGCGGCACGTTCTCATAGAATCCGCCGCCTGTAATATGGCTGCAGGCTTTCACCGTCACACCGGCGTCCTTGATGCTCTTTAACGCTTTCACATAAATGCGCGTCGGCACGAGCAGCGCCTCGCCCAGCGTACAGCCGAGGCAGTCATAATACGTATCCAGCGCCTCCCGCTCCATGCGGAACACTTTCCGCACGAGGGAGTATCCGTTGCTGTGGATGCCTGAAGACGCCATACCGATCAGAACGTCCCCGGCTTTCAGGTTCTCACCCGTGATCATCTCTTTGCGGTCGCAGACGCCCACTGCGAAGCCTGCCAGATCGTACTCGTCCGGCTCCATCATGCCCGGATGCTCCGCCGTCTCGCCGCCGATCAGCGCCGCGCCGGACTGAAGGCATCCCTCGGCCACGCCTTTCACGATGTCCGCGATCTTCTCCGGCTCATTTTTGCCGCATGCAATATAATCAAGGAAGAACAGCGGCTCTCCGCCCGCGCATGCGATATCATTTACACACATTGCAACCGCGTCGATGCCGATCGTGTCATGTTTGTCCATGAGCATGGCGATCTTCACCTTCGTGCCGCATCCGTCCGTGCCGGACAGAAGTACGGGATCTTCCATCTCTTTTATCCCGGCAAGTGAAAAAGCGCCTGAGAATCCGCCCAGCCCGCCAAGGACCTCCGGACGCATGGTCTTCTTCACATGCTCTTTCATCAACTCTACTGATCTGTATCCGGCCTCGATATCGACGCCTGCTTTCTTATAATCCATTCTGTGATCTCCTGTTTATTATTTCTGGTTAATATACGCTTCATATCCGATCTCATGCAGTTTGTCGGCTTTCGCCTGAACGCCGGCCTTCATCTCCGCGGAATAATCTTTCAGCTTCCCGAGAAGCTCCGGATCTGATACAGCAAGGATCTTTGCTGCCAGGATCGCTGCATTCATACCGCCGTCGATGGCCACTGTAGCTACCGGGATTCCCGGCGGCATCTGTACGATCGAATAAAGTGCATCCATTCCGTCCAGGTTCTTTCCGGACATCGGCACGCCGATCACCGGCATCGGGAAGAGCGCTGCGCACATTCCCGGAAGATGGGCCGCCATGCCCGCTCCTGCGATGATAACTTTCACGCCTCTGTCCTCTGCTCCTTTGGCCCATTCAAAAAATGTATCCGGCATACGATGCGCGGAAATGATCGTCATTTCATAGTCGATCCCCAGCTTCTCAAGCATTGATGCAGCCTTGCTCATCACCTTCAGGTCCGAGTCGCTGCCCATAACGATTGCTACTTTTGGCATCATAATTCCTCCTTATAAATGGTCTGTCGATCTGTCTGTCACATATCTTCCAGCGGTTCGTTTAAAACCTCCGTTCCCGGCAGTATAAACCTTCCGTCTTTAATAAGTATAATGTGTTTCCCTTCTTTTGTCACTACACTTATTTCTTCTAATTCATCATAAGGTATGGTTATATCTGTATGGCAGTTCAGATACGCCTTTGACAGGTCTGTCTTCCGGTTCAGGGAAACCGAATTATCCTTCGCCACGATCTCTTTTCCATTGGGATTGTATACCCGGATATCCTCGCTCCAGGAATAGCAGGTATCTCCCACCGCGAAATGGGGCCCGGTCTTTTCCGCGATCAGGATGGGCATCTTGTCTTCCATGCCGTACCGTCTCCCCGCCACGTACGCCGTCGTGTTCGTGCCGATGGCGAACTCGCCGAGCGGCAGGGATCTGTGGCCTTTCAATACATTGTCCGCCACGTACTTCTTCCCCTCTTCCGGGTCATCGAAATTGCCGCAGCCGTAATCCGTGATCATCCCGTCTGCAAAACGCAGCTCCAGATCCCGGTACTCCAGTCCCTCAAGAAATACCCGGCTCACGTGGAGCACGCCCGTCGTGCCTTCCAGCACCGGTGAAGTAAATACCTCGCCCACCGGGATATTGACGTCCGCCACGCAGTTTTCAAAGATCGTCTCTTTCGACGGTTCATTCAGCCGGAAAAGCCTGACCGTAAGATCTGTCCGGTTTGTCCCTTTCCCGGTCACATGGACATATTCCCCCTGGTCCAGCGCGTCAATGAGCGTCTGCTGCACCTTCTCATAAAGTTTCGCATCCAGCGTATTGATCCGGATCACTTCACCAAAGATCTCCTCATATTTTTCTCCGATCTCCGGCACCGGCCAGGCAATGATCGTAAAGCTCCGCTCATCCCCCCGGATATATTCATTGGTGATCTGCCCTGAACGGCTGTCATACTGCACGGCCAGTTCTTTCTGCTCTGCGGTATATGCCGGAGCCTCCGGGACCGATTCCGGCGAGAAGGGCTTCTCTCCGAATGTCTCCATGACTGCAGGACCTGCAAACTGCGCCGCCATCTCCCGATGCTGTTCATAGACCGTCCGAAGCACTTCCAGCCTGCGCTCGATATAACGCTTATCCATAAAGAGCGCCTGGTCCTGCCGGTGGTCGTATTCGTACTGCCAGTTCGGGATCGCGCCGGTGTATCCGATCTTATGATGCTCCCGCTTCGTGATCACGCCTGATGCCGCCCGGTAGATCACCGGCTTCAGCCCCATTTTGCGGAAATTTTCCACGGCAAGCCGGACAACTTTTTCAAATCCAAGTGTGTAGCGGATATTTACCACGGACTTCTTCGACAGATCTTTTCCGGTATTTACAAAACCGATCCGGTATCCTTCCGTATATACGTCCGCCATCTTCTGCAGGATCTCCTCCGGCAGCGTGCGCAGATAATGCGCTGTTCCCAGTTCATTTTCCGTAATGTATTCACCGAACCGGTAGAGATACCGGTCATCATCCAGATCTGCGTGCTCGATCAGATCTGCGGCGAAAGACCGCTCCGGATCGATCTGTTCCAGGATCCGGTCCGCAAGGAACACGTCACAGTAATCGCTGGCATACCAGTAAATGATATCCCGGATCTCCTTTGCCTCCGGAGCCGGATCTGCCTTTTCATCCTGCACGCCTTCCCGATACGCATTTTCAAAACAGTTATAAACCTCGATAAACAGCTCGTAAAGGATCGTCAGATAATCTATCCGGTTTTCAAACGCATATGGAAGTCCCGAACGCATCTCTGCATACAGCATGCTCAGCAGCCGCCCTCGCTCCAGTCCGAATCTGCCCGCGGCGAAAGCCGGATTTGCCCAGCTGTTTTTATAATGATCACCATCGATATCACTGTAAAGGATCTCATTGATGCTTCTCATCTCTTCGATGCTGTAATGCTCCCATGCCCCGCTGTCGATCTTACGGCGCACATTCTCCAGTTCCAGAAGAAAAATCGCCACATCCTGAAAATAAGGCAGATACCGCTCTCCCACCGTCTCTTCCGCAACGAGATTGCGAAGTCTGTCAACCGCCAGGACATGGCGTTCTTTATACTCTTCCATACTCATCAGCTCAGCCCTCCTATAAATAATGCCAGGAAAAATACGATCGATGCAAAGCTGACCGGAAGTCCGACCTTGCAGACCAGATAATTCCGGTCGCGCTCCCTGAAGCCGGCAATGGCAAGACGCACCCCGTTGACAGACAGGATCAGGGACAGGATCGCCAGGCCGCCGACGATCCCGGGAGCTTTGCCTCTTGCGGCAAACGCACCCAGGATGCAGCCTGCAAGAAGCAGAAGTCCTGCTCCGCCGCTGATGCACGACAGCGTGCCTTTCCGTGACGGCTTCAGGTCCGCCTGCCCGTATTTCCGCGCCCCCCTTTGCTTCCTTTCCTTCTCTTTGCTGCGCTCCCCGGCGCTCTTTTCGACTCCGAACATGCTATATTTCTCCTTATCCGATTGCATATCACAAATACAAGATATCCCAGAACCCCGCCGATCGTATTGAGAAGGATATCATCCACGTCAAAACTGCCCACCTTCGTGACCAGCTGCACGGTCTCTACGCCGAGGCTTAAGAACATACTGTAAAAAAATGTCTTGATAAATCCCCTTGTCTCTCCCGCCATGGAAATAAAAAAACCGTATGGCATGAAAATGAGTATATTCCCCAGCAGGTTGGCTGCCACGACAAAGGTGCCAAGCTGTTCCCTGTACGTGATAAACCGCCTGATCTCCTTGAAAAGTTCCAGGTTATACCGATACTCTTCCGAGATTTCCGTTCTGCCGTACCACTCGGCGACAAACAGAAAATAAATCAAAAATCCAACATATAATATAAACAGGACCTTGCCAAGCGCCCTGATAACTTTTGCTTTCCTAATACTCAAAACAGAACCCCATATATTTTTGAAAAGGGGGCCGGCCAGTATGCCTTCCCCCTTATACTGTCTCTCAGAATGTAATCTCCCGCTTATGTTTCAGCAGGGACGCGCCGCTTATGATAGAAAGGACTCCGGCTGCTATCCCTACAGTCAGGATGATGATGCCGATCGCAATGCCGCATGCACCGCTGTTCTTCATCGTCAGATATGCCTTTTCCATACAACACGCCTCCTTACTTTACTCCATATGTGTCATAGTATGCATCGATCGCGGCCTTTAATGTATCGTCGATCATAACTTTTCCGTTATATTCCCTGTTGTACAGGCACTCTACGACTTCCGCCATGGTAACGATCGCTGCTGTATCAAATCCATAGAGATCTCTGATCTCATCCAGCGCGCATTTCTCGCCGCCTTTACCGATTTCCATGCGGTCCAGGGACACCATCAGTCCCACGATCTCCACATCAGCCGCACCTCTGACCTTCGGCACCGTCTCCTCCATGGATTTCCCGGATGTCGTCACATCCTCGATCATGATCACCCGGTCGCCGTCCTGCAGTTTGCTTCCAAGAAAGCTGCCCTTATCTGCGCCGTGATCCTTCTCCTCCTTGCGGTCAGAGCAGTAACGCACTTCTTTTCCGTACAGTTCGCTGTAGGCGATCGCCGTCACAACTCCCAGCGGGATCCCTTTGTAGGCCGGTCCGAAAAGGACGTCAAAATCGTCGCCGTATTTTGCATGGATTGCCTTGGCATAATACTCGCCCAGCCTCTTTAACTGAGAACCGGTCACATAAGCGCCCGCGTTCATAAAAAACGGGGACTTTCTCCCGCTTTTCAAAGTAAAATCTCCGAATTTAAGGACGTCGCTGTCCACCATAAAATGGATAAATTCCTGCTTATATGCTTCCATATCTGTATCCTCCGTTTCTGAATTCTCAACCCCGGCTCCGCAGAAGGACTGTCATCCCCGGATCAGCGCCTCTACTTCCTCTCTCACCGGCATTGCCCGGATCGCACCTTTCTTCGTGGTCACCAGCGCTGCAGCTGCATTTGCAAATGTCAGCAGTTCGCCCAGATTATCCTCTGTGAGATCCTTGAATCCATGCTCTGCGATATAATTCAGCGTACTGCCGCAGAATGTATCCCCGGCTCCTGTCGTCTCGATGGCTTTTACGGAAAATCCCGGCCGTTCCACACGCATTCCCTTATAATATGCCCTGCTGCCGTCTTTTCCCATGGTCAGCAAGATCAGCGGGATATGGAATTTTTCCTGCAGATACGCGATCCCCTCGTCATAATCCTCTTTCCCGGATACGAACTGGATCTCGTTATCAGAGATCTTCAGGATATCGCACACCCCGAATCCATACTCCATCTGCTCTTTCGCAAGATCAAGCGAGGACCACAGCGGAGGCCGCAGATTCGGGTCGAAAGATACCAGGCAGCCTGCGTCTTTCGCAGCCTGCACCGCTTTCTTTGTCGCCGCGCGCACGCCGTCGTGGGTCATGGACAGTGTCCCGAAATGGAAGATCTTCGTCTGCGCGATAAATGCCGGATCCACATCATCCTCTGCCAGCATCATGTCTGCACCCGGATTGCGGTAGAATGAAAATTCGCGGTCCCCGTCCGGGAATGTATGTACAAATGCAAGCGTCGTATTGACCTGGTCGTCTGTCGCCAGCTGCGACGCATCGATCCCTGCCTCTGTGATCGTGTCCCGGAGCAGCGTACCGAACTGATCTTTGCCCACTTTGCCGATAAAAGCTGTTTTCTTGCCCATTTTATTAAGAAGTGCAAGCACATTGCACGGCGCGCCTCCCGGACACGCCTCAAACATGTTATTTCCCTGTTCGCTCTGCCCGTTCATCGTAAAGTCGATCAGGAGTTCGCCAAGGGCGATCACATCAAATTTTTTCTCCATTTTCCTTTCCTCCTAAACTGAAGCTTAATTGAAGTATACCAGTTCCTCTATCGGGTCTGCAAGGTCTATATTTTCCGCTTCCAGCACCGGACCTTCGCCCCGGTAGACAGACAGGTTCGCAAAACGGATCTTCGCCCGGATCCTCACCCACTGTCCGGGTTTCAGTTTCGGCGCGTAAGCGCTTCTGCACACATACCCGAGAAAAGAAACGTCGTCCGCGCAGCAGGTCATCGCCATCCGGCCGGCCATAAAAACTTTTGCCGGAAATGTCCTCGGCTTCAATACTTTTGCCGTATACTCAACGACCTTTCCCCTGTAGCGGTCCGGATTCTCCATCATATCCACATACCAGATCCCGTAGTCTTCCTTTGCGATCTCTATCACCGGCGCTTTCAGGTCATATGGGACTTCATCCTCAAAAATGTTTTCGATCTCGCCCTCCTCATCTTCAAAGATCACTTCCGCCTGCGGACTCACAACCTTCACGCTGCGGCGGTAGCCGGCCAGCGGCTTGATATCCTCGCAGCGGTTAAAGAGGACCAGGTCCGCGCCCCGGACCATTTCCACGAAAAGCGGCTTCAGGTTCGTCAGATACATCTGGAACGTACTGGCGTCCACGGTGGTAAGCTTCTGCTCGATGCCCCAGCCCTGTGGCAGCTTCAGATTTTCAAAATCACTGACCTTCCACATGCCGTTGTACTCCACGACCACGCGCTCCGGCTCATGTCTGCGTTCCATCTCTTCCAGCCATTCTGCTGTTAAGTCTTCCTGATCCTCCACCCGCTCGATCACGACGCCGTACTTAAGCATTTCCCTCGGGTCATACTCTTCTTCCCCCTCCTCACAGAGGATCAGAAGTGTCTTGCCGTCGATCTGGAAGTAATCCTGCTTCAGTGTAAATGTCAGGAACTGGGTCTTGCCGCTGTCGAGAAAGCCGGTCATCAGATAGACCATTACATCCGGTTCATTCATTGTCATCCACTCCTCTGCTCATGCAGACTGATCATTATGCCAGGCCGAACAGTTCAGCCAGTCTGCTTTCGTTAAGTTCCGCCCCGATCACGCAGATCCTGCCGGTGTACTCCGGCGCACCCGTACGGACTTCATGCTCCCCGGGGACCATGTCAAAATAGATCCATTCACCGTCCGCGCCGGCCACCATACCCTTCGCACGGAGCACATTTCCATACGCCGGATCGGATTCCAGCGCCTTCAGGATCCCGCCGATCTGTTCTTTCGTATATTTATGGATCGTCTCACGTCCCCAGCTTGTAAATACATCATCCGCATGATGATGCCCCGCGTGATCGTGGTGGTGATGATGCTCATGGTCATGGTCGTGATGATGATCATGGTCGTGATGATGATCATGGTCATGATGATGGTCGTGATCATGGTCATGCCCGTGATGATGATCATGCTCATGGTGGTCGTGCCCGCAGCACTCGCCTGACTCATGATGGTGTCCGCACTCCGGGCAGATGATCTCATCGAGGAGTTCTTCCTCCAGGGATTTGCCTGACTCCATCGTTTCCAGCACTTTTTTGCCCGGGAGCTGTGCGACCGGCGTTGTGATAAACGGCGCCTTGTCATTGAGCTCGCGCAGCAGCGCCACGCTCTCCTCGATCTTCTCCGGTTTTGCCTTATCCGTACGGCTTAAGATGACCGCACCGGCATATTCGATCTGATTGCTGAAAAATTCTCCGAAGTTCTTGCGATAGATCCGGCATTTCGTCACATCCACCACCGTCGTGAAGCTGTTCAGCTCCGCATCGATCTCCGCCTGCACATCCTGCACGGCTTTGATCACGTCCGAAAGCTTGCCTACACCTGAAGGTTCGATCAGGATCCGGTCCGGATGGTAGGTATCCACGACTTCGCGAAGGGATTTCCCGAAATCCCCGACCAGGGAGCAGCAGATGCATCCGGAATTCATTTCACGGATCTCAATGCCGGATTCTTTCAGGAAGCCGCCGTCGATGCCGATCTCGCCGAATTCATTTTCGATCAGGACCACCTGCTCGCCTGTAAACGCCTCGGAGAGCAGCTTTTTGATCAGTGTTGTCTTTCCGGCTCCGAGGAAGCCGGAAATGATATCGATTTTTGTCATTTAACTCATCCTCTTTCCATATTTTACTTCAGATCCAGTTCCACCGGACAGTGGTCCGATCCCATGACGTCTGTCAGGATCTTCGCATCGGCCAGCCTGTCCTTCAGGCTCTCCGACACGCAGAAATAGTCAATGCGCCAACCCGCGTTCTTTGCCCGTGCGCTGAACCGGTAGGACCACCAGGAGTAGATCCCCTCCTGATCCGGATAGAAATACCGGAACGTATCGATAAATCCTGCATCCAGCAGTTCCGTGAACTTCTGCCGCTCTTCATCCGTGAAGCCGGCGTTCTTCCGGTTCGTCTTCGGGTTCTTCAGGTCGATCTCCTGGTGCGCCACGTTCATGTCCCCTGTCACGATGACCGGTTTTTTCTCTTCCAGCTTTTTCAGATACGCGCGGAAATCATCCTCCCATTTCATCCGGTAATTAAGGCGCGCCAGTTCATTCTGGGAGTTGGGCGTGTATACCGTGACAAAGTAATAATCCCCGAACTCGCAGGTGATCACACGGCCCTCCTGATCGTGTTCTTCGATCCCGATGCCGTAAGACACGCTTAAAGGCTCTTCCTTCGTAAATACCGCCGTGCCGGAATAGCCTTTCTTCACAGCGTAATTCCAGTACTGATGATATCCCGGGAGATCCAGGTCCAGCTGTCCCGCCTGCATCTTTGTCTCCTGGATGCAGAAGATATCCGCGTCAGCCTCCTTAAAAAAATCAAGGAATCCCTTCTGGACACACGCCCGGATTCCGTTTACATTCCATGATATCAGTTTTTTCATACCATACCTCTTTTAAGAACAGTCCTCTCGCCGGGGCAGGGAATCCGGCCTGTTCTCTGTTTTTTGTCCGCAGCGCTTCCCGCACACTCTTCGGTGTGCGCCGCCCCATACCTGCCTCCAGCAGCGTGCCCGTCAGGATCCTGACCATGTGATACATAAAGCCGCTGCCCTCAAACCGGAACGTCACAAGATTATCCCGTCTGCTGACCATTATAGCACAGATCGTGCGTTTTGTAGATGTCTCATCCCGTTTGTCCGTAAACCCGGCAAAATCATGCGTCCCGGTCAGATACTTTGCTGCCTTCCTCATCGCATCCAGATCCAGGTTGTAAGGGAAATGATAACAGTAACGACGGCGGAACACATCCGGCCGATCCCCGACATCCACATAATATTCATAGGCTTTTCCCACAGCGCTCTTCCGCGCATGGAATCCGTTCTTCACAAGCTGCGCGTCAAGGATGCGGATATCCTCCGGCAGCCGCCTGTTGATCTCTCCGGTAAAAAAATCATCATCTGCCGCGCCGGAAAGCACAACGCTGGCAGTCTGACCGGATGCGTGAACGCCGGCATCCGTCCTCCCCGATCCGTTCACCTCCACCGGATATCCCACAGCTTCTGAAACCGTCCGTTCCAGGATCCCCTGGATCGTATGATCGGTCAGAACCTGCCGCTGCCAGCCTCTGTAGCGTGTCCCGTCATAGGCGATCGTAAGTTTATATGTACGCATAACTTACTGCAGGAACTTCTTCAGTTCATCCATGAATGTATTCACATCTTTGAACTCTCTGTATACCGATGCGAACCGCACATAAGCCACCGGATCCAGATCTTCCAGCTTCTCCATCACGATCTCTCCGATCACACTGCTGGGAAGTTCCTTCTCTTCACGGTTGAAAAGTTCCAGTTCCACCGCATCGATCGTCTTCTGGATCTCCTCCGCCGGCACCGGACGCTTATAGCAGGCGCTTAAGATTCCCTTTTCCAGCTTGGAGCGCTGATACTGCTCACGGTTATTATCTTTCTTGATCACGATCAGGGGGATGGTCTCTACTTTCTCATATGTCGTAAACCTGCGGCCGCACTCGTCACAGGAACGTCGCCTTCTGATGGAGCTTTTATCCTCAGCCGGACGGGAATCGATCACTCTCGTATCAGGGTTACCGCAATATGGACATCTCATAGTATTTTCCGCCTTTCATTCCAATCTGCGTACATTATACACAATCGTTAAAACTTTTGCAAAAACTTTTCTTCCTGGATCTCCACGATCACGAGATCCGGCCCGATCTTCCGGATACAGGGGAAAGGGATCACATATTCGCAGTCTGTACCCAGGAACCCGCAGATCCGGCCCGGGCCCGGTATGATGACCGCTTCCACCACTCCGCTGCACGGATCGATCTCCACATCGGCAATACAGCCCAGGCGCCTGCCGCTGCATATATTGATCACTTCCCTGTCTTTCAGTTCACACATCCGCATCACGGATTCCCCCTTTCCATTATTAATATGCCTTTTCCCGCTTTTCGTGAAAAATCGGAAATCCCTTTTCTTTTTCCGCGCTTTGTCTTACAATAATGAAAGTATATACGTACACATTTACAAGGAGCACAGATCTATGAAAGAAACCATCCTGCTTTTTAACGCGCCGGAAAAGGAAGCGCTTCTTAAAATCGAAATGGCGCTCTTCCCGCTCCACATCCGCATAAAACGCATTTCACGGGACGACTACAACCAGCCTCTCGGCTTCCTTGCCGGAATAAAAGACGCTGAACCGGCACAGGGACGCTATGAAGGTCCGGAACTTCCCGCACCGATGTTCCTCTTCTGCTTTCTGAGCGAAAACCGTCTGAACCAGGTACTGGCGGCACTCCGCAGGTCCGGCGCCGGCCCATTCCCATACAAGGCGGTCCTGACGCCCACCAACAGTTCCTGGACTGCCCCGGACTGTTTCCAGGAGATCCGCCGGGAGCATGAAGCTCTTCACCCCGGGGAATAAGAGCGCTTTACAGGATCCGGCAGATCACATATAATTAACTATCATTTACCACCAGCACGGAAGGAACGGATCATTATGTGGAAAAGAAAGAGCATGAAAAGAAAAGCGATCGCACTGCTGAAGCAGAACTACTGGCGCATGATCTCTGTCTGCTTTCTGATCGCCCTGCTCACAACCTCATACGCCGTATCCACAACTTTTCTCAACCTGCAGCTTCCTTCGGGTTCCGAGTCGGCCGACGCGGTCTTCACACTCACCATCCCCAATTCAGAAGCTGTGATCGACGCCGTCCGAAACATTGCGGCGGGCACGCCCCTCCCCTCTCTGTTCAACGGCTTTCCGGAAGATGCATTGTCCGTACTGATCGATCTGTTTTCCACGACAATTTCCGTATTTTTTACATTGCTGCGAACCGTAAATACGGCCTTTACCGATGGACTCAGCCTTCCTCTCATATTCTCGGCTTTCAGCATATTACTGGCCTTTTTCTATCAGATTTTTGTCAGCAATATCCTGATCATCGGTGAACGGCGGTTCTTTCTGGAAAACCGCAGCTACAGACAGACCCCTGTCTCAAAGATCTTCTTTCTCTATAAGCTGCGCTGCGAACGGCATCCCGCCTGGGTGATGTTCTGCCGTTCTTTCTTTCAGTTTCTGTGGAATTTCACCGTCATCGGAGGGATCATCAAACATTATGAATATCTGCTGATCCCTTACATACTTGCGGAAAATCCAAAAGCAGGCCGGAAAGACGCCTTCTTCCTCTCGAAGCAGCTCATGCGCCGGAACAAGTGGAAATTCTTCCTTCTGGACCTGTCTTTCCTCGGATGGCACTTTCTTTCCCTGTGTACGCTCGGATTCCTGAGTTATGTATTCGTACACCCGTATGCCGCGGCATGCCGCGCTGAGATCTACGCCTGCCTGCGCAGGAATTACGTGCTTTCCCGCTCGCCCGGCTATGAGTCGCTTAACGACTCCTATCTGGAACATGTACCGTCAGAAGATGAACTTCTGATCAGCAAGGCGCTCTATGACGACTCCCAGGGGCCGTACACGAAGATCTCCTACTTTGCCCCGGAACAGTACCCGGTCTTTCTCTTTTCCGTACAGCCGCCGCTGAAAGCAGTAAAGAATCCGGTGAACCCCGCGCGCAGATACGATGCACTGTCTTATCTGTTCCTGTTCGCCGCTTTCTCCATATTCGGCTGGATCCTGGAGACGCTGCTGCAGCTGATCACGGGCGGCATCTGGACCGCAGAACCCATCCTGACCGGCCCGTGGCTTCCGCTTTACGGAGCATACGGCGTACTGTCGCTTCTGCTGTTCCGCCGGCTGTACAGAAAACCGGTGATCACATTTATACTGAATGTCCTGCTGTATTCCGTACTGGAATATTTTTCATCGCTGGCCATTGAGCTGCTGACCGGCATCCGCGTCCATGATTACAGCGATTTCTTCCTGAATCTCGGCGGCCGGATCTACCTCGGCGGTTCCGTATCCTTTGCGATCATCGGCTGTGCGTTTCTCTACTATCTGGCGCCGCGGTGGACAGACCGGTATATGAAGCTCGGGCATTCCCGGAGGGTCGCGCTCTGCGTGATCCTGTACGCGTTATTCACTGCCGATGTGATCTTTTCATTTTGGTTGATTTTTACCTGAAATGATAGTAAACTTTTTATAAATAATCCGTCGTAATTCAGATTGGAAAATATAGAACAGCCGCCTCCGGGCGGCGGATTGGAGACTGTTATGAAAAAAAGAGTTGTATTAGCTTTAGGGCACCGCGCCCTCGGGACGACGCTTCCCGAACAGAAAGCAGCGATCAGCCGTACGGCAAAATGCATCGCCGATCTCATCGAGGAAGGTTATCAGGTGGCGATCACCCACAGCAATGCGCCTCAGGTCGGCATGATCCACACCGCTATGAATGAATTTGCCAAAGCGCATCCGGAATACACCGCATGCCCCATGTCTGTCTGCTCAGCCATGAGCCAGGGTTATATCGGATATGATCTGCAGAACGGCATCCGCGAAGAGCTTCTGAACCGCGGCATCTACCGCACAGTCAGCACGATCCTGACGCAGGTGATCGTGGATACTTATGACGAAGCGTTCTACACGCCCACCAAGGTACTTGGCCGCTACATGAATGCACAGGAAGCCAACGAGGAGCGCAGGAAGGGCAACTACGTGATCGAAGAGGCTGGCAAAGGCTTCCGCCGCGTTGTCGCTGCCCCCAACCCGGTAAAGATCGTGGAACTGGACGCAGTCAATGCGCTGCTCGATGCCGACCAGGTCGTGATCGCCGCTGGCGGCGGCGGAATCCCTGTCATGGAACAGGACAATCATTTAAAAGGAGCCAGCGCAGTCATTGAAAAGGATCTTGCCGCCGGCAAGCTCGCCGAAGGCATCAACGCCGATATGCTCATCATCCTTACCAATGTAGAGCAGGTTTCCATCAATATGGGGCAGTCCAACGAAGAGCGCCTTGGAGAACTCAGCGTAGAGCAGGCAAAGAAATATATGGAAGAAGGGCATTTCGGGATCTATAATATGTACCCGAAATTCCGCGCCGCTGTCGAGTTCATCGAAAAAGGCGAAGGACGTTCCGCCTGCATCACATCTTTCGACAAAGTCAAAGACGCGCTGCGGGGAAAAACAGGTACGATCATCCGATAGATCTGCACATAATCAAAAAACCGGGGGAACCCGGTTTTTTTAATTTTTAAATTTACAATTGATTTTTATGAATTCCTGATGTAATATATGCATATATTAAATGTAGTTTTAAAAACCACATATGGTTTTATTAACATTCTACTATCTGTGGAGGTGCATATTATGGAAAACATCGGAATCATGAAAACAACAGTCAAAATCGACACACCCGTTACAGTAAGAAAACCGTCACGGAAATTCCGCGTCAAAGATCCGGGGAGCGCGCTCACCCATTTTATCGGCATGATCATGGCCATCATCGCGTCTGTCCCGCTGCTGATCCGCGCTGCCGTTCAGCCGGACAGGGTGTACATCATTGCAATGTCTGTCTATGCCGCAAGCCTGATCCTTCTATACGCGGCAAGTACGACCTATCATACATTCGATATATCAGAGCGGGTAAATAAAGCGCTGAAAAAAATCGACCATATGATGATTTCCGTACTCATCGCAGGAAGCTACACCCCTGTGTGCCTGATCGCACTGAAAGGACGGACCGGCATCATTCTTCTCTCTGTTGTATGGGGAATCGCAGCTGCAGGGATCCTCATCAAGGCATTCTGGATCTTCTGTCCGAAGTGGGTATCATCCGTGCTCTATATCGGCATGGGCTGGACCTGTGTACTGGCGTTCACGCAGCTTCTCAGCAATCTGGCCCCCGCAGCATT
Source organism: Candidatus Mediterraneibacter excrementavium (assembly GCA_019120275.1). Taxonomy (GTDB): domain Bacteria; phylum Bacillota; class Clostridia; order Lachnospirales; family Lachnospiraceae; genus Mediterraneibacter; species Mediterraneibacter excrementavium. Next base: position 15,747 of record DWVL01000078.1, on the reverse strand, counting down.
CGGATGGCTTCTCGCAGGCGGGATCATCTACACGATCGGCGGCGTCATCTATGCGCTGAAACTGCCGATCTTCAACAGCAGACATCAGAACTTCGGCAGCCACGAGATCTTCCATCTGTTCGTCATGGCCGGAAGCGCATGCCATTTTGTCGTAATGTACGCATATCTGCTTCCGTAAAGCCGCTGTCCTGTCAGATGCCGGAAGCGGGTTCCGGAGTTATCTTACGATCCCGACCATATCGGCGACCGTCTCAAATCCGCTCCGCTCCATGTAATCTTCAATGCCGCTGACAATTTCCATGGTCACACCCGGATCATGGAAATTGGCTGTACCGACAGATACGGCGCTGGCCCCGGCGAGGATCATCTCAATGGCGTCCTCCGCCCTGGCTATGCCGCCCATTCCAATGACCGGAACCGATACCGCATTTGCCGCTTCATACACCATGCGCACGGCAATGGGGTGGATCGCCGGGCCGGATACTCCTCCGGTCCTGTTTGCCAGCACAAATGTCCGGCGGTTGATGTCGATCTTCATACCGGTGATCGTGTTGATCAGAGATACCGCATCCGCGCCTCCCGCCTCAACCGCTTTTGCCATTTCAGCAATGCTGGTCACATTGGGACTGAGTTTCATGATCACCGGCTGCTTCGCGTATTTTTTCACAGCTTTCGTAATATCTTCCGCCGCTTTCGGATTCTGGCCGAAAGCGATCCCGCCTTCTTTTACATTCGGGCAGGAGATATTGATCTCCAGCATATCTACATCCTCGTCCGACAGACGCTCTACGACTTCGCAGTAATCCTCTGCAGATTTTCCGCACACATTGACGATAATCTTCGTATCATACTGTCTGAGGAAAGGGATATCGCGTTCACAGAACACATCGATCCCCGGATTCTGAAGTCCTACGGCATTCATCATCCCGCCGTAAGTCTCCGCCACCCTCGGAGTCGGGTTTCCTGTCCAGGGCACATTTGCCACACCTTTGGTCGTTACCGCGCCAAGGCGGTTCAGATCCACATAATCGGCAAACTCCGCGCCCGACCCGAATGTCCCGGATGCCACCGTCACCGGATTCTTCCATTCCACTCCGGCAATATTTACTCTCATATCCATCAGATCTCCACCTCCGTAGAAAGGAATACCGGTCCGTCCTTGCAGATCCGCTTATTGTGTACATTGCTGTGATGATCTTTCTCTCTGGACTTACATACGCATGCCAGGCATGCACCGATCCCACATGCCATACGTTCTTCCAGGGAGATGTAGCATTCGATGCCATTCTCCTCCGCATAGGACTTGATCGCCCTCAGCATAGGCGTGGGACCGCAGGCATAGATCAGATCCGCTTCCAGGCCGTTTTCCCGGATGGCGTCCATAACATTGCCCTTCGTACCGATGCTTCCGTCTTCTGTGGAAATATAGACTTCTCCGTTCTTCTCAAACTCTTCACGGAGAAAGGTCCGGGCATCCCGGTAGCCGACCACTATCTGCTTCTCCGCACAGTCTGTCTGCTTTGCAAGTTCCAGGATTGGCGGCACTCCGATACCTCCGCCCATCAGGAACACGCGTTTTCCCTCCGCCTTCTCATATGGAAAGCCGTTTCCGAGCGGGCCGATCACAGGAATGGTATCTCCCGCTTTCATTTTTGAAAACTCTTCTGTTCCGGTATCTTTTCCCGTCACCCGGTACACGACGCGAAGTCTTCCCTCCCTGCGGTCGATCTCACAGATACTGATCGGCCTGGGAAGGAGTTTGCTTCCGTCATTCGTATACATGGAAATGAACTGTCCCGGCTTCGCCTCAGCCGCTGCTTCCGTCCGGATCCACATGCTGTAAATGTCCGGCGCCAGCATCTCCTGGGAGATCACCAGCGCATTTTCCTTTTTCTTCGTCATATATACTCCTTTAACAGCCCTTTCTTTCCAGTGCCGTACTGATATCCGCGATCATCGCCTCAACCGCCGCTCTGGACGCATCGCCGAAATTTTCCGCGCCGTATTTTTCGTACGCGTCCTGCTTCCACGCCGCAATGATCCCGCGGGAAGAATTGACGATCGCACCCAGTCCGTCCTCATTAAAGAAATGAACCAGATCCTTTCCCTGTCCGCCCTGGGCGCCGTATCCGGGCACCAGGATATACGCCTTCGGCATGATCTTTCTGAGAATCTCTCCCATCTCCGGATAGGTTGCGCCCACGACCGCACCTACATAGCTGTATTCATCGCCCATGCAGTCCGCACCCCACTCGGCAACCTTCTCTCCTACCAGTTCATAGAGCGGCCGGCCGCTGACCTCGCGGTCCTGGAATTCCCCGCTGGACGGATTGGACGTCTTCACCAGCACGAATATACCCTTTTTCTCTTCTTTGCATACTTTGATAAACGGATTCACTCCGTCTGAACCAAGATAGGGATTCACTGTTGCGAAATCTTCATCAAACGGAACATATGCTTTGCTTCCGACCTGTACTCTGCCGAGATGTCCGACCGCATATGCCGCAGACGTGGATCCGATATCACCGCGCTTGATGTCGCCGATCACGACCAGATCCTTCGATTTACAGTAGTCTACTGTTTTTTTGAAAGCCATCACACCCGGCACGCCGAACTGCTCATACATGGCGATCTGCGGTTTTACAGCCGGGATCAGGTCATATGTCTTGTCCACGATTTCCTTATTGAACTGCCAGATCGCTTCCGCGGCACCCTCCAGCGTCTCTCCGAACTCTGCAAACGCTTTTTCCTGTATATGCTGCGGGATATAGCCGAGCATCGGATCCAGGCCGACCACGATCGGAGCGCCGGTCTTTTTGATTTTCTCTACAAGTTTGTTGATCATCTGATCATCCTCCTTTATCCGGAATCTTTCACCGTTATTTATCCGAGTATCTGCGCCAGCCCGCCCGGAGCCAGCAGTGTAAACGGGAATACGGGGATATTCCGCAGGATCCCGTAAATGAGCACGAATATAAGAAGCCACACAAGGGCTTTTACGCTGATCCTCCCGTCCACATGATTGCCTCCCGTGATCACCCAGTCAACCGCTCTGACTGCGATATACAGACCGATCAGCGGAAGCAGGACCGTCATCAGCGGATTATAGCAGAACGCATCCGCGAACCGCAGATGAAGGATTGAATAGCAGGCTCTTCCCGACCCGCACCCCGGACAGTAAAATCCAGTGGCCAGGTAAAACAGACAGGGCAGCGGATAACTGTGCGGATCATGAAAATAAAGATATACCGCACCGCACAGAGCGGCCGCCCCCGCACAAAGTACGAGCGCGGCCCTCATCTTCCGGCTGTCCTGAAGCCTTTTCATCGTTTTAGATACATATGCTGCCAGTTTTTTCTGCATTTTAATAGTAATAGTATGCCAGATCAGTCAGTCCGCCGAGTGCAACTATAGAAAGGATCGTTCCGACGATTCCAACCGCAAAAGCAACGATGATCCAGATCTTTGCTGTTTTTGCAGCGCCCGCCGCAGCCGCATAATCGCCTTCATTTACACATTTGCCGATCTTTGACGAATAAACGATCGCAACGATACTGAATGCAAGGCTCAATATATTGCAGCAGCACAGCGCACTCAGAACAGCGAGCACGATCGACAGCACCAGATATGGCGTTCCGTTGATCGGTGCCTGCGGCTGAACGGGTGACTGGTATACCGGTTCCGACTGGTACACCGGGCCGTTCTGCTGTGCAGTGTTTCCTGCCTCCTGTACCGGAGCAGCCGCCTCCTGTGCGGTGTTCTCTGTCTCCTGTACCGGAACAGTTTCTGGCTGCTGTGCAGTGTTCTCTGTCTCCTGCGCTGCAGCAGTTACTGTTTCCTGTGCTGCAGCAGTTTCTGTCTGCTGTGCAGCGGATGCTGTGGCATCATTTTCAACATGAGCCGGTCCCTCCGGCTGGTGTGCTCCGCAGTACGGGCAGAATTTTGAGCCGTCCGGGATTTCCTGATAACATTTGATACAATTCATCTTGCTTACCTCACTCTCATTATCAGATTCAAGACCTGTTTATATTAGTCCTTGTATCATCATACCATTGAATAGAAGAAAAATCATCAAAAAAATGTAAATTTAAAAAAGCAGTTCCGGACTGCCGCCCCCTTTCAGGCAGCATTTTCCGGAACTGCTTAAGATTATCTTATGACTCTCTCCAGATCCCACGTCTGGATCTGCTGGATCACTGCGTCCCCGCCTTCTGCAAAGACGCTGTTTTCACCGTCTTCATACGGCGTAAATACATTGCATGATATATTGTTCTGATAACCGTTGCTGAAGAGTTCGATATTGCTTCTGTCTGAATAAATATGTATATCCAGTACATCCTTCCCCATCAGGTTCAGCGGACAGTGGGCAGCACCTCTGCTCCACCCGTCCGAATGATCTCTGTCAAAGCGGAGTTCCCCGTGCTCCAGATCAAAGATGATCTCTGTCTTCATCTCGTCCTTCGCGCGCAGCCTCAGGCCGATCTTTTTCGCTGTTGTGCGCTTCAGATCCACGATCAGTTTCATTTCCCAGATGCAGCCCGGATCAATCCGGTGCATCTCCTGATCCCCGAGCCGGATATCCTGGTCTGTTTTTTCATCCGACCGCAGCATTTCCAGTTCTCTGACAGGAACAAATTTCAACGTATTGTCATCGCACAGGATGACTTCACGGGGAAGATTGAAGAATCCGCACCATCCTTCCCGGTATGTCGGGCCCCAGTCTTTCCAGAACGGCATCCAGTCCCAGCAGTTCCCCCATCCGGCGATGACCCTGCGGCCGTCAGGAGTCAGGAACGATTGCGGTGCATAGTAGTCAAATCCCCAGTCGATCTCTCCGGATACGGTATTGTAGAATCTGCCTGTATGATAGTCAAAATCCCCCACCAGATAGACAGATGTCCTCTCGCCGCCGCCCATCGGAGAAAACATCAGCACGTATTTGTCGCCAAGGGGATAGAAATCCGGGCACTCCCACATATATCCCCATTCTCCACGGCTCTCTGCCAGCACATTTACGAACTCCCAGTGCAGGATGTCTTTCGACTTATACAGGAGCGCCTGCGCCATGCCGTTCCTGCTTGCGCCGCACACGAGATAGAACATCCCGTCATGCTCCCATATCTTCGGATCCCGGAACTGATGCCCCGGAACGCCCTCCGGCGGTGTGATCACCGGATTGCCTTCATACTTTTCAAAATGGATCCCGTCTTCACTGTAAGCGACGCACTGCGACTGCTCAAAACCGTTTCCTCTGTTCGTCACACCGGTATAGACCAGATATAATTTCCCGTCATGTTCGATCGCGCTGCCTGAGAAGCATCCGCCGTCCGGATGATCGTCATACCATTCGCTGGGTGCAAGGGCAACCGGGAGATATTCCCAGTGGATCATGTCGTCGCTGACCGCATGGCCCCAGTGCATCATGCTCCAGAAACCGCTGTACGGATTGAACTGGAAGAACCAGTGGTATTTCCCTCTAAACCAGATCAGACCGTTCGGATCATTCAGCCATCCCGTCTGCGTCATCAAGTGATAATGCTGCCGCAGCTTTCCCTGGCTGACAAAATCTTTGTTGCGCTCGATCTCCTGCTGAGCGCGTTCTATATTTTTCTGCATTAATTCCTTTGACATATGTCTCCTCCAGCCGCACGCATCATCTGTATTCGTCACGGAGTTTTTTTGCAAATTCTGTATTCAGCCTGGACTCTCTGCGTGCCTTGTCTTCTTTGATCCTGAACTGCTCGTCCCTGGCCGGTTTGTACTCTTTCCAGCGTTTCTCATAGGACTCTCTTGCCGCTTTCATGTCCTCCGCCAGTTCCGGCATCTTCAGATTCCGCTCCGGAAGCACCGGAACATTCGGCAGCCTCTCTTCCACCGGAAGGATCGTCAGCGGCCTGGATGTCGGAAGCGTCTGATACCAGTATGCCGTTGAGCTCCAGTCATCAGACAGATGATTCGCATGTCCGTGCTCGATCGTCACCTTCAGGCTCTTCTCAAAACGCACGGGGTCTGTGATATGGAAACGGTAGGAAACCTGGAATCCGTCTGTATCGCCTTCATGCACGATCGTCCCGAAGAACGGGAAAGCGTTGCGCTGCATGCCCCACGCATGGTTAAAGTAATCCTCTGTTCCGGTTCCGTTCAGGCTCGGGTACTCCTCGCCGTCGATAAAGAACATGTCATTTCCTTCGCCCCACCAGCTTCCCTGATAGTGTTTAACCGTCAGGTTGCATCCGACATAATGGCCTGTTCCTTCCACATCGAGCACCGTATAATTGCCATCGCCTTTCAGATTGACTACGTTGTTGACTTCCGGTGAATTCACCTGGATATCCGGCCCCCATCCATCACACGGATTTTCCCTGTGCCAGCTTGCGTGGAAATACGCCGTATTCTCATCGAGCGGTTCCTTATACATTTCATAATCAATATTGAAATACAGGATAAACGGCAGCTCATTTTCATTAATGATCTCGATCTTCGCCTTCTTATTGAACGGCATCGGGAAATAGCATGATACGGAACACGGTGCGCCGTATCTGCCCGCCTCCTCCGGCTTCAGCGATACATTAAACGGCAGGGAGCTGAAATTGCCCGGATAGCAGTTGCCAATGCAGAAGAAGTCTCCGAAAGGAGCCAGCACGCTTGGCGTATCCTGATCATCCCATGTGATCTTGATCAGCGCTTTCCTGTAATAGAAGGGATCATAATCGTCCCAGATCACGCCGAGCGCCGGATGGATCTCCATAACCGGGGCTGCAGACGCATTCTGGACCGGGTCAAGTATGCTCGGCGCTTTCACTTTTCTGCAGGAAGAAGTCATCCAGATATGAGTAATGCACCCCGGGCCCTCGATCTCTCCGAGCGTAATGCTTTCCTTTGCCGGGATTTCCCAGTAATCCTGGTTCTTTCCGCGCTGATCCCAGCTTGCCAGTCTTCCGTTTCTTGCCTTTTTGATCGTTGTAAGATCCTGAAATAAACCTGATACTTTGCTCATAACAATTCTCTCCTATCTTTTCTAGCCTTTGACAGCTCCTGCTGTCATTCCTTCTACAATGTTTTTCTGGAACAGTCCATAGAAAATAAGTTCCGGTATAATGATCATGATACTGGATGCAACGATCCCGCCGTAATCCACTGTATAGTTTCCTTTAAAGAACGATGCTCCCATGGAAAGCGTGTAATCCGTGACATCCCGGAGCATAACCGATGCGAACGGGAATTCATTCCAGATGTACAGCGCATTAAAGATCACTACGGTCGCGATCACAGGTTTTGCCATCGGCAGGATCACGCGCACCATCAGATCCCAGATCGTACATCCGTCGATCACAGCCGCCTCGTCTATCTCTGACGGAAGCGCCTTCAGATATCCGACCAGGAGCAGTGTGTTAAAGGAAATCGACGTAGCGACATACGGGAAGATCAGCGCCACCTTTCCGTGAAGTCCGAGCGCCACGCTGATCTTATATACCGGGAACAGCAGGATGAACGGAGATATGGAAAGACCCATGATCAGAAATCCATATATCATCTTTTTCAGTCTTGCACTTTTAAATACCATTCTCGAAAGGACAAATGAACTGCAGAATGTGATCACCAGTTCAAATGCAAGGGAGGCGATGCATACAAAAAATGTATTTGCATAAAGCTGCAGGAAATCAAGCGTCGCAAACGCATTTTTGTAATTGTCAAAATTCAGCGTCTCCGGAAGCGAGAGAGGCGAGGACATAATCTCCGCATTTGTCTTAAACGACAGGATGATCATCCACAAGAACGGGAACATGACCAGCACCGTGATCAGGATCATCGCGATATACATTGCTGTCTTTTTCTTTTTATTGATCATTTGGCACCCCTCTCTTTCTCTCTTGTCAGGAATGAATAGATTCCTGTGATTATGAGCGAGATAATGAATGTTACAGTTGCCAGCGACATACCGTATCCGTATTCACCGCTCGTAAATGTCATGGAATAGCTGTAGGTTACCAGTGTCTCTGAGAGATGGTTCGGGCCGCCGCCGGTCGTCTGCTGCACGATCTCAAAGATCTTGAACACGCCGGTGATGATCAGCACCGCCACCGTGGAAATCGTCGTCCGCATCATAGGGATGATGACGTAGCGTACTTTCTGCGCGCCCGTTGCCCCGTCGATCTGTGCCGCCTCCAGGACATCCTCCGGTATCATTTTCAGGCCGGCGATAAAGATCGTCACCAGATATCCCAGCTGCTGCCAGAAATAAATGAATGCGATGCTGTACGGGGAAAGCGTGTCTCCGCCGATCCACATCTGCTTCAGGTCCGAAGCCCCTATCGCATCCAGGAATCCGTTGATGACGCCCACACTGGGATCAAGAATGTACGTCCAGATGATGCCGACAATGATCGGAGCGATGATCGCCGGGGAGAAGATCAGCGCCTTGCTGAAATCGTTCCCTTTCAGCTTATTGTTAAGAAGCAGGGCGATCAGGAATGACAGTACCAGCAGGAGCGTAAAAGCCAGCACGAAAATGATCATCGTATTTTTCAGTGAGATCCAGAAAAATCTGTCTCCGAAAAGACGGATATAGTTATCCAGACCGTTGAATCTTGCTTTCCCGATCCCTGAATATTTTGTAAAACTGTAGCCAACCGCTATGATGATCGGAAGGATGATAAATACGCAATATACCAGCAGAGTCGGTATAAGCAGTCCAATCTTATAACGTTTTTTGCTTAACCAATACATAAGTTCCTCCCGTCTTTTATCCCGGCGCCGGGCAGGTTGCCGTCCGGCGCCGTCCGGATCCGCGGTCTGTCCGCGGATTATTTATCAGTTGCTGTTTGCCAGCGCCGCATCGATCTGATCCAGTGCCGCTGCTGGTTCATATGTTCCCTGCATTACTCCGAACATAGAGTCATACAGTGCTGTCTGAACCGCTGATGATACAGTCAGGTCAGGAGCTGACGCCGGAGATTCGTATCCCAGATTGATCTCATTCAGCATCGCGTTCATCGCATACTGTGTATCGGATGCTGTAAGGCCGTCATAGTTTGCTGCCGGGAAGATCGAACCTTCATAGGACATCGTTGCTGCTTCCTCACCGTAATAGAACTGCAGGAATGCATAGACCGCTTCTTTTACCTGATCATCCTCGCCAACAGCCGCGCTGACTCCAAGCGGTGCGGAAGGAACGCGCATGCCTGTATCCTGATTGTATTCGCTGTCTGTGAACTTCGGTCCCCACCAGAATCCGATATTCTCACCGATGTTCTCGTCAAACTCTGCGCAGTCCCACTGTCCGGATCCGAACATTGCAGCCTCTCCGGAGTCAAACAGCTGTTTTGCGTCAAAGTATTCGATCGTCGCGATATTCTCCGGGAAAGCGCCCGCATCTGCCAGGGCTTTCAGTTTCTCATAGCACTTCACCAGATCTTCATTGTTGAACTTCTCGCTGCCGTCCAGGATGCTGTCGATATTCTCTGTCCATCCGTATCTCTCAAGGAATGTGTTGAACTCCCACATCGCATAGTTGCTGTTCTTGCTTCCGATCGCAATCGGCGTCACGCCTGCGGCTTTCAGGCTGTTGACCATCTCCAGGAATTCGTCCCATGTTGTGTCGGCTGTCGGATAAGCGACTCCCGCCTCATCGAAGACTGCCTTGTTGTAGAAGAATCCCTGTACATTACTCTGATATGGGAGTCCGTACACACCGTTGTCATCTGTAAACGCGTTCTCCATTCCGCCGAGCGCTTCCTGGATCTCCGGATTCTCAGACAGGAAATCACTCACATCCAGAAGAAGTCCGGATTCGCTGTACTCCGGAGCTTCGCTGGCCTCGATCCAGAAGATCTCCGGAAGTGTTCCGTCTGCAGCGGCAAGCTGCATGTTTTTGGAATGTGTCTCTGTATCGGCAGCGCGGAAATCAACCTGGTACTGCCCGTCATATTTCTCATTGAACGCCTGAACGATATTGTAGGTCACTGCTTCCTGCTCCTGCGGATTTGCCACATGGATGCCGAACTCGATCACGACCTCTCCATCTTCATTCGTTGTGGCCTCGTCGGATCCTCCGCCGCATCCGGCCAGAAGACCTGCTGCCATTGTGCATGCAAGCGCTGCTGAAAGCCATTTTTTCAGATTCTTGTTCTTCATAATTTTTGTTCCTCCTCTTCATTGATTTTCGGATATGAAACCCGTTCCACATTTTGGAAAAAAATAAATGTTCCGTGTTTTTGCAGTGATATGAAACCCGTTCCACACCACTGCAAAAAAATAATTCAGTTGTGCACTTACTGATTACTTGCCTTTATTGTACTACATGGCGTACAAAAGTCAATGCTTTTTCTCAATTTATCTGCTTTTTGTTTATATTCGCAGAAATTTTCTGTGAAATTTTGTGTATTATTCACAACTCCCGGTCGTTCCGCCTCTGAAAAAGGATACATCGAGCAGCACCTGCTTATTCTTATATACTTTTCCGTCTACCAGGTGCGAGATCAGCCGCGCGGACTCATAGGCCAGCCTGTCGATGGGCTGTGCGACCACAGTCAGCCTGGGTTCTGTAAACTGGGTGATAAACGTCCCGTCATACGCTACGATCTTCACATCCTCCGGAACTTTGATCCCCCGCCGGATAGCCGCGTTCATATAGCGTATCGCGATCTGATCGACGCCGAATACGCCGTCTGCCCGGATCCCGCTGGAAAAAACGTCCTCGATCGTCTTCTCATAATACTCTGCATCGAACCGGTTCCATTCCAGTTCATAGGAAAACACCTTTATCCCGTTCTCTTCCATCACGCGGTCAAATTCATAGTGTCTGTCGTGATACGGCGACTCGACCTGCTGCGCCCCCCGGAAATGCAGAACAGACCTGCAGCCGCACCGCACCAGCTCCTCTGCCGCAAGATATCCTCCTTTTTTATGGTCCACCGCGATGACCGGGATATCTTCTCCGAGAAAACGGTCCAGCGCCACGATCGGTTTGTGGATCTTCCTGTACTCTTCCGCATCCAGCGAATGCACGCCGGTGATCACGCCATCCACAATATACCGGTTCAGCATATCCAGATACTCCAGCTCCGCGTTCTTCTCTTTTACAGTATTGCAGAGCATGGTCTTATACCCGCGCACATACAGTTCACTCTCCACCGTATCCACGAATTCTGCAAAAAACGGATTCGCAACACTCGGCACGAGCACCGCGATGATCCCGGTCTTTTTGTGGAACAGATTCCGCGCAAGTTCATTCGGCGTATAATGGAGTTCCCGCATTGCAGCCTCGATCTTCGCCCTGGTCTCTTCCGACACATACCCGTTATTATTGAGCACTCTGGATACCGTAGCCGGTCCTACGTTTGCCTTTTTCGCAACATCTCTGATACTTGCTGCCATTGCCGCCTTTTACACCTCCTCTCCGCTTTTCAATTATCATATCAAAAAAAAGGCAAAAAAACCATCCATAAGATGATTTTTTCGCCCTCTCTTTCCACATTCAGACCGGCCATCCTTTCTCGCCCAGCCTCACCTTTTCCAGTTCGCCCGCTGCATCCTCTTCCAGATAATCAAACAGATACGTCCTGAGCGTCCCCTGTTTTCCCAGATGTTCTCCCCGCATTTCTGAAATGGCAAGTTCCACCTCTTCCTTCAGTCCTGCCGCCGACATGCGCCGGGCGCCCTGCCCCAGGATGATCACCTGCTCCAGCGCATCCGATGTAGCAACCGTAACCGCATGATTCCGCGCGATCTTCTTCACCGTCTTCTCGATATACTGGTCTGCTGTCTCCGCTTCCTTTGTATAAACGATGTGGATATTATGATATTTCAGGATCTCTCCCGGATTGCCTTCCACCTTGTAAGCGTCAAACACCAGGATCAGAGTGCATTTCCGGTATCCCTGATAATTGCACAGGATGTCCGCAAGCTTTCCCCGCGCGGCTGCAAGATCGATCTCTGACAGCTCCCGGAGCTCGTCCCACGCGAAAATGATATTATAGCCGTCCACCAACAGATATTCCTCCTGGGGCGTTCTCGTCTTTGTGCCGGAACGGGTAACATCGCCGCCTGCTCCTGTCTGCGTTTTTGCCTCTACTCTGACCGGCGTGCTGCTCACGCTGCGCCTCACCGGATCCGGCGTGCGCACATAGATGGCGTCCAGCTCCTCCTGCGTCAGTTCGATATTGCGGGAAACCGGCCGCGCCGCCCGGCGCACCGCAGCCTCTTCCGCCTTCTCCCGGTCCTCCAGTATACTTTCCACATGCATCTGGTCTTCCACCTGATACCAGGGCACGATGATCCCTGCGCCGTGCGAACAGAACACAGAATCCGCAGGGTTCTCCACGTCTGCATCCGGATCATAGGCAAGCGCTTCAACCACCTCTTCTGCATTGTGGCACACATCGTATCCTTTCAGCGTACAGGACAGCCGGCCGAACCCGCCGGTGTACGCCGCGAACTCCTTCTGATAATCCCGCATTTCCGATACAGGGGCCGTTCCGGTCAGAACCGCCATATCACCTTCTGTCTCCGGGCCGCTGAAGCTGCCGTACATCCGCTGGATGTCGGTCATGGCCCGCCCCACATTTTCCATGGGCAGTTCCATCCGGAATTCATAATACGGTTCCAACAGCACACTGTGCGCTTTCCGCAGGCCCTGCCGCACCGCGCGGTAAGTCGCCTGCCGGAAATCCCCGCCCTCGGTATGCTTCTGATGCGCCCGGCCGGATTTCAGCGTGATCTTCACGTCTGTAAGCGCCGAGCCGGTCAGCACGCCCCGATGCTCTTTTTCTTCCAGATGCGTCAGCACCAGACGCTGCCAGTTCCGGTCCAGGATGTCCTCGCTGCAGTCCGCCGCATACTGCATGCCCGAGCCGCGTTCTCCCGGCTCCAGAAGGAGATGTACTTCCGCATAGTGCCGCAGGGGTTCAAAATGCCCCACCCCTTCAACGGTATTGTCGATAGTCTCTTTATATACGATATTCCCGCTTCCGAAAGTGATCAGGACGCCGAACCGGTCTTTCACCATTTTCTGCAGGACTTCCGTCTGTACATCCCCCATGAGCTGGATGTGGATCTCCTTCTTCTCTTCCACCCACACTACATGGAGCTCCGGGTCTTCCTCCTCGATCTGACGGAGATTCTGGACCATCCGGTGGACATCACAGTCCTCCGGCAGTTCCACCCGGTACGTCAGCACCGGTTCCAGCACCGGGAGTTCCGAATCCGGCTCCGCGCCGATCCCCTGTCCCGGGTATGTGCCTTCCAGTCCGGTGACCGCGCAGACCATGCCGGCCCGGGCAGCCTGCAGCAGTTCGTATTTATCCCCGGAATACAGACGGATCTGGTTCACCTTGCCTTCCACATCCGGCAGCGTTTCTTTCACCTTCAGTTCCCCGCCTGTCACTTTAAGATAAGTCAGCCGGTTCCCCTGCGTGTCTCTGGCGATCTTGTAAACCTTGGCACCGAATATTTCCGGATATGCCGGGGATACGGCATACTCCCGGATCCCGTCCAGGAATTCTCCGATCCCTTCAGCTTTCAGCGCCGAGCCGAACCAGCAGGGGAAGATCCTGCGCTCTGCAACCGCTTTTCCGAGGAGATCTGTATCGAGTCCGCCGGTCTCCAGATAGGATTCCAGAAGTTCTTCATCGCAGACGGCCACAGCCTCCAGCCGTTCCTCACCGACACTTTCGCCGTTCCCGGCTGCAGGCAGTCCCGTAAAATCTGCACAGTTCTCACTCAGCCTGTCCTTCAGTTCCGTCAGCAGCGCCTCCCGGTCCACACCCCCTCTGTCCATCTTGTTGATAAATAAAAAGACCGGCACCTTGTATCTCTCCAGCAGCTTCCACAACGTCATCGTATGTCCCTGGACACCGTCCGCTCCGCTGATGATCAGCACCGCATAGTCCAGCACCTGCAGGACCCGCTCCATTTCCGCAGAAAAATCCACGTGCCCCGGCGTATCCAGGATCGTGATATCCATATCTTTCCAGGAGAGGACGGCCTGCTTGGAAAAGATCGTGATCCCCCGTTCCCTCTCCAGTTCATACGTATCAAGGAAGGCATCGCCATGGTCGACACGACCCATGCTCCGGATACCGCCGCTTAAGTACAGCATCCCCTCGGAAAGCGTCGTCTTCCCCGCGTCAACATGGGCCACAAGGCCGAGGCAGATATGCTTTTTATTGTTATTTTCAGACGTATTTCCCATAGAAAATACCCCTTTCTGTGATATGATTACGCACACATAATCATATCACAGAAAGGGGTACAGGGGAATCCGGTTAATTCTGCACACCGTGGTGGCATACAATGCTGTTTCTGTCGACCGCCTTGAACTTGTATCCAAGATTCGTGTAGTACTCCAGAATGTACGGCAGAGCTTCAACCGTAGCATCCTTTGCCTGCGTATCATGGCACAGGAGCATGACATGGCTGAGTTTCTCGGTCGTGGAATTCGCCTCGATCTCCTCCTTGCCGCATCCGGCCGCGTCGCCGGTGTCCAGGTTCCAGTCATAGTACTGATACCCCTGTTCCTGGACAGCCGTTACAAGACGGGTCATGATCCCGTCGCTGTATTTGGCGGATACCATATTGGAAGAACCGCCCGGAAAGCGGATGAAGCAGGGCACATACCCGATCTGCTCCTTCACGACCTCACCGACTTTCGCAAGATCCGCAAAATACGCTTCATCTGACGCGTAAACATCCGGATATTCATGGGAATATGTATGAAGTCCGATCGTATGTCCGGCATCGTAGGCCTCTTTTATATAGTGGCGGCATTCTTCATTGGCGCCTGTCACAAAAAACGTTGCTTTGGCGTCATACTGCGCCAGTATATCTATAATCCTTTTTGTATTTTCAGACGGGCCGTCGTCGAAAGTAAGATAGACAACTTTCTCCCCTTCCGGCTCTTCCTCTGTTCCGGCAGGCACTCCCGGCTGAACCGCAAAGTTCCTGTCCCTGGAAGTACGGATCTCCTCGGCGGCCTGCGCCACCACATTGTCAGTCGTTTTACTGAGCGCCGACATTTCCTGCCGGATCAGCACCATTTTATTTTCAATGGAATTCTCCCTCGCATTGACCACCATACAGAAAATTGTGCCACAGATCGCAAAAAATACGAGCGCGCACAAAATATATTTATTCAGATCGTAACTCTGACGCCTGCTCCGGCGTCTCCCCTTTGACATTTTATCTCTCCTCTTTTGTATATCCGTTCCTGTCTTTTCCATTGTCATCTTTCGGCTGAGCCTTTGATGACAGTGTTCATTATACAGAGGAGTTTTTAAGAAAATACTATATTTTGTTTAAGAATTATTAACTTTTTATAACATCTTGTACGATATAACCGAAATCTGTAAAATCATGCCTTCAGCATAGCGTCAGTGTACAAGGGGCAACACGCTCCAAACCGCGTAATTTCGGTGATTTTCTGTGTTATCCTCAATCGGCGTACGTCCAGTACGCCTCTATCGTCTGCCTTGAAGATCACCGAAATTCCTGCGGTTGGAGTCTTTGAGTCGTGAAGGTGATGATTTGGGCTCCTTCAAGGCACTTGATCAACGCGTACAGAGATGTACGCGGAAGGAAAGTAACACAGAAGGAGTCCAAATCAACCCTTCAACGACCGTATTGTCCCCTTGTACACTGACGCTAACTTAAATGTTTATAAAATCAGTAAAAAGCGCCCGAATTTCAGAAAACACATTTCTGAAACACAATTATAAAGAAAATAAAAAAAGTGCTTGATTTTTCCGGAAA
>DWVL01000077.1 GCA_019120275.1 Candidatus Mediterraneibacter excrementavium | reverse complement strand
TGCCGCTTTACCATAACATTTATAAGTACACTAAACCGACATTTCCACCAAAACTTGCTAATAACAAAGTTATTCCTCAATACGAAATTGATGAAATAGTATGTAAATGGATTTATAAACTTCTTGATTCGGAACTGGAAGTTCAGGATGCACTCTCCCATACCCACCTTGAACTCCAATCCTTAGCGGAGCACTACCTGGAAATGTGATTTTCTCTTGACATTCCCAGTCTTTCCAGTCTACAATGGATACGTAAAAAAACAGAATACATCATTCGGTAGGTGAGGTTACCGCAGGGATCAGGTTTATCCCGGAGATTGCTGCCGCGAGATCGTGGAGACACGATAAGATGGTCAGCAGGCTGTGTCGTGAAGGTACAGCCTAATGCAATTGATATGCCCTGCGATACTAAAGCTTGAACGATGCATCCGGTCATGTTTCTTTTCATGGATTGATGATTTTTATGACTCCGTCATTGTTCAGGCAGTGACGGAGTTTTCTGTTTGCAGATTTCATTCAAAACACGAAAAAAGGAGGTGAGGTTATGGACTCTGGTGCCGGTTATCACATATGCAGCTTTAAGACAGAAAATTACATAAAGAGAGGTACTTATCATGAACAAAGAGATTTTTGTAAAGCTTCTCCAGCAGCGTCAGTACAAAGCTGTGAGGAGTATTCTGGATGTTATGAACGAAGTGGACATAGCCTCCCTTCTCTCGGAACTTGACGACCGCGAGCTGGCTCTTGCCTTCCGCCTGATCCCGAAGGACAAGGCGGCGGAAGTGTTTGCCAACATGGACAGCTCCATGCAGAAATACCTGGTGGAAATCTTTTCGGAAAAGGAACTGAAAGAACTGCTGGACGATCTGTACATGGATGATACGGTAGATATCCTGGAAGAACTCCCGGCCAATCTGGTGAACCGGATCCTCGACACAGTCAGCACGTCGGACCGTGCGCTGATCAATCAGCTCCTGAATTATCCGGAAGACAGCGCCGGAAGCATTATGACCACGGAATATGTGGACATCCGTGAAAATATGACCGTCGCCCAGGCGATGGCCCACATCAAGCAGACCGGGATCCACAAGGAAACGATCTACACCTGCTACGTCACGGAACGCCGCCGGCTGATCGGCATCGTCTCCGCCAAAGACCTGATGACAACGGACGATGACGTGCAAATCAGAGACCTGATGGAAACCGAGATCATATCGGTCGGCACCCACACGGACAAAGAGGATGTGGCGCAGCTCTTTACCCGGTATGATTTCCTCGCCATCCCGGTCCTCGATGCAGAAGGCCTGATGGTCGGCATCGTGACTTTTGACGACGCCATGGACGTTATGGTGGAAGAAGCCACGGAAGACATCACCAAGATGGCGGCCATCAATCCCAGCGAAAAGACGTATTTTGAGACATCCGTCTTCGCCCACGCGAAGAACCGGATCCCCTGGCTGCTGATCCTGATGTTTACATCCATCATCACCGGGACGATCATCACAAAATATGAAAATGCATTTGCGGCCATCCCGCTCCTGGTATCGTTCATCCCCATGTTGATGGATACCGGCGGAAACTGCGGCTCACAGAGCTCCACGCTGATCATCCGGGGGATCGCGCTGTCCCAGATCCGGTTTCAGGATATTTTCCGGGTCGTGTTTAAAGAATTCCGCATCTCGCTCATCGTGGGATCCGTCCTCGCTGTCACAAACGGCGTCCGCATTATGATCCAGTATCAGGATCCTGCGCTTGCGCTGGTCATCGCCCTGTCGCTCATCGGCACCGTCGTGGCAGCGAAGCTCGTGGGATGCATGCTCCCGCTTCTCGCCAGCAAAGCACACCTGGATCCGGCGATCATGGCGTCGCCGCTGATCACCACGCTGGTGGACATTTTCTCGATCCTGATCTATTTCAATATTGCGACCATGCTGTTTAACTTGTAAGACCGTTGTGCTATACTTCAATTACGATATGGATGCACCGCATCCGGACAAACGAGGTGAAACCCATGAAAAACTATATCCTTGAAACCTGTGTAGACTGTGTGGAATCCGCCATTGCCGCCCAGGAAGGAGGCGCGGACCGGGTGGAGCTCTGCAGCGACCTAGTCATCGGCGGCGTGTCCCCGTCGGTGCCGCTGTTCCGCCAGATCCGGAAATATACGGACCTGAAGATCCGGACACTGCTGCGCCCACGGTACGGCGATTACTGCTTCAGCAGCTACGAGTGCGATGAACTCAATGAAGAGATCGCCATCTTCCGGGAGGAAGGCGCGGACGGAGTTGTGGTCGGCATCCTGAATCCAGACGGCACCCTGAACACCGGACAGCTTGCCCGGTTCAAAGAAACCGCCGGCGATATGGAGATCGCACTGCACCGCGCATTTGATGTGTGTCTGGATCCGATGCAGGCCATGGAAGAGGTCATTTCCCTCGGCTATGACACGATCCTCACCAGCGGCCAGGCGGCCACAGCCTGGGAAGGACGCGAACTGCTCAAAGAACTGCGGGAAAAGAGCCGGGGCCGGATCGAGATCCTGGCAGCCAGCGGGATCAGCCCGGCCGTGATCCAGAAACTCGTGCCCTATACCGGCATCTCTTCCTACCACATGTCCGGGAAAATAGAAATCGAAAGCGCCATGACATTCCGCAAGTCCGGCATCGGTCTGGGCCTTTCCGAAGAGAAAGACTATAAACTGGTGCGCACAGACAGCGCCGCAGTAAGGGCGTCTGTCGATTATCTCAAAGATGCTTTTGCATGACCTGTACATAAAAACCCCGCTGATTCAGGATCAGCGGGGTTTTCTGCCGGTTATATTTCTTGATTATTCGATTACCTTCAGCCATCCTTCCGGCGCCTCGATATGGCCCATCTGGATACCCGTCAGTGTGTCGTAAAGTTTCTGCGTCGTCGGCCCCATCTTCTCCATGCCGCTCGGGAAGCAGATCTCTTTGCCGTGATCCACCACTTTGCCGACCGGGGAAATAACTGCAGCCGTACCGCACAGTCCGCACTCTGCGAAGTCTTTAACTTCGTCAAAGTAAACGTCGCGTTCTTCCACTTCGAGTCCGAGATAATGCTCCGCCACGTACATGATCGACCTTCTCGTGATCGACGGAAGGATCGTATCGGAATGCGGCGTCACGATCTTGTTGTCTTTTGTCACAAAGATAAAGTTGGCTCCGCCGGTCTCCTCCACTTTCGTGCGGGTCGCGGAATCCAGATACATATTTTCATCAAATCCGTTTGCATGGGCAGTCACAATGGCATGCAGGCTCATGGCATAGTTCAGTCCCGCCTTAATGTGGCCGGTTCCGTGCGGCGCCGCGCGGTCAAAATCGGATACGCAGATGGTGATCGGCTTTGCACCGCCCTTGAAATACGGGCCTACCGGTGTCGTAAATACACGGAACTGATATTCGTCAGCCGGCTTCACGCCGATAACCGGATTAATACCGAACATATACGGCCGGATATAAAGCGTCGCGCCGGAGCCGTACGGCGGAACATACGCCGCATTCGCCTTCACCGTCTGTACGACCGCATCCACAAAACGGTCCTCCGGAAATACCGGCATCTCAAGCCGTTTCGCAGAATCCACCATGCGGGCCGCGTTCAGGTCCGGACGGAATGTCACGATGCGTCCGTCCTCTGTGGTATACGCTTTCATGCCTTCAAATACAGTCTGCGCATACTGGAGAACGCCCGCGCACTCATTCATCACAATATTGGCGTCATCCGTCAGGCCGCCTTCATCCCATTTGCCGTCTTTATAATTTGCCACATACCTCTTGTCCGTCTGGATATAGCCGAACCCAAGGTTTTCCCAGTCTATGTTCTTCTTCTCCATTGTGATTCCTCCTCTGCCTGGAAAGATCCTTAATTCCTTTACTCTGCCATTATAGTACTGTAAAGTGTAAAAATCAAGAGTGCGCTCGGTTTTTTGTTCACCAGTTCAGCAATTTGCACGGGCAGGCGCAGGAAGAGTGCTTGCATTCTTCCCCGGCTGCCTCTGCAAATTGGCTGAGCGCCGCTCAATGAGCAAAGGAGCGGCAGCACCATTGCTGAACTATCGCTCCATCATACTGATCGATTCGATCCCCACGCTTCCGCCTCTGACAACCTCAATGCTCTTGAATTCTTCTTTCATCAGCTTGACCACCGCGTCGTTCTTGGTCGCTGTCTGTACGAATTCCACCAACACGCTGTCCCGGCCGTAGTCGATGACTTTTGCTTTGAAGGTTTCCGCGATCTGGAACACTTCCACCTTGTCCGCCGCCGTACATTTCATGACTTTGACATAGAGGATTTCTTTCATTCTTACGAATATATCGGTAAAGTCGATAACCTTGATCACTTCGATCATACGGTTGAGCTGTTTCTTGATCTGTTCAAATGTCTCGTCGTCGCTCACCGTGGCAATGGTCATCCTGGACACAGTTGGATCTTCGGTCCGTCCTACAGTCAGGCTGTCCAGATTGTAGGATTTTCCGGAGAAAAGTCCCGAGATCTTGGAGAGCACGCCCACCTGGTTCTCGACATAAAGGGAAATCCATCTCTTCTTCATATTGTTATCCATTCTCATGCTCTCCTTTCTAACAGTCCATGATCATTTCTTCAAGCGTTCCGCCCGGCTGGATCATCGGATAGACCATCTCTTCCGGATCGATGATGAACTCGATGAGTGTCGGGGTCTTCGTATTCTTCTTCGCCTCTTCAAATGCCGCGGCGATCTCTCCTTTTTCCATGACGCGGATGCCTTTCGCGCCGTAGCTTTCCGCCAGCTTCACGAAGTCCGGCGTATACTCCGGCATCTCCGCTCCGTTTGTCCTGCGGAAGAGCGCGCCCGCGCGCAGGTTGGTCATGCTGTAGCGCTTCCCGTAGAAAAGCTTCTGCCACTGGCGCACCATGCCCAGATATTCATTGTTAAATACACAGAGGATGAGCGGCAGTTCCTCCAGAACTGCTGTGGCAAACTCCTGGATATTCATCTGCATGCCGCCGTCGCCGGAGATGGCGATGACCGTCTTATCCGGATTGCCGATCTTCGCGCCGATGGCCGCCGGGAATCCGTACCCCATGGTCCCGAGCCCGCCGGACGTTACGAGCTGTTTCTTCTCATTGATCTGCGCATACTGGGTGACAAACATCTGATGCTGTCCCACATCCGTTGTGATGATCGCATCGTCAAACTGGCGGTTCATTTCCTCGATGATATCCATCGGGCTCATATGTCCGCGGTCTTTCATTTGCAGCGGATGTTCCTCTTTCCATGCCCGGATCTGCTCCGTCCACTTCGCCGTCTCACAGGGCTCCACATATTCGTTCATTTTGGTCAGCGCGTCCAGTGCATCCGCCACGATCGGCACATGGACCTGTATATTTCTGGAAATAGACGCCGTATCTATATCAATATGTACGATCTGCGCGTTCGGCGCAAATGCATGAAGCTTTCCGGTGATGCGGTCATTAAACCTGGTTCCGATGGAGAACAGGAGGTCGCACTCGCCCACCGCCATATTCGCCGCGTACTGGCCGTGCATACCCAGGTTGCCGATGTAGAGCGGGTGATCTGTCGGAACTGCGCCGCGGCCCATGATCGTGGTCACCACCGGCACATTTGTCTTATTCACCACTTCCGTAAATACCTGGTTCGCGCGGGCGATATTCACACCGCCGCCTGCCAGGAACAGCGGTTTCTTCGCCTTCTTCAGCATCTTGAGGGCACGTTTGAGCTGTCCCATGTGGACGCTTGTATTTGGCTTATAGCCGCGGATATTCACGGTTTCCGGATATTCCGGACTGCCCAGTTCGCACATCACATCTTTGGGCAGGTCAATGAGCACCGGTCCCGGCCGTCCCGTCCGGGCGATGTAGAATGCCTCTTTGATGATCCGCCCCAGGTCCGCGCGGTTCCGCACTGTCACGCCGTACTTTGTGATACTGCGGGTGATGCCCACGATATCCACTTCCTGGAAGGCGTCATTTCCGATCAGGTGTCTCGCCACCTGGCCTGTAAAACATACGAGGGGCACACTGTCATAATTCGCCGTCGCAAGACCCGTAACCAGGTTCGTCGCCCCCGGCCCGCTGGTCACCAGACACACGCCCACTTTGCCGGTCGTCCGCGCATAGGCGTCCGCCTCGTGGACCAGCGCCTGCTCGTGGCGCGGCAGGATGATCTTAATGTCGTCCTGACGTCCCAGCTCATCGCTGATATCAATGGTACATGCGCCCGGATACCCGAAGATCGTATCCACTCCCTCTTCCTTTAATGCTCTTACAAGTAATTTGTTTCCTGTAATCTGTCTCACGCTTCTACCTCCTCTTTCTATGGTCAGTGCTCCCCGGAAAAAGAAAACCCTGAGCTTATGCTCAGGGCGAATCTTACATCCGTGTTACCACCTAAATTCAGAGAATGTTCTCTGCACTCTGCCGGTACAGGACTTTTGTCCGATACCGTCTCCCTGTAACGCGGGAAAACGTTGAAGCCTACTTATACCGGTCTTCCAACCGATATGTTCAGTCCACTGCTCGAAGGCTACTTCCATGATATCGTCACGAGGACTTACACCGGCCGTCCTCTCTCTGCGCATCCGGGGATCATGTACTCCTCCCTGTCACTGCATTTCATAGATAAAAATTTAAATACATTA
>DWVL01000076.1 GCA_019120275.1 Candidatus Mediterraneibacter excrementavium | reverse complement strand
AGAGCGACAGACGGGGCTCGAACCCGCGACCCCGACCTTGGCAAGGTCGTACTCTACCAACTGAGCCACTGTCGCATTTGTTGTGTTCCGGTGTTTCCTGACCGGAACAATAGATACTATACTACAGGTGTTTTCGAATGTCAACACTTTTTTTAACTTTTTTTACTTTCTTTTTTTCATTGAATAAAAAACTCTATTATGCTATATTATGATATCGAAAAGGAGACGATCTGTATGAAATTTATATACCCTGCGGTTTTCCGCAAAACTGAGAACGGCTATCATGCCTTCTTCCCGGATCTTGAATGCTGCGAGGCTTCCGGCGACACTCTGGACGACGCTATCGAAAATGCAAATGAGGCGTGCCGGAACTGGATCACAGTAGAACTTGAAGAAGAAGAGCCGAATATGCCGTATGTATCTGATATCGAAGATATCGAAATAAAAGACGGAGATATCGTCAGAAATATCTCCGTGAATATCCGTTTCTATGAAGGCTGGGATGAATGATCCCAGCCTTCTTCTTTTACTCTTCTGTTGTTTCTGACTCTCTTATAAGAAGTCCCAGCTCTTCCAGCTGTTTATCATCTGCCGGCGTGGGCGCCTCTGTCATCAGGCAGGATGCGTCCTTGATCTTCGGAAACGCGATCACGTCGCGGATGCTGTCCTGTTTTGCCATCAGCATCACCAGACGGTCAAGGCCGTAGGCAAGTCCCGCGTGCGGCGGCACTCCGTACTTGAATGCCTCGAGCAGGAATCCGAACTGGCTGTGGGCCTGTTCTTTCGTAAAGCCAAGCGCCTCGAACATCTTCTCCTGGATGTTGTCCTGATGGATCCTGACGCTTCCGCCGCCGATCTCGTTTCCGTTAAGGACGATATCGTAGGCTTTCGCGCGCACTTTGCCGAGTTCTCCTTTCTCCAGAAGCGGAAGGTCCTCTTCCATCGGCATGGTGAACGGATGATGCATAGCCAGGTACCGGCCCTGCTCATCGCTCCACTCGAACTGCGGAAATTCCGTGATCCATACGAAACGGTATTCGTTCTTGTCCAGAAGCTCCAGCTGTTTTGCCAGCTCCACACGTAGGGCTCCCAGGGAATCCCAGACTACTTTATTCTTATCCGCCGCAAAGAGGAGCAGGTCGCCCGGCTGTCCATCCATGGCTTTCACCAGCGCGTCCATCTCTTCTTCACTCATGAATTTTGCAAAGGAAGACTTCACCGTGCCGTCCTCCTGGATGGCAATGTACGCGAGTCCCTTTGCGCCGTAATCTTTTACAAATGCGGTGAGCTTGTCGATCTTCTTTCTCGGCATGCTTCCCTGCCCTTTGGCGTTGATGCCGCGCACGCTGCCACCGTTCTCAATAGCGCCGGTAAATACGCCGAAGCCGCAGCCTTTCACAACGTCCGTCACGTCTGTGAGTTCCATGCCGAAACGAAGGTCCGGCTTGTCGGAACCGAAGCGGTCCATGGCCTCCTGCCAGGTCATCCGCTGGATCGGAAGCTGTACATCCACGTCCAGAACCTCTTTAAACAGTTTTGCAAGATAACGCTCATTCACATCGATGACATCGTCTACATCCACAAATGAAAGCTCCATATCGATCTGGGTGAACTCCGGCTGACGGTCCGCGCGCAGGTCCTCGTCACGGAAGCATCTCGCGATCTGGATGTAGCGGTCGAATCCGGAACACATCAGCAGCTGCTTATAGAGCTGGGGGGACTGGGGCAGTCCGTAGAAACATCCCGGATGGATGCGGCTGGGCACCAGATAGTCCCTCGCCCCCTCCGGCGTCGTCTTGCCCAGCATCGGCGTCTCAATCTCCAGGAAGCCCTCTTCTGCGAAGAACTGGCGAGTCAGCGTCATGACCTGGCTCTTCATCATCAGATTCCTCTGGATATCCGGCCTTCTCAGGTCAAGGTAACGGTATTTCAGACGCACTTCTTCTCTTGTCTTGCTGTCCTCTTCCACCTGGAACGGCGGCGTCAGGGACTCGGAGAGGATGCGCATCTCTTTTGGCAGCACTTCGATCTCACCGGTTGCGATCTTGTCATTGACCGCGCCGGAACGTCTCGCCACTTCACCAACGATGGCAACCACATATTCGGAGCGGAAAGACGCAGCTTTCTCAAGGATCGCCGGGTCAGTCTTCCCTTCCTCACACACCACCTGGATGATACCGGAGCGGTCGCGCACATCCACGAAGACCAGTCCGCCTTTATTTCTGTTCTTCTGCACCCATCCCATGACGGTTACATTCTCGCCCACATTTGCCGCGGACAGTTCGCCGCAGCGGTGGGTCCTCTTTAATCCCTGCATTGATTCAGCCATTGTACACCTCCGTAATCTCTGTATATCCCTGTTCTGCAAGCTGTTCCTTCTGGAACTTCTTGTTCTTCTTCATATTCATGATCATCACCTGTCTGCCTGCCGCACGCTCGGCTCTCGCCTGAGTGAGCACTTCCAGCAGCTTCTCCTGGGAGATCTTCTTCTCCAGGAGGTATGCCTTCTTCTCCCGGCCGCCCGGCACCTGGTAGCCGCGCTCCAGGAGCAGCATGACGATGCGCTCGAATCCGATGGAAAATCCAACCGCCGGCGTATCCTGTCCGGTAAACTTGCCGATCATCTCATCGTAGCGTCCACCGCCTCCCACTGAGCCGCCGAACTCATCCATGGAGATTTCGAAGATCGTGCCGGTATAGTAGGACATGCCGCGCACCAGCGTGGGGTCGAATTTCATGCGGAAATCAGCCTCTTTCTCCTGCTCCACGCACCGGATGATCATTTCCAGCCCATCCGCCGCCTCAGCCGGCAGAAAGTCCTGTAATTTTTCTTTACACATGCGGACGCCTTCCACATCGCCCGTAATCTCTTCAAAAAGCTTAAGATACTTCTCCACCGATTCTTCCGCATAGCCATTCTCCTTCAGCTCTGCCGCCACGCCTTCCAGACCGATCTTGTCCATCTTGTCCAGGGTGATGAATACACTGTCGTAATCTTTCTCCTCAAATCCGCTGTACGCCGCCATAGCCTTTAAGAACCGGCGGTCGTTGATGCGGATGGTGAAGTTGTGGAAATCCAGTTTTCCAAGTACCGACGTTGTCGCAAGGATAAGCTCGATCTCCGCCAGGTTGGACGGCTCGCCGAGAATATCAATGTCGCACTGCATGAACTGGCGGAAGCGCCCTCTCTGGGGCCGGTCCGCTCTCCACACATTGCCCATCTGCAGCGCCTTGAAAGGCGACGGCAGCTCGTTTGCATGGTTCGCATAATACCGGGAAAGGGGAACGGTCAGGTCGTAGCGCAGGCCGCCGTCCACCAGGTCCGCTTCCTCCTTCGCCTCATCGATCTTCAGCTTCTCCCCTCTTTTCAGGATCTTGAAGATCAGCTTTTCGTTATCTCCCCCCTGCTTGCTGCACAGGTTCTCGATATGCTCCACACAGGGTGTCTCGATAGACGAGAACCCGAACGTCCTGTAAGTGTCTTTGATCAGTCCGATCACGTAATCCCTGATCTCCATTTCCGCGGGCATGATATCTCTCATGCCGGTAACCGGTTTCTTTTTCAGCGCCATAACCACTTTTCCTTTCGTTCTATCATTTCATCGATCCGGGCGATGTAATCGTTGATATTCTTTACATTCTCCGCCCGCACCAGATTCGCTTCTTTGCCGCCCTCCTTCCGGATCGGGTCTCTCAGCAGGATCTTCGTGGAAGCCCCCGCACCCGCCGCAAGAATGGTCTGTTTTTCTTCCATAATCAGTATATTGTATATTCCGGCTTTGTCAAGTTCCGCATAGCCCGTATTCTCAAAATTCCCGGCAATATTCTTCTGCCGGTAGAGATAGTACGGCGCAAGCCCCATCCGCCGCGCGGACGCATAGGCCGCTTCCACCATGCCGGTGATCTCCGCATGAAGATCCGCCGTGCGCCCTTCCTGCCCGTAACGGGCCGCCCGCTTGATGGCCAGGGCGTGGACCGTCAGGCTGTCGGGCGCAAGGGCCTCGATCTGCCGGAGCGTATCCTCCATGTCACCGATCGTCTCTCCGGGCAGTCCGGCGATCAGGTCCATATTGATATTGTCGAATCCCAGCTTCCGGGCCAGTTCAAACGCCGCTACGGTCTGCTCCACCGTATGCCGCCGCCCCACCATGTCCAGCGTCTTCTGCTGCATGGTCTGTGGATTCACGGAAATGCGGCTTACCGGAAAATCCTTCAGCACTTTCAGCTTCTCTTCCGTAATACTGTCCGGCCGCCCCGCCTCCACGGTAAATTCCAGAAGACCTGACAGGTCGAAGGATTCCGATATGGCACCCAACAGCCGCTCAAGCTGCACCGGCTCCAGCGTCGTCGGCGTCCCTCCGCCGATGTAGACCGTGTCGGGCCTTCGGCCTTCTGTGTGAGCGCCGATCCAGCGGAGTTCTTTGATCAGCGCATCCAGATAGGCGTCCACCCGTTCCTTCCACTCCCCGATGGGCGAGGAACTGAACGAACAGTAGGAACATACGCTGGGACAGAAGGGGATCCCCGCATACAGACTGAATCCCTTCTCACAGTCCAGCCGGGAGAGCAGCGCATTCTCCCGGGCCGCCACTTCCGCCGCCAGACGCGCTTTCTCCGGACTCACATAATATTTTTCCATCATAAAGAACGCCGCCGCTTCCTCTGAAGCGCCCTGCTCCAGCTGTTCCATGGGGATCTTCGTCGGCCGCACGCCGGTCAGCGTGCCCCAGGCCAGCGTCCGCCCCGTCTCTTCTGACAGATACCGGTACAACCGCCGGGTCACTTCCCGCTTGACCGCCTGTTCGTACGCTTCTTCCATCCCGAATCCCGCCGCATCAATATGGATTTCTTCCGGTGCAAGGGAAAAGCAAGACCCTCCCGGCAGCCGTACTGCCATGAGAGGTTCCTGCTTCTCATCTACCTTCTGTATGATCTCTTCGCCCGGAAAAAATGATTTAACAATGTGGTATGCATTGTAAGTATATTTATTCTTCCTGCTTCCAATCTCGATCATTGTCTCTCATTCCTGCTTCTTTCTGTTTTCTGCTTTCCGGATATCCGGCGCCCCTTTACAGGAACGGATTATATTTCTTCTCGTATCCGACGGTCGTCTCTTCCATATGCCCCGGATATACCCGTGTCTCATCCGGCAGGACCAGGATCTTCTCCGTCACCGAACGTACAAGCGCGCTCATGCTTCCTGTGGGCAGATCGGTGCGTCCGATGGATGCGCGGAACAGGGTATCGCCGCTGAACAGCGTATGTTCATCTGCGATGTAATAACAGCACCCGCCGATGGTGTGCCCCGGCGTCTGGATCACCTGGATCTTCATTCCCGCGATCTCCAGAAGGTCGCCGTCCTTCACATACTGTGCGCCGTGGAATGTATAGGACTGTCCCAGCATTCCCGAAGAGGAGTTAAGCTGCGGACTTTCCAGCAGCTCCTTCTCGGCAGCACAGGCATAGACCGGCGCCGGGAATTCTTCCAGAAAGCGGTCCAGACCCATGATATGGTCAAAATGTCCGTGGGTCAGGAGCACGGCCTTCACCGTCAGTCCCGAATTCTTAATATGGCTCACAAGTTCCGGCGGGCAGGCCGCCATATCCACAAGGAAACATTCTTTTGTCTCCTCATTGCTCACGATATAGCAGTTCGTCCCAACCGGACCCAGTACAAAATTCTCAATCTTCATCTTTCAATCTCCTGCCATGTCAGCCGGTCGTACGCTCGATATCGATCACGCTCTCGATCTGCCGGAGCTTCTTGATCACGCCCTCAAGCTGTTCGCGCCCCTGGACGATGAATCCCATATCCAGCGTCGCCGTCCCTTTCTTGCTGGTGCGGATATTGACCGACTTCACGTCGATCTTCTCCTCTGTAAATACTTTCGTCACATCCATGAGGAGTCCCTGGCGGTCCGCCGCATACATCTTGAGCTCTGCGAGATATTGTCCGCCGCCCTCGGTCTCTTCCGGATCTTCCCACTCGGCATCGATCAGACGTTCCCGCTCTGCCGCCGAGAGATGGAGCATGTTCACGCAGTCCGTCCGGTGGATGGACATGCCGCGCCCCCGGGTAACAAACCCGACGATCTCATCTCCGGGAACCGGATTGCAGCATTTGGAGAACCGGACAGCCATATCGTTGATGCCCTTGACGACAATGCCGCTCTTGGACTTGGCAATATGGACTTTCTGCCGGTTTGCCTCTGAGATCTTCTCCAGGATTGTCTCGTCCGTAATCTCTTTTTTGTGTTCCTTCTCATACTCCTCCTGCAGCCGGTTGACCACCTGGCCTTCCTTCAGGCCGCCGTGTCCGATGGCCGCCAGCACTGCATCCCAGTCGCGGAAACCGTATTTTTTCTGCACGATCTGCTGGTATTTCGGCTTCAGGATATTGAGCAGTTCGATATTTTTACTGCGGCAGTAGCCTGCGATCAGCTCCTTGCCGCGGACGATATTGTCTTCTTTAAATTCCTTCTTAAACCACTGATTGATCTTGTTCTTGGCCTGCGTGCTCTTGACGATATTCAGCCAGTCCCGGCTCGGTCCCCTGGAATTCTGGGATGTCAGAATCTCGATCCTGTCGCCGTTCTGGATCTTGTAATCGATATTGACAAGTTTCCCGTTTACCCGGGCGCCGACCATCTTATTGCCCACCGCGCTGTGAATGGCGTAGGCAAAATCCACCGGTGTGGAACCGTTCGGCAGATTCTTCACATCGCCGTTCGGCGTGAAACAGTACACATCATCTGCGAACAGGTCCAGGTCGCCTTTGAGCAGGCTTAAGAACTCCCGGTTGTCCGACATGTCACGCTGCCACTCCAGGATCTGACGCAGCCAGTTCAGCTTCTCCTCCTGGGAGGCCATACTCTTCGCCGCGTCCGCGCCCTCTTTATATTTCCAGTGGGCTGCGATACCATATTCAGCCGTCTTGTGCATCTCCTCGGTACGGATCTGGATCTCAAAGGGCTGCCCCGAAGGTCCCATCAGCGTCGTGTGGAGAGACTGGTACATGTTCGGCTTCGGCATGGCGATGTAATCCTTAAAACGTCCCGGGATCGGGGTGTACATCTCATGGATCACACCCAGCGCCGCATAGCAGTCCTTTACCGTATCCACGATGATCCGCACGGCAAACAGGTCGTACACCTGGTCCAGCGTCTTGTTCTGGTTCACCATCTTCTTATATATACTGAAGAAATGCTTCACCCGGCCATAGACCTTCGCCTTAATGTGGGCATTCTCCATATGCTTTGTAACTTCCGCCACGATCTGCTGGACGAACTCCTCGCGCTCGGTCTTCCGCTCGTTCAGGTCCTTCACCAGCTGATTGTAGACATCCGGCTTCCAGTACTTAAGAGAGAGATCATCGAGCTCCGTCTTGATCTTCGATATACCGAGCCGCCGGGCGATGGGCGCGTAAATGTCCATCGTCTCCCTTGCCTTCTCCTGCTGCTTGGCCGGCGTCATAAACTCCAGCGTGCGCATATTGTGGAGCCGGTCCGCAAGCTTGATGATAATAACGCGGATATCCTTGGCCATGGCCAGGAACATTTTTCTTAAATTCTCCGCCTGGACTTCCAGCTTATCCTGGGAGTAGCTCAGCTGTCCCAGCTTGGTCACGCCGTCTACGAGAAGAGCCACCTCTTCCCCGAACTCCCGGGTGATGTCGCCCAGCGTCATAGCCGTATCTTCCACCGCGTCGTGGAGCATGCCGGCAACAATGGTCTCTTTATCCATCTCCAGATCCGCCAGGATGATCCCCACCCACAGGGGATGGATGATGTACGGCTCCCCGGATTTCCTCACCTGGTCTTTATGCGCGTCTTTCGCGATGCGGTACGCTTTCTCCACCATGGAGATGTCCGCGGACGGATGGTATTTCCGGATCCTTGCGACCAGCGCCTGATAGAGTTGTTCCGGATCCTGATAATCCTCGGGCGCTTTAACGGCATGGCCGTCCACGATCTCAAGATTCTTATTCAGCTGTTCATACTCAAGTGTTGCTGCCATAACCGCTCCCCCTTCAAAGTATTTCCCGTAAAATGTCTAAAGAAAAAAGGATGCCTCTTTTCAATGTGGGGCATCCCCGACGATTATGTGATATCTATATAATATTCATAGTATATCACTTATTTGTCGAATTTCAAATATTTTTCTGTAATATCCGTCAAAGCGGATTCTCCACGATTTCTTCGAGCGGATACAACATGAGATTCTCTGATTTCTCCGCTTTCTCCATGATCTTCTGATCAAACCCGGACTCAGAAAAAAGGGCATAATAGAAAATGCCGTCCTTTTTAAGCGCTTCATGCTTTGCCAGAACATCAAGATACTCTGAATACCGGAACGGTGCTCCTTTAAATTTGCATTCCCCCATCAGATATTCCTTCGTCTTCTCATTGATGCACATGATATCAATTTCCGTCTCCGCAGTCCGCACTCCGCCGTTATGCTGCGGATCACGGACAGTTGTTTTCCCCATCCATCTTCCGATCTTTGAATAGCGGAACGGAAGCGCACGCCGTTTCTGACATTCCTTCAGGAACTCCCTGCACACGTCTTCAAATGTATATGCGGCAAATTCATGAAGATCCGGCTTTATCACATATTCGTATATACCATCCACATCCCCGTCCTCAAGCTGGGAATAATTTGCATACACAAATGTATACCAGAAACGGAAGAAATTATCCGTCAGTCGGTAAAGGCCTCTGCCCGCAGCGGCTTTTGCCTTGACTGGAACGTCTACAGAAAATTCTCGCTCCACAATCCCCAGTTCCGCCAGATTTTTCAGATATACGCTTGTTTTTGACGGATTGTCAAGAAGCGATTTCTGACTGATCTCATTGAGCCTGGTACTTCCAAGAGCGATAGCCTCTATGATCGCAGTATATACCGAAGTCTCCCTGAGTTCCTGATGAAGAAGGAATTCCACTTCACTGTACAGGACAGAGCCTTTGGTCAGGATATTCTGCCGGATATTATCATCAAGCGGCTTTTCAGGATCAAACTGATTAAGATAATGCGGGATCCCTCCAAGAACAGAATATGCAATAACCTTATCGACCGGTGAATAATCCGGGAAAAACTGCACGGCATCATAAAAACCCATTTCACGCATTTTATAGATTCCTGTTGCCCTTCCGTAAAGCGGATTCTTTTCCGACAACAGTTCCTTTTCTATAAAACTTAATGCACTGCCGCAAAGGATGATCATCACATTCCTGTCTTTCAGCTCCGCATCCCAGATACTCTGCAATATCGAAGGAATGGATGCATTTCCTCTGCACATATAGGGAAATTCATCGATAACAAGCAGTTTCTTCTGTTCCCCGTATGGAAGGTCCGCAACAGATCGAAATGCCGTCTCCCAGTCCGGAAATTCTGTAATGTACCGTGCAGCAGGAATATTTTCTCTTAAGATCTGTCCGGAGAAACGAAGCAGTTGATTCCGGTCGGCAGTCTGAACACAGGAGAAAAACACATGCGGTTTTTCTCTGCAGAATTCCCGAAGCGTTTCCGTCTTACCCACCCGGCGCCTGCCGTAAAGGACAATAAGCTGCGCTCTGTCTTCCGCGTATTTACTTTCAAGAAAGTCCAGTTCCTGCTTTCTGCCTATGAACCTTTTCCCGTCAGACATTCTGATCCCTCCTCCGATAATAATATCTAATCGTGATTAGTCAAATCTGGATTTGATATTATTCTACCCGAAACGAAGAGAAATATCAAGAAATTACGAAAGTTTTTATATCTCATTTACTGATAATTCACGATCGTGACCTGCACGGTCCTTCTTCCCATATATTCATTGACAGACGGATAATATGTAAAGGACATGACCTGCTTTCGCTCCATCTCTCTCAGGCAGTCTTCCACATCCCCGAAGTACACCGCTTCCATCTGATTTCCCTGCTCATCCTGCAGCCGGCATTTAAGCACGTTTCGGTTCTTCCCGAAGATACGGGGACTGATCACCCGCAGATTCCGCTCGGCAAAGAGAGGCTTCGGATTCCCTTTACCAAAGGGTTCCAGAAGTTCCAGCTCCCCGATCAGTTCTTCTGTGATGTACGGGAACGGCAGCCGCATATCAATGGAAACCTTCTCCTGCAGATCTTCTTCGCTCAGATCGCACAGGCTGTTGATCGTCTCCCTGAACCGTTCCACATTCCGCTCATCAAGGGACAATCCCGCCGCCAGTTTATGCCCACCGAATTTTGTAAAGAGCGCCCGGCATCTGCACATCTGGGCGAACATATCATAAGTCTCGATGGAACGGCCGGAACCCTTGACGCCATCCTCCGCCCGCGTAAGCACGAAAGTCGGCCGGTAATACCGCTCCCGGATGCGCCCGGCGATGATCCCGGCGATGCTTTCGTGGCAGTCCGGCAGATAAATGACCAGCACTTTATCTTCTTTCAGAGAGGTGCTCTCAATCATCTGCACCGCTTCTTCCACGCCCCGCTCCGTCATCTCCTTCCGGCTGTCGTTCAATGCTTTTAAATCCTCCGCCAGCATGACCGCGTCCCGTCTTGTGCGGGCATTCAGAAGTTCCAGCGCCCTTTTTGCCGTATCAAGACGCCCGCTGGCATTGATGCAGGGTCCGAGGACGAATCCGATGTGATAGGCGTTCAGCCGCTCCACATCAACGCCCGTGCACTCGATCAGCGCCTTCAGACCCTGATTGCGGGTGCGTTTGAGCATCTCCAGTCCCTGCTTTACGAAAATCCGGTTCTCTCCGGCAAGATCCATCACGTCACCCACGGTCGCAATGGCCACATTTTCCATCAGATAATCCACATCCTCCGGATCCTGCTGCATCACATTGTAGAGCGCTTCAATAAGCTTATACGCCACCGCCGCGCCGCACAACCCCTTAAAGGGGTAGGCGCAGTCCGGCTGATGGGGATCGACCACCGCATCCGCCCGGGGCAGGATATATTCCTTCTCCCCGTTCATTTCCACATAAGGCACTTCATGATGGTCCGTCACAATGACCGTCAGTCCATTCTTCTTCCCGTAGGCGATCTCCTCCGATGCGGCGATCCCGTTATCGCAGGTAATGATCGTATCGATCCCGTCGTCGATCGCACGGTCGATAAGATCAATATTCAACCCGTATCCATCCTTGATCCGGTCCGGGATGTCCGTATCCACGTCCGCCCCCAGTCCGGACAGCCCCTGCTGCAGGATGTAGGTGGCGTTTACCCCGTCAATATCATAGTCGCCGATCACCCGGATCGGCTTCTCTTCCCGGATCTTTTCAGAGAGAATCTCCACCGCCCGGTCCATGTCCTTCATCAGCATTCCATCGTAAAGATCGGCGATCGTGCCGTTCAGGTAGAGATCGATCGCCTCATCCCCCGTGACGTCCCGGTTGCGGATGAGCCGCGCAAGAATCGGGGAAATGTGATACTTCTCCGCGATCGCATTGAAATCCGCCTTCTTCATCGTGATGAACCATCGTTCCATATCTGCTGTGCCTCCCGAATATGATCTGATATAGTATTATATTTCCTCTATGGTTTTTCCCTCCCGGAAGAGCCTGAAGATCGTCTCTGCAAGCTTCAGTCCGGAAGCCTGGCCATCCTTCAGGCATTCGTCTTCCATTCTAAAACCTCTCTGCTAAATCAATTGGGAATAAAAGCATTGAGATTTTCCTGAATATAATTAGAAATACAGAAATGGCGAAATGCCTTTTCGAGATAAAAACATGCTGGAATGTATTAATGCTTTGGATGTATTTTAACACAGGATCAGCCTGGATTCCAGCTAAAATTCCACCCTCATTTATCCTCGTCCATTTTAGCAGTATTCTGTTATTTCTTTGCAGAATACTACAAGCTTTTCCTTTAATAAAGCATTATAATGCAATTAAAAGCCAGCAGTCACATAAAGAGAGGTACTTACATGGATAACATCAAAAGAAGAGATCTGGAGATGCCCTACATCTCCGACGCCTCTGTAATGGAAGAACAGAAAGCATGCCGCCGGATCCTGCAGGAACTGAATTTTGCAGACCGCTCGGACTTTGACAGGATCAGCCGGATCGTAAGGGAACTGCTCGGGAAATCCGAGAACGCGTTTATCAATCCGCCCTTCTACTGCGATTACGGCTCCCATATCGAAGTAGGAAAGAACTTCTTCGCCAACTATAACTGCACCATCATCGATGTGGCGAAAGTGTCCATCGGCGACAACTGCCAGATGGCCCCCAACGTTGCCATCTACACGGCCGGTCATCCGCTCCATCCCGTATCCAGGAGCTCCCTGTACGAATACGGGATCAGCGTGACCATCGGCGATAACGTCTGGATCGGCGGCAATACGATCATCCTGCCCGGGGTGCACATCGGCAGCAACACCGTCATCGGCGCCGGCAGCGTGGTAACAAAAGATATCCCCGACTGGGTAGTTGCAGCCGGCAACCCGTGCAGAGTGATCAGGAAGATCACGGAAGACGATAAAAAATACTATTACAAAGACCGGGAATTCGATGACGAGGCATGGAACGCCATAATAAACGGTTAAAAAATGGAAATGGGGACGTAGTAAAATTGAATTTTACTACGTCCCCATTTCCATTTTTTATCCATTTTAAACAAGCCCCATACATTTCAATATATACAGCCACCCGGTCATGGTGAATGCGCTGAACAGCGTTGTCAGCATGACCACGCTGGATGTCAGTACGCCCTCATGCCCCATGTTCCGGGCCATGACATAGCAGCTCACGGTGGTGGCGGAGCTTAACATGACAAGGATCGCCACCAGTTCCTCCCGCCGGAAGCCGAACCCCACAGCCACAGGCAGGAACAGGGCGGCAAAGAACAGTAATTTCATGACTGAAGCTGTCACGGCCGGCTTCGCTTTTCCGAATGCTTTCTTAAGGTTGAAGCTTGCGCCCATGGCCATCAACCCCAGCGGCGTCGCCGTGGCGCCCACATCGGAGACGGTTTTCTCCAGGATGCCGGGCAGTGGGATCCGAAGCGCCGACCAGAGAAGGCCGGCGATGATGCCGATGATGATCGGGTTTGTAACGATGCCTTTCAGTGTCTTCGCCCAGACTTCTTTATCCAGCTTCTTCCGCTCCGGCTGGAAAAAGGAGAGCACGACCACCGCCATGATATTGTAAAGCGGCACGCTGCCGATGATCATGAGCGGCGCCATGCCCGCATCTCCGTATATATTCTGAATGAAGGCGATCCCGAGGAGCGCCGCGCTGCTCCGGTAGGACGCCTGGATGAATTCGCCCTGGATGCTCTTATCTTTCCACAAAAAAGAAACTGCCGCGGCGAGCGCGATGCAGATGAGCGTCGCCGCGAAGCAGAACAGTACAAACTTCAGATTCCAGACCTCTGCGAAGTCCACGGTCGAGAGATCCTCGAAGAGGAGCACCGGCAGAGGCACGAGGAATACGAATTTATTCATTTTCGACGCAAATACGTCGTCGATCAGTCCCAGTTTCTTAAGCATGAACCCCAGCACCATGAGTAAGAAGATCGGCACAGTTGCATTCAGGCTGAAGATCAGATTTTCCATTTTTCCTTATTCTCCCACGATACATACGCGGATCAGGTTGGTCCGTCCGGGGATACCCAGCGGGATGCCGCCGGCGAATACGATCTCGTCCCCGTCGTCCACCAGTCCGTGATTTTTAGCCGCCTCGATCGCGCGCAGGCAGAGGATTTCGGAACTGTACTCTTCTTTGACAGACAGGGGATAGATGCCCCATGACATGTTGAGCTGTCTGCACACCTTCTTGGAACTGGAGCAGCCGCCGATCATACAACCCGGACGATACTTGGAGATCATCCTCGCCGTACAGCCGGTCTTGCTGGCCGCCAGGATTGCCCTCGCCTTCAGGTCAATGGCCGTCATACAGGTGGCGTGGGAAATGGCGTTGGTCACATCCGGATCTTCCGCGCGCTCCGATTTCCGGAATATTGCATTATAATCGATATCATGTTCCATGCTGACCGCGATCTTCACCATCATCTTCAGCGCTTCCACCGGATATTTTCCGGCAGCAGTCTCGCCGGAGAGCATAATCGCGCTCGTTCCCTGATGGATGGCATTTGCAACGTCGGTCGCCTCCGCACGGGTCGGCCTCGGATGCACCATCATGGAATCCAGCATCTGGGTGGCCGTGATCACCACCTTGCCCGCCTGGTAAACTTTCTGGATGATCCGCTGCTGGATGATCGGGACCTGTTCCAGCGGGATCTCCACGCCCATATCGCCGCGGGCAACCATGATGCCGTCCGCCTCCTCGATGATCGCGTCAATATTATCCACGCCCTGCTGATTCTCGATCTTGGCAATAATGTTAATCATCTGGCCGCCGTTGTCATCGAGGAGCTTCCTCATCTCGCGAATGTCATCCGCCGTTCTGGTAAATGATGCCGCGACAAAATCAAAATCTTCCTGGATGCCAAACAGCAGATCATCCCGGTCCTTCGGACTGATAAACGGCATCTTCAGTTCCACGCCCGGAACATTCACACCTTTGCGGTTGGAAATGTCTCCGCCGTTGATCACTCTGCAGACAATATCTTTTCCCTCTATCTTCTCTACGATCATCTCTACCAGTCCATCGTCTATGAGGATCGAATCCCCGATCTTCACATCCCGGTACAGATCTTTATAGGAAACCGTCACATAGTCCTGCGTCCCTTCCACTTCATCATTCTTAAGGGTAAATTCCTGTTCTTCCTTCAGAGTAATCCTGCCGTCTTTAAAGCATCCGATACGGATTTCCGGTCCTTTGGTGTCCAGAAGCGCCGCGATCGGACGGTCAAACTGCTCGCGCAGCGTCTTCAGACGTTCCAGACGCGCTTTCTGCTCCTCGTGCGTCCCATGTGAAAAGTTGAAACGTGCAACATCCATGCCCTCACGGATAAGAGCCTCCAAAATACCTTCTTTATCAGTCGAGGGGCCCAGCGTACAGATGATCTTTGTCTTTCTCATTGCATTTCCTTTCCGGATATATCCGCTCCGCAGACTGTGCAGCCGCAGGATTATCCTACTTAATATATTTATTATAACATTACTGTTCCGCCAATATCCAGAGAGAAATGCAAAGAATTACATGATTTTAGCGTCAGTGTACAAGGGGACAATACGGTCGTTGAAGGAGTCCAAATCATCACCTTCACGACTCAAAGACTCCAACCGCAGGAATTTCGTTGATTTTCAAGGCAGACGATAGAGGCGTACTGGACGTACGCCGATTGAGGATAACACAGAAAATCAACGAAATTACGCGGTTTGGAGCGTATTGCCCCTTGTACACAGACGCTAACATATCAGAACACCAGCTGAACGAGCAGCATATAGCACACAGTCCCACCGGCAATGGAAAGAAGTATCTGCCGCTTCCACACATGCAGCGCAACAACAAGGAGGATAGAGATCAACTCCGGGATCCCGTGGCTGCCTGTTGCGATACTGACGTCCTTCAGACTGTAAATAACCAGAAGTCCGAACACCGCACAGGGAAGGACCCTGCCCAGATAACGGATATATTTCGGCGTAGGCCTGCCGGCCGGAAATACAAGGAAAGGCAGGAAGCGCGTGACCGCCGTTCCCAGAACGACCATTACGATCGTAATAATCTGCTGTGTCAGTGTCATCTCTTCTCTCCTCCTCTCTCCATTGCCGGACGCATCGCCGTCAGTACGGCCAGAATCCCCAGCATAGCCGGTATGATAAAGTTATCCGCTCCGAACGCAGCCAGGCAGACCACGGACAAGACGAGTCCCAGGATGCCGCTGCGGTGGTCTTTCTCTTTCAGCCACTGTTCCAGAAAGATCACAACGAACATAGCCGTCATCACAAACTCCAGTCCTTCTGTATTGAAATGGATCAGGGAGCCGAAGATCCCGCCCAGCGTCGCCCCGGAGAACCAGTAGAAATGATTCAAAAGCGTAACGGAAAACATGAACCATCCACGGTCCACATCTTCCGGGATATCTGCCGTATAATTAATGGAAAAACTTTCATCGCACATCCCGAAGATCAGGTAAAATTTCTTCCATCCCAGTCCCCTGAATCGGTCCAGCATGGAAATGCCGTAGAACAGATGACGGGCATTGATCATCAGCGTCATGGCGAAAGCCTGCAGCGGATTAAACGCCCCGAGCAGCATATGTACGGTCACAAACTCGATGGAACCCGCGAAGATCGTCAGGCTCATGAGCATGGGATACCAGAAACTGAACCCCGAGACATTCATATAGATCCCATAAGTCATCCCCAGGAACCAGAATCCTGCAAAGATCGGGAGCGTATATGGAAATGCGGCGGCAAACGCCTTTTTTATTGTTTTCAGATCCGTATCCATGATCAACCTCCGGTTTCAATAGTTTTTTCTTGACTTTTCAGCCTGTACCACTATACTCTAATGGTGGAAAACAAATGTATATGAACAAAGATTTTCAGGAAAGGAATCAGGCTGGCAGAATTATGGTTAAAGATAATATTATTCCCAATCATATGGACGTCTACTGGCACGACTATACCGGGCACATTAAAGACAAACCCGTCACCGAAGCAAGCATCCCCGTTAAGGCCGCTCTCATCGGCCGGGTCGGACTTATGCTCTTGTCCTGCGGGACCGGCGCATGGCGCGTGCGCAATTCCATGAACGCGCTGTCCGAACAGCTGGGCGTTACCTGCATCGCCAACATCGGACTGCTGACCATCGTCTACACCTGCTTTGACGGACATAAGACATTTACCAACTCTCTGTGCCTGACCAGCACCGGGGTCAACACTTCCAAACTAGACCGTCTGGAGCGCTTTGTCAAGAAGTTTCCATCCGAAGGCGTACAGAAATCCGCTGAACAGCTTCAGTCCGAACTGGACGACATTGAAAAGATCCGCGGACTCTATACCCCTGTCAAACTAGGACTGGCTTCCGCTTTCGCATGTGCGGCTTTCACTTTTCTGCTGGGCGGAGGCCCCATTGAAATGCTTTGCGCCTTCATCGGCGCCGGCGTCGGCAACTTCCTTCGCAGTAAACTGACCGGCAGACATATGACGCTGTATCTGTGCATCGTCTCTTCCGTAGCCCTGGCGTGTCTGTGCTACATCGGTTCGCTCAGGCTGCTGGAACATGTTTTCTCTGTCTCCGGAGGACATGAGGCAGGCTACATCTGCTCCATGCTCTTTATCATCCCCGGATTCCCGTTCATCACAAGCGGGATCGACCTGGCAAAACTGGATATGCGTTCCGGTCTGGAACGTCTGGCCTACGCCGTGATCGTTGTCCTGATCGCCACGCTTACCGCCTGGGTAATGTCCATGGCGCTGCACATCAACCCCGGCGCGTTTACAGAACTCGGCCTGTCGCCGGCGCTCCTCCTGGTGCTGCGCCTTGCCGCCAGCTTTGTGGGCGTATTCGGTTTCTCGATCATGTTCAACAGCCCCGTGCCCATTGCCGCTTCCGCCGCAGTGATCGGAGCTATTGCCAACACCCTGCGTCTGGAGCTGGTGGACATCACTGGAATCCCGGCGGCCGCAGCTGCATTTATCGGAGCGCTGACAGCCGGACTGCTGGCCTCGCTGTTGATGAAACGACTTGGATACCCACGCATCTCCGTCACAGTTCCGTCTATTGTCATCATGGTTCCCGGACTCTATCTGTACCGGGCTGTCTATAACATGGGAGAGATGTCGCTGACGCTGTCAGCCCCCTGGCTGGTGTCAGCGCTGATGATCATCATAGCGCTTCCGCTGGGGCTGATATTCGCCCGGATCATAACCGACCGGTCGTTCCGCCACTGTACGTAAAACGCAGACATTTCTGAAAAACATGCCGGCTCACTGTGCCGGTGTACATTGCATAAAAATATCCGCGGGATCAGCCGCGGATATTTTTTCTGTTCTCATGTTCTTTTCTGTGATC
Source organism: Candidatus Mediterraneibacter excrementavium (assembly GCA_019120275.1). Classification (GTDB taxonomy): domain Bacteria; phylum Bacillota; class Clostridia; order Lachnospirales; family Lachnospiraceae; genus Mediterraneibacter; species Mediterraneibacter excrementavium. The sequence goes on along the minus strand of DWVL01000076.1, from coordinate 6,657 downwards.
TTTCCTCCGGATCATTTTCTTCGGCCAGAACCGTTTCATAAACAGGATCACCGCTGTCAGGATCACCGCCAGGACTGCGACAACAAGCACCCAGTCCGATGCGGACAGAGAACTCAGATCAAAACAACGTACATTGACCCACATCTGATTGATCTTCTGATTGTTCTCCTGGTCAAAATACTGCATGACCACCGCCCGGTCCAGCACTTCCTGAGGCGGATACTGGGCGTAAAGCTGCCGGTCTGCCTGATCGGATTCCGCCGTAATGATATAATCCGGATCTGCTGCATCGCCGGTAAAAAACGTTCCTGTCGGATAATCGATCGTATCTTCCGCATCATCCTCCGCGCCATAGCACCAGTCCGCATACGCGAAAATAATATCACTGTCGCCGCCGGCAATCACGGACGTATAACCGATGTAATACATATTTCGCACCACATTGTCCGGTCTGGATACAAAATTCATGAACGCCTCGGCCGCCTGCTGTTTCGCGGCATCTCCGGCAATACCGTCCTTTAACATCACCCAGCCATCGAACCAGACATTCGTGCACTCTTCCGGAACGGCATAAGCCAGATAGTAATCGTCGATTTCCGCCTGGTCAAGTGTGTAGACCGCATCGCCCGACCACTGGTAATTCGCCAGCACCTTCCCTGTCACCATATCTGCCTTTCCGCTGTCTGACTCAAAAGAATAGGCATTGGTCTTCATATCTTTCAGGATATCCTCCGCCTCTTCCACCGTCGCATCGTCCGTCCGGTTCATCAGTTCTGCGATCCGTTCCAGCCGGTCATCCGACCGGATAAAATCCGGATCCGTCAGTTCCTCTTCAAAAAGAATACCGAGGGCGGCAAAATAACTGTCGCGTACATTATCCTTGATCGTGACCTGTCCTCTGTACTCCGGATCCGCCAGCAGCGCCCAGCGGGACGCCTCTTCCTTCGTGATCTCATCCGGATTGTAGACGATCCCGGTAGTCCCCCACATATACCCTGCGGCATATTTGCTCCAGGGCTGGCCGTTTATCGTATTCGTGTCGAAAATATTCCTTATATAGTCAGATACGCCGCGAACGTAATAGTTTTCTTCGACTTCCCTGTCAAAAAACGCTTCTGACAGCGGCTGCAGCCGGTCTTCAGCGATCAGCTTCATAAACATATATTCCGACGGGCAGACCAGATCGAATTCATTTCCAAGCGTCATCTGGTTGTAGAGGTCTTCATTCGTTCCGAAGGTGGAATACTCAACCTCCACTTCCACGCCGTATGTATCAAAATACCACTGTTCAAAATCCTCAACCATGGAATTTTCCCCGAGAATGGATGTTCCCTCCCGGTCGTCCAGTTCGATGATCTCCTCTTCGTCCCAGTCGCCTTCATCAATATATTCTTCCCAGTTGGCGATGCGCAGTGTCACTTTCCCATCTCCGGAGACTTTGCCGGCATTCCCGGCAGGCGCTGCCTGCACCGCGCGGACAGACGCCGGAGACAGCATCGCCGTCAGGAGCGCCGCTGCACAGAGGAGCGCACCGGCCCGGAGCACACCGCTTCTTCTGTCCTTCTTACTTTCTTCCGCCATGCGCATTCACCTCCTGCTTCTTCGCCGGTCCCGCCGATGCCGCATTCATGATCACCACCGCCAGGATCACGATCACAAAAATCACGGTTGAAAGCGCCCACAGTGCAGTCTTGATCTCTGTCTGGGATCCGCGGGTGGCATTGACCACATAAGTGCTGATCGTATCAAATGTTGCCGGCTTCGTATAAGTTGATATGAAATAATCGTCAAGTGACAATGTGACAGACAGCATAAAACCGGAAATGATCCCCGGAACAATCTGCGGGATCACTACTTTTCGCAGCGCCTGAAACGGTGTTGCGCCCAGATCCAGCGCCGCCTCATAAAGTCCGCTGTCCATCTGTTTCAGTTTCGGCATCACCGTCAGATACACGAACGGCGTGCACAGCACCACATGTCCGATCACCAGTGGCAGAAAGGTATCTTTGTCAATGCCGAACACAATGATCAGCATGATGCAGATGGAAAATGCAGTCACTACGTCAGCATTGACCACCGGGATCCGGTTGGCCGTCTCCAGCACCGCCCGCGTAGACGGTCTGGAATAGAACGCTCCCACTGCGCCGAGCGTGCCCAGCACGGAAGCGATAACCGCCGCGCCCACCGCCAGCGCGAGCGTACCGGCGATCATGTTCCGCAGTTCCTCCAGCGTAAAGAGCGTGACATAATTCTGCAGGGAGAATCCCCGCACCGCACCGATCGCCGTGGATTCCGTAAAGCTGTAGAAAGCAAGGATCAGCACCGGGATATACATAAACAGCGCCACAAGGACAAGCCATGCGCCAGATACAAGCTTTTTCATAATACCGCCCCCCTGTTCTCCGCATCATTTTCGCTGTTCCGCCCTGTTATCCATGAAACCAGGCAGATCAGTCCAAACAGGATCAGTGAGATCATGGAACCATTGTTCCAGTCATAGATATTAAAGTAGCTGCCGATCAGCGAACCCATGATATACGTACTGTTGTACATCATATCCAGAATGACATAATTCGTCATGGCCGGCAGGAAAGTCATCGTAATGCCGCTGACCACGCCCGGCATAGACAGAGGCAGCGTCACCCTGAGAAACACCTCCGTCTCTCCCGCGCCCAGATCCCTGGCCGCTTCCAGCAGATTTTCATCCAGTTCCAGCAACGTGGTATAGAGCGGCAGGATCATAAAGGGAAGGAAATCATACGTCATTGCGATCACTGTATTCAAAAACGGATGCAGAGACAGATTGCCTTCGATCACCGTCAGGACCTCTTTGAGCGCTGTGATCCTCAGGGTAAAATTGATCCACATCGGAAGGATGAAAAGCATGAGCAGGACCGGGCCTCTCTTCAGACCGCTTCTTGCCAGCACGTACGCGGTCGGATATGCGATCAGAAGACAGACGGCCGTCACCGCCGCTGCCGTCACGATGCTGTAACAGAGCGTTCCGATCGTATTTCCGTTTGTAAAAAAGCTGATCAGATTGCCAAGTGTAAAGCTTCCGCTGCCGTCCGTAAACGCATAGTAGACAACCACTGCGAGCGGGAGGACGACAAAGCAGATCAGGAACAGTGCATACGGGATGCACAGCTGCTTCCGGCTGAATCGAAAATTACTCATGGCTCCACCTGCTTTCTCTTCAGGACGATCTGGTCATCCGGAATCATCAGGCTGACATGGTCGCCTTCGTTCCACAGATAATCCTCATCCAGCACAAAATCTTCCTCCGTGGCTGTCCGGACCGTATAGTTATAATGGTTGCCCTTGTATATAAAGGAAATGATATTTCCATGGGCGCGGTATTCCCTCGGTTCGTCGCTCATAGATACCGCTTTGACCGGGATCTCCACCGTCACCGGCATTCCTGCAAGACTGATCTCTTCTCCGTCTGCCGTAATGACAGAAGCATCCTCTCCCGCCCGGGAGCCTTCATACAGCTGTGTGATATCGCACGCATAATTACCGCCTGCGAAAGCCACACGGCCGTCTTTTGTGATCTCGCCGTCGAAGACATTGATCATCACACCGGCCGGCATCACATGGATCCCGTCCGGTTCGATGCACATGCCGATCTGCTCGCCCACTCTGGCACTCCTTGTGCTCTGTATCACGATCTCATTATCACCGGCCAGCACTGCCGTGATCTCATAATACATGCCTTTAAAGACAGACGAATCCACAACGCCTGTAATCTGGCCTTTCTCCGGAGCAGTGATCAGCACGTCCTCCGGGCGCACTACCACATCCACACGGGTATCCTTCGGCACATTGTCCACACAGGGAAACGGATATCCGAGAAAACTCACCGTCATCGACGCTGCCATGCGTCCCTCAAAAATATTACTCTCGCCGATAAAATCAGCCACGAAAGCATTCTTCGGCTCGTTGTAGATTTCTTCCGGCGTCCCGATCTGCTGGATTGCTCCATCAGACATGACTACGACTTTATCCGACATGGTAAGCGCTTCTTCCTGATCATGCGTCACATAGATAAAGGTGATCCCCAGCTGGTCATGCATGGCTTTCAGTTCCAGCTGCATCTCCTTGCGCATCTTCAGATCCAGTGCGCCCAGCGGCTCATCGAGGAGCAGGATATCCGGTTCATTAACAATCGCCCTGGCAATGGCGACGCGCTGCTGCTGTCCGCCGGAAAGCGTGGATATCCTCCGCTTTTCAAACCCTTCCAGATCCACGACTTCCAGTACGTTTTTTACCTTCTCCCGGATCTGTTCTTCAGGCAGGTGTTTCAGATTGAGACCGAACGCGATATTATCATAAACATTCAGGTGCGGGAACAGCGCATACCGCTGGAATACCGTATTGATAGGCCGTCGGTTGGGCGGGAGCTGGCTGATGTCTTTGCCGTTTAAAAGGATCTGTCCTTCCGTCGGCAGATCGAAACCCGCAATCATGCGCAGCGTCGTAGTCTTACCACATCCGGAAGGCCCGAGAAAAGTGACGAATTCCCCTTTCTTTACCGTCAGATTAAAATCTTCCACGACTACAGTGTCATCAAATACTTTTTTTATATTTTTTAATTCAATAATATTCTCACTCACAGCAGTTCCCCCTTACCACGGTTTTCTCGATGTATAATCGTAATAAGTTTAGTGGACGCATGCCTCCTTGTCAATATTTTTTATCAGCAAAATCGTGAATTGTGATATAATGAACCGGAAGTTATGTATATGATGCAGAAACGCTGTAAAAATGCAGTTTCCCGCATTGATATGAGAGGTGGACAGGCGATGAAATACAGAAATTTTATTTTTGATTTTGGAAATGTGATCGGACGCTTTAACGGAAGCGATCTCCTTGCGCATTTCTGCAGTTCGGATGAAGACTGCGCACTGCTGGGTTCTGTAATCTTCCGGAAATGGAATGAACTGGATAAAGGAAGCATTGACTATGCATCCTACGCAGAAGAAAGCGTGTCTCTGCTGCCGCAACGTCTTGCTGATACAGCGCGGGATTTCTTCCGTATCTGGCCGCAGCATGTTTCCCTGATAGACGAAACGCTGGCTTTTATTAACGAACTGACCGCGCAGGGCATCCGCGTATATCTTCTGTCCAATGCGCCAACATATTTCGCAGATTACGCGCTGGAACACATTGCCGTACTGAAAAAATTCAGCGGCGTAGTATTCTCTGCGCCGCTGAAAACTGCGAAACCGGATCCTGCAATGTACCGGTATCTTTTTGAAACATATTTTCTTGATCCCGCCGAATGCTTCTTCATAGACGATCTCCGGGAAAATATTGAGGCCGGAAGAGCGCTTGGCATGGATGGGATTATTTTTGACGGGAATATCGATGCAGTGCGAACTGCGACCGGACTTGATCCAGAGAAACCAGGACTCCGCCCGCTGCGATCAGAAAATCTCCCAGATTATAGGTGAGCGCAGCCAGCTTCGGATGGTTTTTCATGTCAAAACCGACGTAATCGACCACGTATCCCCGTACAAACCGGTCAGCCGTATTGCTCCATGCGCCCGCTGCCGCCATACAGAGTCCCGCCTTCCGGATCCGTCTCCCGGATATGAGCGCTGCGGCATAAGATAAAGACACTGCACCCGAAGCCGCCAGGGACAGGATGCGGACCGCTTCCGGCTGTCCTGAAAGCAATCCCAGACATATTCCCTTATTGTTCACACGTCTGAGAACGACAGGACCTGCCGTCCGCCGTTCTTCTTCCTTGTCCAGCTTCTGTTCCGTCCAGGCTTTCAGGATCTGGTCAGCGCCGAAAAGTCCCGCCGTCCCGATCAGATACCACCGGCGTTTCATTCTTTCGCACCTTCACCAGCTTCTTCTGACTCCGCTTCCTCTGCTGCAGCATCCGCAGCTTCCTCTGTCAGTTCATCATCCTCCGCTTCGGCAGTCCGGTCGATCTTTTCACCACAGTACGGACAGTAGGCCATATCTTTCGCCACCATTTTCCCGCACTTCGGACATTCGGATGCGCCTTTGATCTTCGCGATCTTCTTCTCATATTCGCCCATGGATGCTTCCCTGTCTCTGATCGCATCACAGAGCGCCTTTGCACTTTCTTCCACTTCTTCCCCTGCTTTATAACGGTCATAGATCATGTGTCCCAGTTCCATCAGATCTACTGCATTGCCCCGCGCCAGACTGCGCATCTGGCTCTTCATCCGCTGGATCTCGATCGCATCTCCCGCCATACTTGTCACAGACTCTGCCGTCTCACCGATCCGTTTTCCTAAATCTTCCCAAAAATCTTTCATAATCGATCCCTCCTGCCACTTGATGATTCATACTGCATAGTACGATAACCCTTAAAATGAGTATAGACTAAATGAAATTAATTGTAAATAGATCCCGTCTTATATTGATTTTATTGTACAGTCTTCTTATACTTAAGGAAAGTTTTGCTGTATTGGAAAAAGGGAAACATACTGTTATCAGGAGGAACCATATCATGGGACAAAAGGGAAAAATTTTGTGCATCAGTATAATTTCTGCATTTATTCTATTATGTTGTATTTTCTTTGTGATCTTTTCTAAACCCGAACCAAGCCTTGAATGTACGATAGCAGATTATGGTACAAACAGCTTTAGCGTTATGGTAAGTGACAAAGAAAC
>DWVL01000010.1 GCA_019120275.1 Candidatus Mediterraneibacter excrementavium | reverse complement strand
ATGACGATTTCATCTGTTACTATATCGAGCAGAATGAGTATTATCTGAATAATTTTGCCATTGATTATGGCTATAACAGCGGAGGTGAAGCCGGATGATCAGCAGGGCAAACTACATAGCGATCACACTGATCATGTGCGTCGTACTGCTTATGTTCCAGCTCACCGGTATCTCGGAAAATGTGCTGATGAACACGGGAGAGAATATTTATTCAGCCGAGGCGGTTCCGGAAGGCCAGATCAGTCTTGAGATGACCCGTTATGAACAGCAGGGAGAAAGACTGTATGTATCGGCGTTACAGGCGGATAAGGATACGGTCGGCCTGATCGGGACAGAAGACGAGGACTGTCTGTCAGTGGCACGTGAATGGAGCATTTCCCAGAAAAGAGAATATTGTTATTATGAAAATATAGGCGAAGCCGCAGCGGATGAAAATGGTGCGGGTTTTCTGATCATTGACGGGGAGAAGCTCGGTTCGGCAGAAGATGTAGAGATGCTGAAAAGTCTTGCAGAGCAGGGCAGGGATCTGGTTGTGTCCGGACTGCCGGATGTTCAGGTTATGGACAGAAACCGGGATCTGATGCGTGCTCTGGGAATCCTGCGGATCGAGGCAGATGAAATAGAGGTGGACGGCTTCAAACTGTTCGCCGGACTGGTGATCGGCGGGGAGACGGTCTATATGGACTATGAACAGCAGATGCCCTATGCCATGCTGGATGATTCTGTGACAGCCTATGCGGTGGCGCAGTCCGAGGATGCGTGGATCCAGGATGTCGAGAATGAGGAACTGCCGGCGATCATTTGGCGGTATGCGCCGGATGTGGGAAAAGTGTATGTCGTGAACGGCGATTATCTGACCGGACAGCTGGGCGCCGGCATCCTGACCGGATTTGCGGCGGATACGGATGAAGTGTATGTATATCCGGTGGCGAATGCCCAGGTATCGGTAGTGGAAAACTATCCGGTGCTTACCAACGAAAATCCGGAGGTCATGGAACAGGAATACGGGCAGGATTCTTCAATCGTATTCCGCGATATCCTGTGGCCGTCTATCGTGGCAATCTACTACGATACAGATGATGCCATGACTGTTACGGCGGCGCCGAGGCTGGACTATGACGATCAGGGAGAACTCAATAAAAGCCTGATGGATTTTTATTATGAGCAGGTGACCAAAGAAACAGGTGAAATCGGACTGTCCGGCTATCAGGTATCAGATGTTCTCCTGCGTGAGAAGCTGAAAGAAGATCTGGAACTTTACCAAGAGGTGCTCCCGGATTATGAGATCCGGACATTCCAGGCAGGAGGACTAGAGGAAGAAGATTATGAACGTCTTGTCGGGAAAGGGCATCTTTTATCCGACGTGGATACGGTCCTGACGGATTATGACGGAGACAGTGCGGATAGTTTCTTTAGCTATCTTGATAACGGAGTCCTGCAGCTTCCGGTCTATATGGACAGCAGGGTAATGGAGGATGAGGATGATTTCCGGTCCAGATGTCTGCAGACCGCATACGGATACTACGGAACGGCGGTAGATACATCGAAGGTGATCTATTCGGAATCCGATGATGACAGCTGGAATATCATCAGCAATGACTGGTCTAAAAATTACCGGCCTTATCGTACACCGTTTGAAGCGTTTGAGAAGACAACGGCTACAGAGGCGGACCGCAGAGTGAGAAATTACCTGGCGCTTGAATATGAGGCGCAGATTGGCGAAGACCGTATAGAGATCACGGCTGATTCCCCGGATGGCGCAAGCTATTATGTGGTGCGCATCCATGGAAAAGAGATCGGTGAAGTCACGGGAGGAACCTGTGAGGAGATCGAAAAAGGATGGTATCTGGTCACAGTGGAAGATGAGTCTGTGCAGATCACACTGGAGCAGACCAATCATGCCGATTATTACATTGAATAACAGCGGGAAAGGAGATCCTGTATGAAAGTATGCATAGTGGCCGAGGGGTGCTACCCCTATGTGGTCGGCGGAGTATCCAGCTGGGTGCACAGTCTGATCCAGCAGTTTCCGAATATCGAATTTACGCTGGTCGCTATCGTGGCTGACCGGAGTATAAGCGGAAAATTTGCATATGAGCTGCCGGACAATCTGACAGAAGTACGGGAGATTTATCTGAATGACAGCCAGTGGCTGCGCGGCGGGAAGAAAAACCGGATGTCCCATGTGTCGCTGAACAGGGAAGAATATGATGCGCTCCGTGCTCTGGTGATCGGGGAGAAGGTGGACTGGGAAGTCGTGTTCCGCATGTTCCAGGAGAAGGAGATGTCGATCGACCAACTCCTTATGGGTAAGGATTTCCTGAATATCGCGGAGGAAGTCTACAATCTCCGGTACACGAATATCGTATTTTCAGATTTCCTCTGGACGCTGAGGTCCATTTATCTGCCGCTTGGATTCGCGCTTCAGTTCAAACCGCCGGAGGCGGACCTTTACCACTGCGTGGCGACGGGATATTCCGGCGTGATCGGAAGTATGGCGAAGGTCCTGCATGGCAGCAGGCTGCTCGTTTCGGAGCACGGAATCTACACGCGTGAGCGTGAGGAGGAGATTATCAAGGCCAGATGGGTCCAGGGTGTTTACAAGGATTTCTGGATCGAGCAGTTCCGGAAACTCTCGCTCTGTGCTTATGAGCATGCCGATCTGGTCACTTCGCTTTTTGAAGACGCCCGCTCCCTGCAGCTGGAGCTGGGATGCCCGGAACTGAAGACGCAGGTGACGCCGAACGGCATCCCTGTAGAAGCTTACGAGAAAATTCCTGTGAAAGAACCGGATGATCCGATGATAAACGTGGGGGCTATCCTGCGTGTGGCTCCGATCAAGGACGTTAAGACAATGATCAACGCCTTCTATTACGCAAAGCAGCGTGACAACCGGCTTAAACTGTGGATCATGGGGCCATGGGACGAGGATGAAGAGTATGCACAGGAGTGTTTTGACCTTGTTGAAAGTCTGCATGTGAAGGATATCGTTTTCACCGGCAGGATCCAGACCAGAGATTATATCGGCAGGATGGATATGCTGATCCTGACCAGCATCAGCGAGGGACAGCCGCTTACGGTCCTGGAAGGATTTGCGGCAAAGAAGCCTATGATCGCAACGAACGTAGGAAACTGCCAGGGACTGATCTACGGTGAGGCAGACGATCTGGGACCGGCAGGCATCGTGCTCCCGGTCATGAACATTGGTAAAATCTCGGATGCGATCGTGGAACTGGCGGACAACGAGGAAGAGAGAAAGAAGATGGGCGAGGTCGGTTATCAGCGTGTCTGTGATAAATACAGGATTGAATACATGCGGAAGACCTATGAGGAAATCTATAAGAAAATGGCGGCGGCAAACGGTGTGCCTTGGCCCCAGACACCTTTTTCCGTGGACAGATAAACAGGAACTGACAGAGAGGAGAAACTGATACATGGCAGGAATCGGAATCAGACTGAATAAAATCTTTAAGAGACATACACTGGTCCATACACTGTACGGATCCGGATACAGTATGCTCGCAACGGTTACGCCGATGCTTGTGGTGATCGGTACGATGTTGCTGATGTACATTTTTCTCGGGTTTGAGACTGTGCGGTATTATGACAGGGAGTTATTTTCCTGTACGATCCTGTACGTGTTTATTTTCTCTCTGCTGACCGCGTCTCCGTTTAACTCGGTGTTGTCAAAATATGTGGGAGACCGGATCTTTGAAGAGCGGTATGAAGATATCCTTCCCTGCATTTATGTGGGGATGACGCTGAATATGGGACTTGCGGCCCTGATCGGCATTCCGTTCCACATCTGGGCGCTGGTGGTCGGGGAAATACCGCTGTACTGGGTGTTTACCGCATTCTGTGCATTTATCGGACTCGGTCTCTGTTTCTATCAGATGCTGTATCTGTCTATCGTAAAAGCGTATAAGATGATTTCTCTGTTTTTTACGACAGGGATGGCCCTTTGCTTTGTGCTGGCTCTGGTTTTCCGATTCCTGATCGGTATGTCCATTACGTACAGTATGCTGCTGGGGATGACGATCGGCTTCTTCGTGATCGCCTGCCTGGAATTCGGATTTACCAAGACCTATTTTCATGAAAACAGCCATCATTACCGTGAGGTACTGGGATACTTTCGGATATACTGGAAACTGATCTTTACGAATTTCTTCTATATCCTTGGACTGTTTATACATAATTTCGTTTTCTGGACGAAAGACGATATGCGGATGGTGCTGGCGAATACCTATGTGTGTAACCAGCCTTACGATATGGCCAGCTGCATTGCCATGTTTACCAATCTGTCCGCCAGCGTGATCTTTATCGCTTATGTGGAGATGCACTTTCACTCCAGATATCAGCAGTATACGGAGGCTGTACTGGGAGGCCGTCTGAAAGATATCGTAAAGGCAAAGAAGCGTATGTTCCGTTTTATGGCAGACCAGCTGATGCGGGTTACACAGCTGCAGTATATCATCTCTGTCGTGCTGTTCCTTCTGTGCATCATTTTCCTGCCGAGATTCGGAATGACCGGTCTGGTGATGGCGATCTATCCATGCCTGGCGGCGGGATATTTCGTTCTGTTCCTGCTTTATACGATCATCCTTTTCCTGCAGTATTTTAATGATCTGACAGGAAGTATGCTGACCAGTCTGATCTTTGCGGCGGCAACCTGCATTGTCAGTATCTTTGCAAAAGGTTTTCCGGATTACTGGTACGGGATCGGTGTTTTTGTGGGAAGCATCGTTGCATGGAGCTTTGCCTATGCGAGAATGCGCTGGCTGGAGCGTCATCTGGATGCGCATATCTTCTGCCGCGGTACGCTTCTGGAAAAGAAGAATAATCCGATGCCGGATCCGAAGGTATATGACCTGAGAGAGAGACGGCGTGCGCAGAAGGAGGCGGCGAATGCGAGATAAGAAGAGTATTCTGTTTGTCATGAATACGATGGGAAGAGCGGGAGCGGAACGCGCGCTGATCGAACTGATGCGTGTTCTTGACCCGGCGCAGTACCGGATCAGTCTGTATGTTCTGATTCCCAGGGGGGAACTCTTTGAGGAAGTGCCGGAACATGTACATATCCTGAACCGGAAAACGGACAGCCGTTCCGTGCTGACACCCGGAGGAAAGCTGGCAGTAGGAAGCAGGCTGGCGAAGGCATTGGTCAGGGGAGGCAGCCTGGCAAAAGCAGTGCGCCGTATCAGGGATATGAAGCGTACGGGTGATAAAGTGCGGGATGCCCAGACCAGGGAAAAGATCCTGCGCAGACTGCTCGCAGACGGAAGTCCCGGACTTCCGGGCAGATATGATCTTGCAGCGGCCTATCTGGAAGGCCCGGCCACCTGGTACGTGGCTGAAAAGGTGCATGCTGACAGAAAGGCGGCGTTTCTCCATATTGATTACAGACGCGCCGGTTACAGTAATGATCTGGATAACGGATGCTATAGCGCATTCGACCGGATCTACGCGGTGTCCGGAGAGGTACGGAAAAGCTTTCTGGAAGTATATCCGGAATACGAGGACCGTACAAAACTGTTTTTTAATATCGTAAACCGGGAGCATATCCGCAGACGCGCACAGGAGACGGGCGGCTTTGCAGATAACTATGGAGGGATCCGACTTCTGACGGTAGGCAGGCTCTACTATCAGAAAGGTTATGATATCGCAGTGAAGACGGCGGCGCTCCTGAAGAAACAGGGGTATGAATTCCGCTGGTATGTTCTCGGCGAAGGAGAAGAGGAGAAGAATATCCGGCACATGATCCGGGAATACGGTCTGGAAGATACTTTCGTTCTGTTGGGAGCGACAGATAATCCGTATCCATATTTCAGTCAGGCGGATATTTATGTATGTACTTCCCGTTTTGAGGGAAAGAGCATTGTGATCGAAGAGGCACAGGCACTCGGGAAGCCGGTCGTGGCGACCGGCTGTACAGGAGTGGCGGAGCAGATCGATCAGGGTACAGACGGCGTCATTACAGACGGTACAGATCCGGAACTTCTGGCTGAAGCAGTCGGCAGACTGATCAAAGAACCGGCGCTTTGCAGAAAATATGGCGAGGCTGCATATAATAAAGAACAGCTTTATAAAAAAGGCCTGAATGATTTTCTTGAACTGGCGGGGAGCAGGGCAGAATGAAAAAGAAAGCGGCGTTAGCGGCGGTTTTTGCGGGAGTGTTGATCATTATGGGGACAGCGGCGTCCGGTCTGCTCCGCTGGGAACTGGAGTGGGTACCGGAGAATAACATAGAAACAAATAAATTTCTTGCAAACAGTGAGCGGGGATTCTATAATATGAGGGGTGTAAGGATCAGTGATCAGACCCCTGTAGATGAAAATACGCTGGAAAGCCTTGCAGGTGAAAGAAGGTCTGGAACACTGGAACTGCTTCAGATAAACATCGGGGATTACCGGGACAGGGAGATCAGTTCATCCGGTGAAAAGCAGATCTGGGATGTGTTCAACGCATATGCAGGGACAGACTCGACGGTAAAGCTGATCGTCCGCCCGCTGTATGACTGGGACGGTAGCGGGGCGGAAAGTGATCCCCCGACGATCGATCTGGTTATGAGACATATGGAACAGCTGGGGGAAATTTTCGCAGATTATGAGGATCAGATCTATATTGTTCAGGGCGTATTTGTAGGCAGCTGGGCCGAGATGCACAGTTCGAGATATCTGACGCCGGAAAGTTATCAGAAACTGATCCGGAAGATGCATGAGACCATGCCGGAATCCGTATTTCTGGCGGTGCGTACGCCGGCCTACTGGAGGATGGCAGCGGGAAGGAAACAGCCTTTGAGCGAAGAAGAGGCGTGGGATAATATATCATTGATATCCAGACTGTCGCTTTTTAACGACGGGATACTCGGTACTTCTCTTGACTGTGGGACATATGGAGATCTGTCAAAGAGTACATCGGCATCTCTGCAGGATAAGTGGATCCGGGAAGATGAACTGGAATTTCAGAATGAACTGAATCTGTATGTGCCAAACGGAGGAGAAGCGGTACTGGATAATGAGCTGAATGATCTGATGAATGCAGACGAGGCGTTCCGGGTCATGCATCTGTCTTATCTGAACCGTGCACATGATCCGGAAGTGATCAGTAAATGGGAAAACACCGTATATCAGGACACAGGATCTGTCTACGACGGAATGTCCGGATATGATTATATAGAGCGGCATCTCGGATACCGGTATGTGATCCGTGATGTGTCGGTGCGTGAAAAGGGGTGGCGGTGGCAGGACGGCCAGGTAACCGTTGAAATAGAAAATGTCGGTTATGCACCCCGGTATACGCCCTGTGATGTGGATGTCATCATAAAAAATACAGACAGCGGAGAGGTGCGGATCCTTCCGGCGGATACGGATGTCCGTCAGTGGAAGCCGGGAAAAGTATCAACCGTTACGGTTGATACGGGACGCGCAGAGGACGGGGAGTATGAAATATGGCTTCGGGTTACGGATGAAGATCAGGAGCCGGTACTTTTTGCAAATGAGAACAGAACGGCAGATGGCGGAAGCTGCCTGCTTGGAACGATCAGGAAAGGGGAGTAGCAGAAAATGGGAGAACCGTTATTGAGCATCATTATCGTCTCATACGAGAATTCTTCTCTGATCCTGCGCCGTGCGCTGCAGAGCGTGCTGGAACAGAGTTACAAGAATTATGAGATCATTCTTGTTGATGCAAACGAAAGCGGAAATGCATACAGTCTGGGACTCAGGGAGGATATGGAACACTATCCGGATATTCCGGTGATCTCCTGCCCGAGCAGGAAAGGAGAGTTCGCCGCCGCCAAGAATCAGGGAGCTGCTCAGGCGAACGGAACTTATCTTGCGTTCCTGATGGCCAGGGATGCATGGAATCAGGAGTGTGCGGCAAGCCAGATCGAAGTACTGGAAGAGAATCCGGATGTGGCGCTGGTATTCTGCCAGAGCTGGAGACAGGAAGAAGACGCGCTGTCCACGCAGTACCGGCATGCGCCGGAACTTCCAGTTTCTGCTGCGCAGAATGGAGCGGTGCAGAGCCCGATCCACTCGGTGTCACAGGTGATGTTCCGCAGGAGTGCATTTGAGGATATGCTGGGATTTGACACGCATATCCACAGGCAGGATGATTACGATATGTGGATCCGTCTTTCGGAAAAAAACAGGCTTGCAGCGATCGATCAGAATCTGGTCTGCAGTTATGTGGAGAAACGTCTTCTCAAGAAGACTCATAAATTGATCGATGTGGTGGGATACCTGCAGCTGTACAGCAAGCACAGAGATATGTACAGAAAGAATCCGGAGGCGAGGTACGAACTGTATCAGAAGATCGCGGCATGCTATAAGGATGAAGGTTACTATTTTACATGGTTTAAATACGCAGTAAAGATAAGGGGGCTGGAAATGAGACTGGGAAAGAAGAAACAGAAGGACAAGATACAGGTCAGCGAAGCGGCACCGGCATACAACTACAATGTGGTGTCTAGCCAGGACAAAGAATATATTGCGGTAGTCAAACGCGTCAGCAGTCCGGACGGAACGGTCAGCAGTCCGGAATCAGGAGCGCAGTTCCAGATATTCCGCAAGGATGCAGGAAGTTTCGATGCAGCTATGGCGAATGAGCGGGATATGCTTGTATGTGACAGCGATGGTTTTGCCAAGACAAAGGGACTTTCACAGGGCGTATATATTGTCCGTCAGGTGGAAGGACAGGAAGGTGCAGAACGTGCGGCTGATATCGAAGTGGAACTGGGAAGGACCGGCAGGACGCATACTTTATCAGTAAACAGCGAACTGGAAAGCTTCTATGTCAAAGTATTCAGACTTGACGCGGAGACAGGAAAAGTCATTCCGGCGGCCGGCGGTGCATACAGACTGACAGACAGCGCAGGGCGTGCGGTTGTAATGTCCGTGACATATCCGGAACCAATGCAGCTTGAAACATTTGCAACAGGAAGCAACGGATATTTCGTTACGCCTTCCAGATTGGCGGGCGGAACATACAGCCTTACGGAAGAACTGTCCCTGTGCGGCTATGTCAAGTCCGGACAGTCACAGTCATTTAAAGTGTCCAGGGATAGTGTATCCGAGGAGAACGGCATACCGGTGGTAACGGTTATGTCTGAGTGTATCCCGCAGAAAGTGCGGATCCACCTGCATAAAAACGGGCCGGTGGTACAGAAAGTACAGACGGCGGAAAATACACTCCGGAGTGTTGGAGGATTCCCGGCCGGCGGCAGCATGATATATACGCCGTATTTTGAAGAGGCGAATGCAGAGGGTGCGGTTTATGAGATCATTGCCGATGAGGACATCATCACTGCTGACGGCACGACCCGTCTTGCCAAAGATGAAACCGCCGCGGTTGTTATAACAAATGAGAATGGAGATGCAGTGACTACCGGCCTGTATCCCGGAAAATACAGGATATACGAAAAGAAGGCTGCGAACGGCCTGCTCAGGAATACTGAGATACAGGATATGGAACTTGTCTATGATGAGAACGGTACGGCATATATTGATGTATCCACAGAGTTTGGCGGAGCAAGGCAGAAAGTGTCCATCCATCTGGAAAAATCACTGGGTGAGGATCAGATCTTCGGGATCGGTACACATGGCGAGATCAAAGATTTTGTGTTCGGACTTTTTGCGGCGGAAGATATCCGTATGTCAGACGGCACAGTGATCCCGCGTGACGGAATGATCGCGACAGCCTGCTGTGAAGAAGACGGAAAAGCCTGCTTTACGGCAGATATCCCATATGGGAACTATTATGTGAAAGAGATCCTGACCAACAGTCATTACAGATGTTCGGATACACGTTATCCGATCCTGTTTGCTTATCAGGATCAGGATGAGGAAGAAGTTCAGCTCTACGTAAATGACGGTAATCCGATCCCGAGTGAGATGATCAGAGGATCTATCCACGGACTCCAGACAGACCAGCACAAACGTCCGCTCGCGCTGGCGGAGATCGGTCTGTTTGTGATGGAAACCGAAGAATATACAAAAGAAAACGCTGTACTTGTAGCGATCACAGACTGGAATGGTATGTTCACATTCAAAGATATCCCATGCGGGGATTATGTGGTAAGGGAACTGAAAGCGCCAGGAGGTTATATCATGAACGAAGGACTCTATTACCTTTCGCTTACCTTTGATAATCAGCGCATCGATCTGAAACTGATCAATCACAAGACAGACAAGTAGAGAATAAGGCGGGACTGCCGGGAGGAAAGAAAATCGTGAAAATAAAAGAAGGATTTGTATTGAGACAGATTGCAGATCAGTGGATGGCAGTGCCGATCGGCGGCATGGCGGAAAAGGTTCACGGACTGATCGCGCTGAATGACACAGCGGCGGATATCTGGAAGATCCTGCAGGAGGATCATACGGAACAGGAAGTCGTTGATATTCTCAGACTCAGCTATGATTCGGAAGAAGGAGAGCTGGAGCAGAGTGTGAAAGAGTTTGTCCAGACACTCGAGCAGAGCGATATATTGCTCCGATGAGAGAAAGGACATTGAATTCTGAACAGTTTTCAGAGATGATGCACGGAGAATTCGCGTCAGGCCGGGGGATTTCACTTGTAGTTACAGGAACCAGTATGGAGCCGCTTCTTCGTCATCTTAGAGATAAGGTAGTTCTTGTAAAACCGGAGAATGGGTATAAGCCCCGGAAAGGAGACGTTGTACTCTTTCACAGGGCAGATGGGAAGTATGTGATGCATCGCATAGTCGGGTCCGTCGGTGAGCATGAATATATAATAAATGGGGATGCACAATCCTGGACCGAAAGGATCAGGGGAGATCAGATCGATGCAGTGGCGGCGGTATTCGTAAGAAAAGGCCGCTGCTTTTCCCGGGAAAATAATCTATATAGATTGTATACACTCATCTGGGATTTTTCACGTCCGTT
>DWVL01000075.1 GCA_019120275.1 Candidatus Mediterraneibacter excrementavium | reverse complement strand
TTCTTCTGTCCCATTCTTCTTAATCTGATTTTTACTGCCATTTCTTTCACCTCTTGTTTTATTTTTCTTATTGTTGCTTCTGCCGTAAGCCCCGCCCTGCGGCCAACCGCCTCCGGCATGATCTATGTGCTAAAAGGGGAATTTAAATCTGCCCCTCTTGCCACCCATTCCGCCCATCATCCCTGGAAGCTTCTTCATCATCTTCCGGGATTCGTTGAACTGTTTTACCATGCGGTTGACTTCCGCGATATCCACGCCGGCGCCCCTGGCGATCCGGTGCTTTCTCGACGGATTCAGAAGATCCGGATTTCTCCGCTCTTCCGGCGTCATGGAATGGATCATGGCCTCCATCCGCGCCATTTTCTTTTCATTTTCCTCAGAATCCAGATCCGGCATCTTACCTTTTCCTCCGAGCGCGCCCATTCCGGGAAGCATGCTCATGATACTGGACAGGCCGCCCATCTTGCGCATCTGCTCCATGCTCTCCAGATAGTCGTCAAAGTCAAACTGGGCTTTTTTCATCTTGTCGGCCATCTTCACGGCCTTCTCCTGATCCAGTTCGGCTCCCGCCTTCTCGATCAGGGTGAGCACATCGCCCATGCCCAGGATCCTGGACGCCATACGGTCCGGATAAAACTGCTCCAGATCTGAAAGCTTCTCGCCCATGCCGGCGTAAAGGATCGGCCTTCCGGTCACCGCCTTGATAGACAGGGCCGCACCGCCTCTTGTATCGCCATCCAGTTTGGTGACGATCACGCCGTCGATGCCGATCTTCTCATTAAAGGCCTGGGCCACATTGACCGCGTCCTGACCGGTCATCGCATCCACGACAAGGATGGTCTGGTGGACTTCCACCGCTTCCTTGATCTCCTGGAGTTCCGCCATCATGTCCTCGTCGATATGCAGCCGTCCGGCCGTATCCAGGATCACGATGTTGTTGCCGTTCTTCCGGGCGTGCTCCACAGCCGCCTTCGCGATGTCCGCGGGCCGGTTCTTATCTCCCATGGAGAAGACTTCCACGCCCTGCTTCTCGCCGTTGATCTGCAGCTGCTTAATGGCTGCCGGACGGTAGACGTCGCAGGCCACAAGAAGGGGCTTCTTGCCTTTCAGTTTGAACTTCCCGGCCAGCTTCGCCGTGGTCGTGGTCTTACCTGCGCCCTGGAGACCGGCCATCATAATGACCGTCATGGCGCTTCCCGGCTGGAGCCGGATCTCCGTCGTCTCGGAGCCCATGAGCTTCACCAGCTCTTCATTTACGATCTTGATGACCATCTGCCCCGGATTCAGGCCGTTCATTACATCCTGGCCGACCGCGCGCTCCTGCACGTCTTTAATAAAGCCTTTTACGACTTTAAAGTTGACGTCCGCTTCCAGCAGGGCCATCTTAACTTCCTTCAGCGCCGTCTTCACGTCGTCCTCAGTGAGGCGTCCCTTGCTGCGCAGGTTCCGGAACACATTCTGCAGTTTTTCACTTAAGCTGTCAAATGCCATTCGTTTATTCCTCTATAATTCTTCGATGATCGCATCCGAGATCTTCCGGATGCGCCCTACGATCTCTTCGGGGTTCTCCCGGTTCTCTTCCCACTCATCCAGCACATCCCCAATCTCCCCCACTTTTTCCCTGACCGAGAGAAAACGCTCCACCAGGTGAAGTTTCGCCTCATAACCCTCCAGCGCCTTCTGGCACCGGCGGATCAGATCGTGCACACCCTGGCGGCTGATGCCCGCCCCCTCTGCGATCTCGCTTAAGGAAAGATCCTCCTGGATGAACTGCTCATAGACATCTTTCTGATGCTTTGTGAGAAGTTCTCCGTAAAAATCATATAATAAAGCCTGCTCTAAAATCTTATTCATCACAGTCACCTTTGCTATCATACACGAAGAGAAATGTGCTGTCAAGTATTTTTTCTTGACACCTTTGTGCCGCAACTTTACGCCTGCATCAGACGCTCCATGTCCGGCATCCCCCATCCCGCCTCCGTTCCCGGCGTCTTCACGCATGCGTCCCGGAGCTTCAGCTTCACTTCCACATTCGTCATATCCGGATACCTGGAGAGCAGACAGGCGACCGCACCGGATATGACCGGCGTAGCCATAGAGGTTCCCGTCTTCATGATATAAGGCGGGCCGCCCGGCGAAACGTATCCCGCATTGCAGCTGATGATCCCTGTTCCCGGAGCAAAAAGATCCGGCTTCACCACACAATCCGCCGTAGGGCCCCTCCCGGAATAATTGACCTTCTGCCTGTTCTTTCCTCCGGACAAAGAACGCTCCGGGGTATCCGGCACTCCGACCGTTATAACTTTGGGACTGCTGCCCGGAGCTGCCACCGTTCCCTCGCCCGGTCCGTAGTTTCCCGCTGAAACAACGACTGTCAGTCCTTCATCCCACAGTTCTTCCACTGCCTCCAGCAGTCTCTGCTTCTGCCGTGCAGCCAGCTCAGGCTGGGTACCCACGGAAATATTTACGATCCGGACGGGGTGTTCCTTCCGCAATGACCGGATCCACTCAATACCGCGGAGCACACTTTCCACATTTCCATTTCCCGAACGGTCCAGCACTTTCGCCGCCAGAAGAACCGCTGCCGGAGCCATGCCTGCGTACATCCCGGCGGACATCTTCCCGTCGCCGGCCAGAATACCCGCTACATGTGTGCCATGCCCGCTGTCATCATAACAGGAAGTTTTTCCGCCTGTAAAATCCCTGAATCCCGCGATCCTGCCCTCCAGATCCGGATGTCTGGCGATCCCGGTATCCAGGACTGCCACGCACACCCCCATTCCCGCGTTCTTCTCATCTATCCCGCTTCGCCGGTAACCCAGCATCTGTTTTACCCATCTCATAAAAATACCCTTTTTAATAAGAATATTCATTGATTTCCCGTTTTGTACCGCGCACACATCCTCCCCGCCTGCATAGTATAAAACTGTAAATGATAACTAAAACCGGAGGATTTAACATGAGTGAATTAAGTGCTACAAACTGTGGATGCGGATGCGACAACGGCAACGGCATGTCTTCCTGCCTGTGGATCATTCTTCTGCTCTGCTGCTGCGGCGGATGCGGCGGCAACGGCTTTGGCGGCGGCTTCGGCGGCAACGACAGCTGTCTGTGGATCATCCTTCTGCTCTGCTGCTGCGGCGGTTTCAATGGAAACAACAACTGCGGATGCGGATGCTGATCGGACAGATCTGTATTCAGCCTCTCTTAACAGCATTCAGGATGCATGGGGTTTCCCGTGCATCCTGTTTTTTAGTGTCTTCCATACCGATCCGTATTCTCCGGCGCATCTGAACCGTTCCTTTCTGTCCCGCCGGTATGTCCGGCCTGCTTCATGTCCCGGTCAAGACGCTTCTTCAGCATACATTCCTCATCAATCTCATAGACAGCATTTCCATCGATGATCAGTTTTCTTGACATCGTCTTTTCAGTCCTTTCTCTTATTTGTTCCATCTGATATTATTCTATGAATATTCAGAGACTATGCGCCATATATATCAGATGGAGATACAACTCTGCAAACAGGAGGCCGCTGATGAATGGACAGAGATCTGCCCGGCCCAATGACGCCGTTTGACGAACTTGTCACCACACCGGAACTTCAGATGATCAAACTGCTTCTCCCCTACACACCCGCGTCAGGCAGGCAGACGCTTGCAGCGCTTGTGAAATGCAGAGAACTAGACCAGGCTGTCCGGCTGTTCCGGCAGGGAAACAATCCGGCTGCACAGACATTGAGGGAATGCCGTCCGGAATCTCCCGATGATCTTCTGGACTGTCTGCGCCCTTATCTTACCCCGCAGCAGACTTCCGCCCTGGATACGATCAGCCAGATCCGGGAAATGATGCCCCTGATCGAAATCCTCCGTGCTTCTCAAGCCGCCACCGGCAGCGCTTCAGATGAGCACTGCACAGGTTTTAACTTTACCGACCTTCTCTCCGGAATGCTCACACCCGAGCAGCAGGAATTATTTGCCGAATACAGTGAACTGTTCTCACAGGAGCAGAAAAACGAAAAGAAAGGAGACCGCTCAGATGGACAATGAATGGATGAACAATCCGGCCATGAAACAGATCGATCCGGCCAAGCTGGAACTGATCCGCATGGCCGCCGAACGGACAGCCGGCAGATTCGGCCGCGACCTGGTCCCGGTCATGCTGGCGCTGATCAACGGAGCAGACCGACAGGGGATCCGTTTTACACCTGATGAAATGACCCTGATCCTCGAGATCCTCAAGGAAGGGAAATCTGAAGAAGAACAGGCGCAGATCGACCGGACTGCAAAAATGGCCGGTTCCATCTTCCGGAAACACGCAAAATAGGATACAATAGAGAACAGTAATAAACGATATACCAAAAGAAACGGAGCATATAATTATGTCTGAAGAAACAAAAAACACGACCAACGCGCGAACTGTGTCCGAATCCATGACCGAAATCGTTCACATGGTACGTCCGAATCATCTGAACGGAGCCGGACGTCTCTTCGGCGGCGCACTCATGCAGTGGCTGGACGAAGCAGCCGGCACAGTCGCCATGCGGCATGCAAGATGCAATGTCATCACGGCGTCTGTAGACAATCTGCGATTCATCCACGGAGCTTATAACGGCGAGATCATCGTCATTATCGGAAAAGTGACCTATGTAGGACGGACTTCCATGGAAGTCCGCCTCGACACCTATGCCGAACATCTGGAAAACGGCATGCGCCATCCCATCAACCGGGCATATTTCACCATGGTCGCTATGGATTCCAATGACCGGCCCACCCCTGTCCCGGACCTCATCCTGGAGACAGAATCGGAAAAAGCCGAATGGGAAGCCGCCCTGAAGCGCCGGGAAATGCGGATGCGCAGAAAAGAGGAGGGATTCTGAGATGCAGAACATCAGACTCACTCTGCAGTACGACGGAACCCGGTATGCCGGCTGGCAGAAGCCGGAAAAAGACAGCCGCTCCAGGCCCGGAAGAACGATCGCTTCCCGGCTGCAGTCCGTGATCGGACAGATCACCGGTGAACTGCCTGAACTGCACGCAGGAACCCGAACAGATCCCGGCGTCCATGCACTGGCTCAGACCGTCAGCTTTCAGACCGGATCTGATCTGACCCCGGCGGATTTCCATCGGGCACTGAACGAAGCACTGCCTATGGATATTGCCGTCCTGTCGGCGGAAACAGCCGGGCAGCGCTTTCGCGCCGACTTAACCGCCCGGGCACGCACCTATCAGTACCGGATCTGCACCGCACCCGTCTGCAATCCCTTTACCGCCGCATTTACCGCGCACATTTCCCCTGCCCCGGCACATTCCGCCATGCAGGAGGGCGCGGCTTTTCTCATTGGGAAACATGATTTCCGGAACTTCTGCGGCATCCGGAAGAAAAAAGGAACCGTTAAAGAGATCCTGGACATCTCCATCACGGAAGCCGGGCCGGATCTTGTGCTCATCGAACTGACGGCGGACGACTTTCTCTACCGCATGCCCGCCCTTATCATCGGCACCCTGCTGGAGATCGGACTCGGCAGACGCAGTCCGGACTGCATCAAAGCCATCTTTGAAGGCACAGAAAAAGCAGGCGCCCCCTGCGAGACAAAGGGCCTCCTGCTTAAATCCATATCTTATTAAGTTTACATAAACAGTCCGGCCACATGGAAAGCGATGAAGCTCATCACCCAGGCAACAGCCAGCTGGAAGAGCACGATGCCGCATGTCAGCTTCGCACTGCCCACTTCCCGGCGGATCGTCGCGATCGTCGCAGTACAGGGCACATACAGCAGGCAGAATACCATGAGCGCGTAGGCATTTGCCGCGCCGAATCCCATGGATGCAAGCACTGCCACGAAGCTGTCCATCCCGTGGGCCGTGGTAATATTCTGGATGCCGAAAAGCACGCTGCAGCTTGATACCACCACTTCTTTCGCCGCGATGCCGGAGATCAGCGCCACCACGATCTGCCAGTATCCCAGGCCCAGCGGCTCAAAGAACGGCACGATCAGCCTTCCGACCATGGAGCCGAAGCTGTCGCTGATATCCGTCACATATCCCGTCGTTCCGAAATTCAGCAGCGCCCACATGATAATGGACGCAAGGAAGATAACGGTTCCCGCTTTCGTCAGGTAATCTTTTACTTTCTCCCACACATAGACCGCGATCGTCCGGGCATTCGGCGCCTTGTATTCGGGAAGCTCGATCAGGAGCGCATGTTCCGCGCGGCTTCCGTCAATTTTGGAAATGATAAATGCCGTCAGGATCGCCACTACGATGCCGAGCAGGTACATGGAGTAGCAGGCGATCATGGCATGCTTTCCGAAAAACATGGATGAGAACAGTACATAGATCGGAAGCCTTGCGCTGCACGACATAAACGGCGTCACCAGGATCGTCTTCAGCCGGTCTTTGCGGTGCTCCAGCGCCCGGGACGCCATGATCGCCGGCACCGAGCATCCGAATCCCAGGAGCATCGGCAGGAACGCCCTGCCGGACAATCCCAGATGGCTCATGATATCATCCATGACATAGGCCACCCTCGCCATATATCCGCTGTCCTCCAGGAAGGCCAGCGCCAGAAAAAGGATAAAGATATTCGGCAGGAAGGTCAGGATGCCGCCCACGCCGGAAATGATCCCGTCCACCAGCAGCGACCGGATCACCGGGGAAACGCCCGCATTCTCCAGAAGGCCGCCCACGGCCTGCGTCAGCATGTCCAGTCCAATCTCAAAATAACCCTTCAGCCAGTCGCCCACCGTAAAGGTCAGGAAGAAGACCAGCGCCATGATCAGCAGGAAGATCGGAAGTCCCAGCCATTTGCCGGTCATATACCGGTCCACGTGCTCCGTGCGCTCCGCCTTCTCGCTCTTATTTACCAGGACCTCATCGATCACTTCTTCGATAAAGTCGTACTTCTCATTAATGATATCCTTCTCGTAGCTCCGATCCACGATCCCCTTTGTATCCACCGGATGTCTCTTCAGGACCGTCTCATCCTGTTCCAGCACCTTGATCGCATGCCAGCGCATATTTTTCATCTCCGGCTCGCTGGCCCGGAACTGCTCGATGATGGCGTCGATCTTGTCCTCGATGACGTCATCGTACACCATAGCGTACTCGCTGTGGTGATTGTGCTTATGCCCTGTCTTCTCCGCATGATGGTGGATGAACGGCCCCTGCTTCGCATATTCCTTGTGATGGGCAACTGCATGCATCAGGATCTCCAGGCCGCTGCGTTTGCGCGCCGACACCGGGATTGCCGGGATGCCCAGCATCTCAGGGAGACGGTGCAGGTCGATCTCCATGCCCCGCTCTTCCACCACGTCCATCATGTTAAGCGCCAGCACCACCGGCTTGCCAAGCTCGATGAGCTGCAGCGTCAGGTACAGATTCCGCTCCAGACAGGACGCATCCACCACATCCACGATCACATCCACCTCATCGCTCATGATGCACTCGCGGGACACTTTCTCCTCCATTGTATAGGAGGTCAGGCTGTAGATGCCCGGAAGGTCGATGAGCTTGAACTCCTGTCCCTTGTAAGTCGTCCGGCCTTCTTTCTTCTCCACGGTCACGCCCGGCCAGTTGGCCACTTTCAGATTCGCCCCCGTGTAGGCGTTGAACAGCGTCGTTTTTCCACAGTTCGGGTTGCCGATGAACCCGACGTTGATCACTTTATCGCTCATACCGCCGCCTCCTTCACAAAAATATTGTCGGCAATGCGGCGGCCGAACGCAAACCGGGTTCCGCGGAACTTCACGGTCATGGCCCCTTTCTTGTCATTGTTCAGGACTGTGATCTGAGAGCCTTCCGTAAGGCCCAGAGCCTCCAGCCGGCGTTCCAGATTCAGTTCGATCCGGATCTTCTCGACCACGTATGTATGGTTATTCGTTCCTTCTTTTAATGTCATTTCTGCCTCATCCCTTGTATGCATAAAAATACTGTTGATAAAAATTATCAACAGTATTATATAGTTTCATATAAAAGAAGTCAATTACAGCAGAAGCAATTCCGCCCCTTCAAGATCCGCGTCATGCAGATCCGCCCTTCTGATCCGGCTGTCATCATAGGTTTTATAATAATACACCCCGGTCCGCGCATTGGCACAGCAGGAATAGGTCGTAATATCATAGGTTCCCTTCTCCGTGACTACAGAGCCGCGCACCATGGCCACCCCGTCCAGGATGTGGAAGAACTGGGACACATTCGCCTCTTCCGTCCGGTCAGACACGGAATTCCATTTCAGGAACGCCGCACGCACAAACCGTGAAACCGAAGACGCATCTCCCGGCAGTCCCACCGCGCCCATGCCCTGGGCGAAAGGCTTCAGATCCACGCCGTCCGCGAACCGGTTCCCGGGACTCTTCGCCGTCAGATTCATGTAATTATTGAGATTCATGAGATGGAAATCGAAAGGCGGATTGTTCGTCAGCACGCCCACCGGATTCTCGTATACTTTCAGACCTTCCCGGACCTGCTCGATCACCAGGCACCGGTTCTTATCCGCCAGCATCCAGTGAAGCGGCGCCGGCGGCATCTGCTCCGCAAATGCGGTGTCCACGATACACAGCCTGTCCAGATATCCTTCCGCCTCATCCACAGAGGCACATTTCCCCAGAAACCAGACGATCATTTCAAAAGAGACAAGTTCCAGCTTGTCCGATGCATCCCCGGCTGATCCGGACGCGTCCTGGTAAAATGCATTGCCCGGGAAATTCAGTCCCGCCATGGCAAGTCCCTTCTCATTCACCGCCTCCGCGTAGAGCGGAAAGACCGGACTGGCCGATGCCATACCGATCATGGCATAGTGCCGCTCCAGAGCTTCCGTGTGGCGGAAAGACAGCGGGAAATTCCGCGGGGTGATGACCACGGTTTCCCCGAAGGAACAGTCCAGGTCAAGATTGCGTCCAAAATAAAAATCGCCGTTGTTGTAAGTAATGCAGGTACACATAAGAAGGCCTCCTTTGAATTTATATGGCCATGTTATCATTACACATCAATCATTTCAAGGCCCGCCCGCGAATCCCGAAGATTGTCCCGGTCTTCTCCACTTTACACATCCCCCATGCCGTCGCCCCGTTTATCACGACCATTCCGCCGATCAGAAAAAGTATCTCCGGTACCGGCCAGTTAAATACAAAATACGACAGCTTCTGCTCCATATAATACCGGACCGGCAGGAATGCCGCCATCCCCGCAGTCAGCAAAAGTCCGGCTGTGAACAGACAGTAATAAGCACCTTCATCCGCGATCAGTTTCCTTTTCTGTCTCTGCGTCATGCCGATGCTTTCCATGATATCCAGTTCCCGTTTCCTGGCCAGGAAGCCTGTCACCATGATATTGAAATAATTGGTAAAACCGGCCAGCAGAAGCACGGCGCTGATGCTTCCCAGGATCGTCCGGCTGCCCCGGATATAGGAAGACGCCGCACTCATCAGATCGGATTTACTGATGCAGAAGATCCCGGCCTCCCCGCTTCCTTCTTCCTCAAAGGATGTTTCCGTCATCCGGCTCCGCTCCTGGTTCTCTTCCGAAATGATCCTCTGGACCGCAGCGTTTACCACCGGCTCTTTTCCCGGATCAGCCGTCAGTTCCATATACAGTGTCTTCTTTTCGGTGGGTATGTTCGCAAATCCTTTTTCGCTGATCAGAAAATACAGGCTTCCTTCTGCCCCGTGCCAGGTCTGCCGGATATCCGGAAAACCATCCATCCGGTTGTCAAGATAACCGCTCAGGGTAAACGCTTCCGACTGCTTCATGGAAAAGTCCCCCGTTTTCTCCTGCTCCGTCCGTTCCTTTGCTGTCATGCGGTTCCATCGGATCCGGTCTTCTCTCGACAGCATCGTCTTAAAGTATACCGGCTCTCCCACACTTTCCTGAGCCAGTTTCTCCTGCGCAGGGGACAATACATGGTCATGAAGGAGCAGGACGCCCGTGCCGTTCTCAAAGGAATCCATATCAACCGCGAGATCCTTTTCATCCACATATTTTTTCAGGGACCGGATCTCCTCTTCTTTCAAAATCTGCACCACATCCGGCGCCCACGTTTCGATCATTTCATGGTCATCTGCATCTTCATGCGAGATATTTTTTTCAAGGGGCCGGATCCCTTTTCTGGAAATCACTGTATAGAGGTATGCGCCCTCCATGATATAGGACTCTTCCGGCCTCACCCCATCCAGATCCATCAATTCGTCTCTGACATCGGCGGAGATCGGCGAGAACTCATCATAATCATTATCGTACAGGAGATCAAAGCCGGAGCCTTCTGTCAGCATCGGGTCCTGACCGGCGTCCCGCGTCTTATATTCCTCACCGTATCCATGCTCACGGCCGTAGCCGCCGAACTGCCCGGCGATCAGGAAGTCGGGGCGCTGTTCAATTACATGGGCATAATCGCTCCCCGAAGTGATCACCACTGCCCACAGAAATGTTTCCAGACCAAGGAAAAGGGAAATCACGGTCAGGATGAACCGCTTCCTGTGGCCGGCAGTATTTCTCCTGGCCAGATAGCGCATTTCCCCGGCCGGGCTCCGTTTCTTTTTTATGAAGACAGAATCTTTTTCCCGGCGTTTCCTGCTGCTGTTCCGGACAGACGCATCTGTATATCCGACGCTCTCCCGGCAGGACATCCCCACCGTCCTTCTGATCACCCCGGCGGATGCCACCAGAACGATCCCGTCCGTAAAAAGGATAGACAGCAGAAGGATCCCCGGATGGAAAATATGCAGCCCTTCCACTCCCCCGGTCTTTTCCAGATATTCCCCGCCCAGGACCGCAGGGATGATCCCCGCCAGCAAAACAGCGGACAGCGCTGCTCCGGCCACAGAACCCGGAATGAGGATCCGCCGGATCTGGCTGTAATAGACCTTTGAAAGCTGCTTCTGTGTCGCGCCGATCGTATTCAGAAGCCCCAGCTGCCGGATATCGCCCGCCATGGAAATCTGCAGCACATTGTGGCACAGAAAGAAAATGCCGCACAAAACGATGACCGTTCCAAGGGCCGCCATCCCGTAGCCGCCCGTCATGCCGGACACCGCCTGATACGCCGCTGTGTCGCTTACTGTGATCTTCTGGCCCGGATCGCTCATTTGCAGATCTTCATACAGGCGGGCTTCCGTCTCCTGCCAGTCCAGCCGGTCCGCCTGACGGAAGATCAGGTCTGCCTCTTCATCGGGCCGGATCCCCCAGTCACCCAGTTTTTTCTCCGAGACATAACCCGGCACAGCCTCCCCGCCGTGATCGGTAAACCATCCGCTCAGCCGGAACGTTTCTTCTGAGCTTTGAAAAAGGCTATAGAAAACCCGAAGAGAAATCTCCATTCCCTCCTCGGGATCTGTAATCCCCAGGGGTTTCAGCGCACGCCCGGACAGCATGATCTCCTGTTCCTGCTCCGGGTAGTTCCCATGGACTTCCGTATAGGCCGGGCGAAGGAGCTTCTCCCAGGCGTCCGCATCCGCCCATCGGATCGAACACACCGTCTCTTCGGTCTCCGCCGGTCCCACGGTCACGCATCTTCCGGCCTGCCTGATATAGCCTGCCGCCTTAAGCACTGCATACTGGGATGCATTTCCGTCTTCCACAACTCCGGATGCCGCCGTCCCGGCTGTCCGGATGGCATTCAGTTCTTCTGCACGGATCTTCCCGCGGGTGATCCCGAACACCATCGTCAGAGCGACGATGCACAGGATCACAGTTGCAAGAAGGATCCGGTTCCTCCCTCTGGCGGTTCCTGCATACCGAAGGGAAAGAATACGGATCACACCGCGGGTGTCATTGGGGGTAAATTCTCTTCTGCGCATCGTCTATCCCTCCTGTCCCGCATCCCTGCCGTCACTGCAGATACGCCCGTCCGAGATGCGAATGATCCGGTCCGCCATCTGCGCCACCGCCTCCTGATGCGTGACCGCGATCACCGTCTGACGGAACCAGGATGCGCAGGATCGCAGAAGTCCGGTCACTTCCATGCCGGTAACCGAGTCCAGGCTGCCGGTAAACTCATCCGCCAGAAGGACAGCCGGGCGGGGAAGCATGGCTCGCGCGATGGCCGTTCTCTGTTGCTGACCGCCCGAAAGGGTGCCCGGCAGCCTGTCCAGCTTATCCACCAGACCCAGAAGATGTGTGATCTCCTCAAAAAGTCCCTCATCCACTCCCTGTCCGTCCAGCCTGAGCGGAAGGACAATATTTTCATAAACAGAAAGAGACGGGATCAGATTGTACTGCTGAAAAACAAATCCGATATTCCGTCTCCGAAATACGGTACGCTCCTCCCGGTCCATGTCTTTCAGGCTGCTTCCCCGGATCCAGACCCCGCCGGAATCCGGCACGTCCAGGCCGCCCAGCATATTCAGGAGCGTAGTCTTGCCGCTGCCCGAAGTCCCGACCACCGCAAGGAACTCTCCTTCCTCTGCCGTCAGCGAGACGCCGTCCAGCGCGCGGACTTCATACGTATCCGTACGATAATATTTCTTCAGATTTACTGCCGTTACCATATCCATAGCTGATCTCCCCGTTCGTATTTTTTCTCAGTATACACAGCAAATCTTACAAAGTACTGACAACACGGTAACTGTTCACAGTCCCTGATGCTGCGGACTTCACAGGGGCAGATTCACTTCGATCAGGAGTCCCGGCTCCATCCGCTTTGCCGTCACAAAACCGCCGTGGAGACGGATGATCTCCCTTGCAAGATACAGGCCGAGCCCGAAGCCCTCCTGAACAGTCACCCGCCTGCCCCGGTAAAATCTCCGGAAGATCTGATTTTCCTCTCCCGCCTCGATGCCAAGGCCATGGTCACGCACCTGAAACTTCGCATACATTTCATTCTGCTGCAGGGTCACCTCGATACTGCCGTCCGGTGCGCTGTATTTCACCGCATTATCAAGGATATTAAAAAGCGCTTCCCCCAGCCAGTTCGGATCATGGGCGCAGACTGTCCGCTCCGGCATACAGATCTGAAACCGGAGCCCTTTCTCCTCCGTCCGGTTCTGGATCTGCCCGAAAGCATTCTGAACCGTTTTCAGCAGATCCGTTTCATCTTTGCGGATCTGAATGATATGCTGTTCCAGACGGGCCATCTTCACAAAACTGTCCACCAGAAAATGAAGCTTCCTCTCACTTTCTTCCAGCGCGGACAGGTACTGCTGCCGTTCCTTAGCAAGCTTGTCAGGCTCATCTCCCGCTTCTGTATTTTCAGCCGCGTCCCGTAAAAGACAGGTATAGCTTTCGATATTAGCCAGAGGCGTCCGCATCTGGTGGGCGATCTCCGAGATCAGTTTCTGGATCTCATCCCTGCTTTCCTCCGCCTCTTTTCTTCTGCCGTCCAGCATCTCCTGGATGCGTACAAGCTGATTTTCGATCCGCGCCAGCAGAAGCTCATCCCCCGGAGCGGACACGCACAGTTTCCTGTCCGCCAGTATGTCTTCTGTCATGGCCGCCGCTTTCCCGAGTTCCTCCATGCGCAGCTTCCGCTGCCGGAAATACAGGATGCTTCCGCCTGCGGCAAGCCCGGTCAAAAATGCGATGCATACTGCAATATACATTTCCCTATTCTCCCATACGATAGCCGAGACCGAAAACATTCTTAATATACGACTGTCTTTCGCCCAGCTTTTTCTTCAGCCGGCTGATGGTTACGCTCACGGTATTTTCTTCGATAAACGCCCCGTCAATCCCCCAGACCCGGTCCAGGATATTTTCCTTTGTCAGCACCTGATCCTGATTCTCCATAAACAGTTCCAGCAGCTGATATTCCTTTGCAGTCAGGACAATCTCTTCATCCCCGGAAAGCACCTGTTTCTTCTCCGGATACAGTGTGATATCCCCACAGGTAAGCATGCGGCCTTCCCCTTTCGTCTTCAGGATCCGCTCGATCCGTTTGAGCAGCACCTTCATGGAAAACGGCTTTACAACATAGTCCTCCGCTCCCATGTCAAAAGCCTGCAGCATATCCCGTTCCTCATCTCTGGCCGTCAGGAAAACAGCCGGGACCTTTCTCACAGCAGTCAGTTCCCGGTATAGATCAAGACCGTTCCCATCCGGAAGACCGATATCAATGAGCCACAGATCCGGCTGATCCGCGGCCGCAGCAAAAGCTTCCTCCCTGGAATGCGCACAGACAGTGGCATAGCCATTGTCCGTCAGAAATTTATTTAACGCCTGGTTCAGAAGGCGGTCGTCTTCAATAATGCCTATTGTCATAGTAATGAACCCCTCAATACTGTGATGTATGTGCGAATATATTATAACGGAGGATTTTTCAATGGACAAGCAAATGATAAAAAGTCTTGTTTGTGACGCTGCGTAATGATTTATAATGGGTGTCAGGAGGTAAATAGTTATGGCGAAATACAGGGCAATTCCGCAAGGATTTATGACAGTTGGAGAGGCGGCTAAGAAAATGGGCGTTACCGTCCGCACGCTGCAATACTACGATAAAGAAGGACTGCTCTCCCCATCGGCAGAAAGCGAAGGCGGACGCAGGCTTTATACTGATAAAGATCTGGTCACACTTCATCAGATCATATCTTTGAAATCACTGGGATTTTCTCTGGACGATATAAAAGAGCGGCTGACCTCTCTGGAAACACCGGCTGATGTAGCAAATGCCCTTACAGAGCAGGCAGATGATATACGCCGGAAAATCGAACAGCTTCAGGCTTCGTTGTCGGCAATAGAACAGTTAAAAGCAGAAGTTTTACAAATGCAGACGGTCAATTTTAAAAAGTATGCAGATATTATTGTCAACCTGCAGATGAAGAATGAGTTTTATCCTCTTATCAAGCGTTTCGATGATGATACGCTCGACCACATACGCAGTAAATTTGATAAGGAAAGCGGCTTAGATTTTATGGACAGATTTAACCGCCTAAGTGATGAAATCGTACAGCTTCAAAAAGAAAATGTACCACCCGAAAGCGAAAAATGCCAGCAGGTTGTAAAAGAATATTGGGGATTGATTATGGAGTTTACAAATGGCGATATGAGTATGCTTCCAAAATTGATGGAAGTCGGTAACATTGATACTGCCACAAACGCTTGGGAAGAAAGGCAGAAAATCGTTAACGCTTATTTAGAACCAGCTTTGCAAGTCTATTTTTCAAGACTTGGAACAAATCCCTTTGAGGAGGTGAAACCGTGAAAGACGCAATACAAGTTTGTGAATTAAAGAAAAGTTATGGCAGTCATATGGTTCTTAAAGGACTTGATTTTCAAATTGAAAAAGGAGAAATTTTCGCTCTGCTCGGCGTAAACGGTGCGGGAAAAACGACAACGCTTGAATGTATCGAAGGTCTGAGAAAATATGACGGTGGTGCGATTACTGTAAACGGGAAAATGGGGATTCAGCTACAATCATCCTCTTTGCCCGCCCATATCAAGCCAATGGAGGCTGTAAAGCTGTTTGCAAAATGGAATAAAACAAAAATCGATGCTACCATGCTTAACGGTCTTGGTATCAAAGAAATGGAAAAGAAACAGTATATACAATTATCCACAGGGCAAAAAAGACGGTTACATCTTGCTCTTGCACTTATAGGCAATCCCGATGTTATTTTTCTCGATGAGCCGACTGCGGGACTTGATGTCGAGGGTAGACTATCGCTCCACGAACAAATCCGAAAGCTCAAATCACACGGAAAAACAATCGTCTTGGCAAGTCACGATATGGCGGAAGTAGAAACCTTATGTGACCGCATTGCTATTCTAAATAACGGAAATATTGCCTTTTGCGGTACAGCTTCGGAACTGACCGATAGGGTTGGGAGAAAATATTTTATCCATATCAAGACACAGCAAGGAGACAACACTTATGAGACGGACAATATCGAAGACACTTTGATTTCTTTACTGAATGAATTAAAACAGAAAAAAATCCATGTATTAGATATTAAAGTAGATTGCGGTACGCTGGAACAGCATTTTATCGAAATGGCAAGGAGGAAAGCTTAAATGAACGGTTTTTTATATGGCGTAGCATTACAGTGGAGGTTGGATATACGCAGTAAATCTTTGTTAGTAACCTGCTATATCGTTCCGCTTATTTTCTTTCTGCTTATGGGTGGTATTTTTACTTCTGTTATGCCTGAAATGAGAAGCACACTGA
>DWVL01000009.1 GCA_019120275.1 Candidatus Mediterraneibacter excrementavium | reverse complement strand
CA
The DNA here is from genome assembly GCA_019120275.1 of Candidatus Mediterraneibacter excrementavium. Lineage (GTDB taxonomy): Bacteria > Bacillota > Clostridia > Lachnospirales > Lachnospiraceae > Mediterraneibacter > Mediterraneibacter excrementavium. Next base: position 18,834 of record DWVL01000009.1, on the reverse strand, counting down.
CATCTCCGCTGTTTGTCAGAAAGGCATGTTCGATAATAATTCCCGGAATATTATTTAATTTACAGTTTCTCTGAACCGAGAAATAATCCGCCGCACTGCCGTCCGCATATGTATTTCCACTTTCTGAATCACGGGAATAGATCGGTGTAGGTCTCTTTGTCAATCCAACTTTTACCAGTTCATCCATGATTGCACTGGCAAGCTTCTCTCCTTCTTCCCCAAGTTCCGGCCTCCAGTTCCGGTTCGGGACGATAACCTCGGCCCCCTTCGGACTGGATGAAGTAGAAGAATTCAAATGAAAGCTAACATAGATCTGCGCTCCGGCCGCAGCCGCATCTCTTACTCTGTACTCAATACAGCCTGCACCGGACATATTATACGGGCAGTCTGCACCTGTACGGGTCATATATATTTCTACCCCGGCATACTTTTCCAGTTCTTCCTTACAGTAATTCGCTATTTTTAATGTAAGAACTTCCTCTCGGAGGCCGTTTGCGCTCGCGCCGGTACTGCGTGAGTCATGCCCCGGATCAAGAGCTACAACAATATTGCCTGACCGTGAAGCAGCCGCACGTGAAGAAGCGGCGCTGAACGTGCTGATACCTTCGGTCTCAGCGCTCACCTCATTAAGGGCGTCCGTAATACTGTCCTGTGCTTTGGCAACTCCGTTTTCATCAATCGTTACAACCGAAGCTCCTACCCGTTCATCAGATGCGGCTTCCTCATTGATCGGCTGGAGTTCCTCATATCCACTGTACTCTTCATTCACACCGAACTCAGCTTTTATATCCATCTCGTCCAGATCAAGCACCTCTGTCCCGGTTTCTGAATAGATATTAACGCTGACAACTTCATATGAACCGGTGTATGCTTCGCCGGTAAAATCTTTTTCAAAAAGGTAAAGACCTTCTGCCTGTCTGGATGTCTCCCATTCAGTCTTATAACCCAGATCATCCGTTACCATAAGTGTAACTCTCTGAGCATTCTGGATCGTCTCACCGAAATCAAACACAATCCTCTGTGTTCCCGGCGTCTCCAGATAAGGACTTTCAATATACACGAAATTAATCTGCTTGTCCGCAGCTGCATCCAGTTCTGTGCTTACATCAGATTTTTCTTCCGCATTTGTATCAACTTCATTATTATCCGAAGCTTCCATATCTGTCGAAACTCCCGGAGCATCGCTTGTCTCCGCATTTTCCGGATCAGTCTGGGATTCTGCCACTTCAGGCTCTTTTGTCACAGATTCAGCAGCTTCATCTGATGAATCTGCTGTTTCCTGCTCCTCCCCCGTTTCTTCTACAGTTCCGCTCTCTTCGGCATATACCATGTTCATCGGCATACTGCTGACGATCACACCGGCAAAGAGCAGGCTTGCAAGTATTCTTTTCAGTCTGAATTTCATTTGTTCATACTCCCTTTCATATCTGATTATTGCTATTTGAACTCTATTCTTCCAGGATACTTGTCAAATACCGCGCCATGGGACGAGACAAAATCCTTACCTTCCTCAAGAAGCCTGATACCACTGCAATCATAGGCATCCAGATAGGTATTTACAATACATCCGATGATCTCCGTCTCTCCAGTCGTACCCATACTGTTGATCCTATCTGCTGTCGCGTGATTGAAATCAAGATCCATCGTTTGATCATCATTAATCCTGATACTGTTAAGTTCGCATTCATCAGTCAGGATGCCATTTTCTTTTAAGGCGTTCCAGATGTCATATTCATCCGTTATTTCAGCCGCCTTTCCTACCACAACTCCGCTCAGATCATCAACATAATAAACGGTCACGCTCCGCGAAGATGTCTCCTCTTCAACAGGAGTCTGGGGTTCGGAATTTACCCCCTCCCTGTCCTCCGTCTTTTCTTCAGAATCAATCTCAGAGACAGAAGGCTCCTCTTCTGTCTCTGTATTTTTTTCATCATCCGCAGTTTCTGTCTGCTGCGCGGGTTCTTCAGCAATTGCATCATTTTTTCCACACCCCGGTATGAGCAGGCCGCATGTCGCGATCAACGCTGCGCTGATTATCAGGTATCGTTTTTTCATATAGTTTTCACTCCCCTGCTGTTACTATCTATACACCAACACAATAATAATAGCAGGATGTTCCTGAATTTTCAATTCCAAATTATTCCACATACCCCACGGCATTTCCGGCAAGGAACTGATTGCCCAGATTATCGGTCACATAAATATCCATGTAATACTCTCCCGTTGCGAATCCGAAGCCCGGAACATTCACATTTGCCAGATAACTTCCGTCCGGCTGGGCTTCCGCCTGGAGCCACTGGATATTGCTCTGATCCGGATTCGTCCACACTGCAACAGTGATCCCGGCTATACCGTCATCCGCATTCTGGATATTGTTGATCACAACCTGAAGAACGCCTGTCCTGAAATCATACGGAAGCGGGGTCGCCGTTACTGTCGGCGTCTTTCCTTCACGGATCTTCAGCTCTGTATTATCCTCATCGATTTCCTCCGTCAGTTCATCCATCAGGTCTGATTTCCGGGTCAGCTGCCGGTTAATATACTTATTTCCATACACTTCTGTCAATGTTGACCGGGAGGAGAATAGGTTCGTTCCAAGGCCCAGACGCTCCCCTTCGATGCTGACGCCGAGGCTGGCAAGGGTCGTCGGATAGTTGTCAAAAGTCGAATACTCCCTCGCCCATTCCGGATCTTCCGGCGTTACAGCCGAATTAATATATGCCGTATATACTTTTCTTTCATAATCTTCATCGATATCTTCGCAGAAGTCACTGTCCATGGTCGGATGATCCCCGGAGATAACGATCGTCGTGTTCTCATAGAAATCCTGCTGCTGGATCCAGCTGACGAATTCCGACACCTGCCGGCTGGAACAGGACAGCACATTTCCGTACTGATCCGTACCGTGTTCATTTCCGCAGAGGCCGCACACATATCCATCCTCGAAATGCGTATCCACAGTAAGCATTGTGAAGTTAAAAGGCTGATCCTGCGCAGCCAGGGCAGTCAGCTCCTCCTTCGCGTACTCGAAGAGCTTCTGGTCTTCGAATCCCCACCATACCCAGTAGTCCTCAGGAAATTTTCCCTGGCTCTGGTAATAATAGTAGTCCCTTATATCATAATTTCCGTGATCAGTAAAGTAGAGTCTGCGCCCCCCGAAATTACCGTCTGAACCGATCATAAACGTCTGGTTGTACCCCTGCTGCTCAAGGATATCTCCCAGTGCAGTCACTCCCGGCAGGAAGCTTTCCTGCGTATCCATGGAGTTGTCCTCGATCGGGATCCTTAAAGGCAGCGCGGTCGTCTGGCCGAACAGGGCGGCTGCCGTCCATGTCGTATAGGTCAGCGCGGTTCCGCCGTTCAGTTCCTCACCGGATCCGGAGAAGTCTTCATTCGCTTCCGCCAGTTCCGTCAGCTCAGGAATATAATTTGTTGAAAAAGCGCCTCCGTTTCTTTTATCCGCGTATGTTGTCTCCATCGACTCCAGATAGATATAGATCAGGTTCCGTTTCTGTTCAGGGAATGTAAGTTCCGTTTCAGCCGGATCCGCATAATTGTCATCTATAAAAGATGAATATGTACCGCTGTCTGCCGTATAGTCTGCAATATCCAGCCGCTCCCATGCAGCATAGGCGAAGCCTGCCAGTGCGAGCACGGACACAGCCGCGATCACCGCCGCCGCGATCCGGTATCCTTTCTTTATCCTGGTGATGATGAGGCAGGCGATCAGCACCGCCATTACGATCACAGTTACAGGAACACAGAACCAGACATATTCCATGACCATATCCTTATTCGTTCCCTCGACCGGAGACTGTATCGTGAACATCAGCTCCTGCATCGTAAGATGGGGCCACGTCCTGAACACCCACAGCACACTCGCACACGCCAGCGTTGTCAGCGTTGCGAACAGGATAAGGATGACATTTCCGAAGCCGAATAATATTTTACATAATACCGCTGTTTTCTTACCCATATTTTACCTCTGCTTTACATAAATCCAACAGGGGTAATGATAACATGATTAAGAAAGATTTTCAACAAAATATGACTTTTTGCGACATTCTCCATTTTAACCGGAAAAGACTGCGGAACCACGGTTCATTTCCGTGCTGCCACAGCCTTTTATCCTGCATATTTAATTCAGAGACTCCGCCTCCGGCAGCGTACCGCCTTCCTCAACGATATTTGTCAGAGCAATAATATTTTCCAGTTCAGTTTCATCCGGATACATGACGTACAGCAGCTGATCCGATGCAGAATAACAGTAATCCTGCGCTCCCGTACCGGTCAGGTCTACCGACTGGATCGACCACTTAGCGTTCGTACCAAGCTGTTTACGGATCAGTGCATTCAGCTGATCCTGCGTGACGTTCATTTCCACGTCCTTGCTGACCTGATCCATCAGGCTTCCCGCACGCAGCAGCATCGTTGGCGAGATCACTTTCTTCAGCATCGCTGTGATGACTGCCTGCTGGTTCCGGCCGCGCTGATTGTCGCCGTCGTCCAGATTGTGACGCTCACGGCTGAATGCCAGCGCCTGTTCACCGTTAAAGTGATTCATTCCTTCCTGCACGTCCATAACAAGTCCGGAATCCTGGCTGGTCGTAAATTCGTATTCAGAATAAACATCCACTCCGCCAAGGATATCCACGATATCGATCAGGGATGTAAAGTTCAGTCTCACATAATAATTAATATCCGTCTCATAAAGCGCTCCCAGCGTCTCCATGGATGTTTCAATGCCATAAACGCCTGCATGGGTCAGCTTATCGAGCGCACCCTGATCCACATCCGGCCCGTAGAGCGGTACATAGGAATCTCTTGGCGTTGTGATCAGCAGGATCTGATGGGTTGTCGGGTTGACTACCGCGATGATATTCACATCACTCCGGCTCGTCTCTGACACTTCGCCGTATGTATCGATTCCACTGATATATACCGTAAATGGTTCTTTCGTAAGAGAATCATCGCTACCGCCTCCGACAGAGATCTCTGTCCGGATATCCATCTCATATATGATGCGGGTGTTATCAGCAAAGCCTTCCACTGCATCGTTCATAAGATCCGTATACGCTTCATTATAGATGATCGCTCCCACGTTGCCAGCAAAAAGCTCCGCCGCCTGATCCTGTACGGATCCGCATTCTGTCACGGTCAGTTCGGTTCCCAGCTCTTCCTGCAGTTCTGTCACTGCGGTCTGGATATTGTCCCCGCCCTGCTGGAACTGTACGCCGAAGTTATAACCCATCGCATCTTCGATCGTCTCCGCGGAATCCTCAGCCATGACAGCCACGGCCATCTTATCCACCCGTGTATTGCCGCCGGTGATCGCTGCGATCATGTTATTCGTCTCTGCGATATAATACGCGCCCATCAGAAGCACACATGTGATCAGGAAGCTGTATACCTTCCCGGATGTTCCTCTCTTCTTTCTGACTGACTGAGTTGTAAATGTAATACACCACAGGAACAGAAGTATCATTGCGGCCAGCGCAAGATATTTCATCGGAAGCATATTCAGCATCAGGATAACGATCATTAAAATGATGCTGACGATTGCCTGAAGCCACAGAAAGAATGCTCCGGACCAGTTTCTTGCCGACCGCTGCGCATATCTGTCTGTTCTTTTCATCCTTCGTCCGGCGCTATTTGCCGTTCTGGTTCTCTTTGCCATTATCTACTAACCCTTTGTGTTTTTATACTCATCTTCTTTTCAGAAAGTTAACCATACAAATTTGTATTTTACCAGTATCAGCAATACTTGTCAAATATCTATTCTCCGATCCCGTCTTCCACCAGTCCTGTCATTCCCTTAAGCGCCTCTTCTTCATCTGTTCCCTCGCAGATGATCTCGATCTCGTCCCCGCTCTTGATGCAGGCTCCGAGAACGCTCAGCACGCTTTTGGCATTTGCCGTCACGTCTTCGTATTTCGACTTCTTCCGGATCGTTATCTTACAGTTATACTGCATCGCAGTCTTGCAGAACAGGCCTGCCGGTCTCAGATGCAGCCCGGTGGGGTTCTTGATCCTCACTGTTCCGTTTACCATTGTATATACTCTCCTTGCTTTTATTCCGTTTCCTGTCCGGATGTATCCGGCGTCTCTTCCGTCTTCTCTGTCAGCGTCAGAGTGACTGTCGGTTCCGAAGTCACCTCTATCCCTTCGGGTGTATTCACATATACCGGCACATCATAAGTTCCCGGCTCTGTATAGTCCGACAGATCGACAGAAACAGCATTGCTGATATCCAGTACATCCAGCGCCTGCTGATCCCCCCTGAACTGAAGATCGATCTCAGCGTCCGGCTCATAATCCACCTGAAGGTCATCCGCCAGATTGCCGATGCGGATCGAACTTACCAGCATGTGGATGGTGCGGGTTCCGTCCTGTTCTACCATAGCGGTAACCTGGATCTCTGCAGAATTCTCATCCACAAGGGACACACCCTCCGGAAGGAATTCCGTGATATCCACCGTCTGTTCCACCGGTGCGTTCTCTCCTTCAACACTGATCACCGATGCAGGGACGCGGATCGCATCCACGCCTCTGATGTCATCACTCCTGCCGCATATGCGGATGCTTTCGGGCTCACTTGTGCAGCCGGTATAGCGGTATCCGTCAGCCGGCGTTCCCGTAACATTGAATTCAACCGGCACTGTCTTCTCTTCCAGGACTTCAACGGAGACTGTAAGTCCCTCATCGCCAAGATTATTCTCCAGCTGGCTCTGTCCCAGTTCATTTCCGTTTACATCGTACAGCTTAAGTTCCGCACTGAGTTCCGAGTCTTTCGATATGCCGCTGACATCGACTTTTGCTACTGCCCTGTCAATATTCTCCAGTGCGGATTCCGGTCCTGTAATCGTCACATTATCCGGACGGACCGTAAGATCTCCAAGCGTATATCCGTCTCTCGGGACCGTTCCGCCGGTGTCCGCTGTCAGAGCCAGTACCTTGCGCCCGGATTTTTCTCTCTGTATCCGCAGATTTCTCGGGGTTGCCACCGCTGTGTCATAGTCATCCCTGTCATATCCCTGGATCGTCACGCTGATCGGGATCAGATTTGTCGTTGTATCCATCTGTGATACGTCTGCGATCGCAATGATATCTTCAGAATCCAGTTCCTGACGCACCTGACGGTTAGCATAGACGGTCACACTGACCGTATCTTCGCCAAGCACCTGATATACTTCTCCTGAAGAAAGGATAATGTCATCGTTTATGATCGTCACCGGTATATCCTGAAATGTACGGCTTCCCACAGGATTATCCACATTCACCACGATCAGCCAGAGGAAAGCGGAAAAGATCAGCGCAATGATCTTCAGTCCGAGATTGTCTGTAAATCTGTATTTTCTCATCTTCTTCTGCGCCATCCTTTCCATATAGTGAATTTCCTGGATTCGGAATTCCTATACTGAATCTGGCTCAGCTTTTCCCTGAGTTCTTCGCGCTTCACGCCGCGCGTCAGCTGGCCGCCCCTGGCAACAGATACGAGACCTGTCTCTTCCGAGACAACGATCACCAGAGCATCGCATACTTCGCTCATCCCCAGAGCCGCCCTGTGCCTGGTCCCGAGATCTTTGCTGATGCTCATATTATCGGAAAGCGGCAGATAACAGGTCGCCGAAGTGATCCTGTCCCCGCGTATGATCACCGCCCCGTCATGAAGCGGCGTATTGTGTTCAAATATATTGATCAGAACCTGTGACGATACCTTGCAGTCCAGTTCGATGCCGGTCATCTCATATTCATTGAGGCGGATCGCCTGTTCCACCACGATCAGCGCGCCGGTGCATACTCTGCCCATCTCATAACACGCCGTTACAATGCTGTCCGCCGTCACATCTGAGAAACGCTCGTTCTCATTTCCCTTGTCAAAAGGATTGATGTTGCTGAACAGGTTCTTTTCTCCGAGTTTCTCCAGCGCGCGCCTGAGTTCCGGCTGAAATACCACGATGGCCGCGATCGCCAGTACGTTGATGGACTGCGCCGCAAGATACAGGATGGTATGCATCTGGAAAAGCCACGCCAGAAAAATGAAACACACAAGCATAATAATGCCCCTGAGAAGCATCCACGCTTTGGTGTTCTTGATCCACAGCATGATCTCATAGACAATGACCGTAAGTATCAGGATCTCAATGATATCTTTGACCTGAACAGCCGGGAAATACATGCCGCCTGTGTAGTTGTCGATAAAATTTCTCAGCCAATCTATCATGCCGTGTCTCACCGCCTTGTTTACTCTGTCTTATCTTCCTCCTGTCCGATCCCCAGTTCCTTGCTCAGGCTCCTGGTGAGCAGGATCTCGTCCGTCTTCGTCGCATCATCCTGTTCATCATCGGACTTCTTCGGTCCCCGGCGTCTGTCCGGACGGTTGCCGGTAATGCGCTTCACTTCTTTTTCCGGAACCGCAACTCCGACCTTCGGGATCGCTTTTACATAATAGTAGTATTCATCATCCTCAAACTGGATATTCTCGGCCCTGGAATAATCAACCGAGAAGAAAAAGAATTCCAGCACAAGCCCGATCGCTATCCCGAGAACAGCACTGGCAAGGACGATCGCAAATGAAATATCGATGTCCAGTGCGATGCTGCCGGCGGACAGAAGGATCACGCTCACCGCCGCGCCTGCCGCCGATGCGATCTTCCACGCATGATCCACGGATCTCGTGCGGATCAGGTGTACGACAAGGATGCCGACCACGATCGCTCCGATCATAAGCCACATTTCCTTGCTGGTAAAGAGCTGCTTTGTAAAGTTCATCAGGCTGTCCGCCAGATTCTCGGCGTCCGCGCTTTTCAGGGCCGTCGCCGAATCTTTTACATAATCGATCATGTAATAGGATATAATACCGAATGAGGCCGGAACGATCCACACAGGCGTGCCAAGAAGTCCGAAGACGACCGGTATCACAAGCGGGATCTTAAGTCCGAACGCGATGGCGGACAGGAGGACGATCCATGCCTTTTTCGGCGTAAACCGGAAATAGAAAATGAACATCAGCAGGAAAACAACCAGTGATACGATCGCGATGGGCATTGAAACCGCATAAAAATGTACCAGTACCAGCGCCGCCGCTGCCAGCGTCATGATCGTCATCGGGAAAAATGTACAGATAACCGCAAGTCCGGCTGTACAGACAACAGAAGACGCCTGTTCCATAAATCCGATATTGGAATTGATCAGGCCAAATACGATCAGTCCGGTCACAAACTGGAGTGCCTTCAGAATGTAAATCGAATATTTTGCATATATATTCTGCAGTTTTTCTCTCCATACCAGTAATGTACTCATGATCTGTTTTTCTCCTTTTTAAGATCGATCTTTTCCATCTGTGAAAGATCTCTCATGTATTTTTTTACTCTTTGCTTTGCCTGCGTATGCCTTTTCTTATAGAACGAACCGGCGCCGATCGCAAAGATGATCAGCAGGCTCAGGTACAATCCGATAACGATGGCTGCAATGATCATCATCCTGACGAATGTGATCCCTTCCACAACGCTTTCCCCGCAGCTGATGAACAGCAGCGCGGCTGTCAGCGCATATCCGACCGTCATCCAGATCAGCGTGATCCAGACATTCAGGCTGACGTAATCTTTCTGATAGTAACCTGTGACCTTCAGGTCTTCCTCGCCGTATGTTTTTTCATAGATCGCGGCTCTGGTCATCAGGCGTATTTTTCTCTTATCCAGCATAACAGCAATATATCTCCTATTTCAGTCCATTATGTTTTAGTATAACATACAGTCAGATGCCTTGTCCAATGCTTATCGTTAAAAAAAAGACTTTTTGGACCCCTGCTTTCTTCAGCACAGCCGCCGCCCGCTCCAGCGTCGCACCCGTGGTATAGATATCATCGATCAGCAGGACATTTCCGCATGGATTCCAACCGGCGGATACACCAAATGCGCCGCGCAGATTTTTCATCCGTCCCTCTCTTCCCAGTACCTTCTGGGGCACCGTCTTCCGGATCCGGAAGAGGACATCCGTCTCCACCGGGATCCCGCACAGCTTCCCCAGTTCTTCCGCCAGGATCTCCGCCTGATTGAATCCCCGCTTTCTGCGTCTGGACGGATGCAGCGGCACAGGAATGACCGCCTCGATCCCCCAGCGCCGGATCGTGCCGGCGAAGCGGCCCGCGAGTTCCTGTGCGAATATCCGCCCCCAGCGCCGCCTGTTTCTGTACTTAAAGCGGTACAGTGCGCCCGACACCGGCTCCCTGTGCAGCCACAGGCTCCGTCCCTGATCCAGAGCGGACCGCTGCGGGTTCCTACTGTCCACATGCTTCCCCGCCAGCCGCTTCCCGCAGTCCGGACAGTATTCCTCTGTCTCATCTTTCAGCGGTTTGCCGCAGTGCATGCAGCGGGGCTCCCGGATGAAAGGCGCCTTCTTCCTGCAGGAGGCGCAGATGCCCTCCCTGGAGATTTTCCCGCACAGCGGGCATACCGGCGGATACAGAAGCGTCAGGAGCCGTTCCCGAACTCTCTGATCCGTTCTGCCAGACTGGTGTAGCGTTCCTGTTCGTTTTTGTTTTGTATCATTTCCTGAAATACTGTATCACTCCCTACAATGGTCAGGCACTTTCTGGCCCGGGTCACCGCCGTATACAATAAGTTCCTGTTGTAAAGCAGGCGCGGCCCCGGGAGGAGCGGGATGATCACCGCAGGATACTCGCTCCCCTGAGACTTGTGGACTGTAATGGCGTAGGCCAGTTCCAGTTCCTCGGTCATATCATAGCCGTACTTCACCTTACGCCCCTCATCAAATTCCACTTCGATCGTTTCCGTATACGTGTTGATCTCTGTGATCACGCCCATATCGCCGTTGAATATTCCCGTTCCGCTGTCCACAGCCAGGCCGAACCGCGTGGTCACTTCCCACTCCAGCTGATAATTGTTTTTGATCTGCATGACCTTGTCCCCTTCCCGGAAGAGACGGTCGCCGATCTCCACTTCTTTCTTGCCCGGCGCCGCCGGGTTCAGATAGCGCTGAAGGATCACATTCAGGCGCTCTACTCCCAGATTCCCCTTTCTGGTCGGCGTCATCACCTGGATCTCGCTTGGTTTTGCATGCACGTATTTCGGCAGCTTCTTCTGGATCAGCATGATCATGATGCCGATGATCGTATCTGCATCCGTCCGCCGGAGAAAGAAGAAATCCCGGCTCTTATTGTCCAGTACGACCGGTTCGCCGGCATTGATCTTATGCGCATTCACAATGATGTCGCTCTGTCCGGCCTGACGGAAGATCCGGGTCAGGGTCACCACAGGGAACCGCTCCGATGCGATGATATCTTTTAAAACGCTTCCCGGTCCTACCGATGGGAGCTGGTCCACATCGCCCACAAGGACCAGCCTGGTTCCGGGCACAACAGCCTGCAGCAGTGCGTGCATGAGGGGCAGGTCCACCATGGACATCTCATCGATAATAAGCACATCTGTTTCCAGCGGATTCTGCCGGTTTCGCAGGAAGCCGCCCAGCCCTTCTTCGGATTCCGGATTCACGTTCACTTCCAGTAGGCGGTGGATCGTCTGCGCTTCCCAGCCAGTCGCTTCGGTCATCCGCTTGGCCGCCCTTCCCGTAGGCGCGGCGAGCAGGATATTCATCCCCTCCCGGTCAAAAAAACGGATCATCGTGTTGATCGTTGTAGTCTTGCCGGTGCCCGGCCCTCCTGTCAGGATCAGAAAGCCATGGCGGATGGACTCGATCACCGCCCGGTGCTGCATGGCATCCAGTTCGATCTGTTCATCCTCCTCGATCCTGCGGAGCCGTTCTTCCATCATTTCCTCCGGCATTTTGCAGTCAATGTTCAAGTCATGGAGCATTTTCGCCGTATTCAGTTCCAGATAATAATAATGGGACGGATAGATCCGTTTCTCCCCGTTCTCTTCACGGAGGACTGTCTTCTTCTCCATGCACAGATCCATGATATACTTCTCCACATCCTGGATCTCCACACCGAGCAGCTGGCCCGCGCGCCGCGCCAGAACCGGTTCCGGAAGATACACATGTCCTTCACCCGCCGCCTGCTGCAGGGTATAGAAAAGTCCGCTGCGGATCCGGTAATCGGAATCCGTATGTATGCCGATCCGTGCGGCGATCTCATCCGCAGTGCGGAATCCCACGCCTTCGATATTGTCTGCGAGCTGATAGGGATTCTCTTCCAGCACTTTGTATACACGCATACCGTAATACTGATAAATCTTTGCCGCCAGTTTTGTAGAAATCCCGTACTTCTGCAGATAGATCATGGCGCTCCGCATATCGCGTTTCTCTTCCACCTGTATGGCGATCTCCCGGGCCTTGCGCTCACTGATCCCTTTGATCTCCGCAAGCCGTTCGGGTTCTTCCTCGATAATGCGGAACGTATCCTTCTTAAACTTCTTCACGATCCTGCCGGCGAGAGCCGCGCCCACGCCTTTGATCGCGCCGGATCCCAGATACCGCTCGATGGAGACAAGGTCCTCCGGCTCCTTCACCGTATGGGAAGACACTTTCAGCTGGCTGCCGTATACGTTATGATTGACATATTCTCCGGTAAGCTCCAGCATTTCCCCTTCACTGATAAAGTTAAAATTGCCGACACAGGTCACTTCCCCGTCGTCATTTTCCAGCCGGAATACCGTATATCCATTTTCTTCATTCCGGAACACAATGTGCTCCACGTACCCTGTTACTGTCTCCACTGTACATTTCCTCTTTCTCTCAGACATCAGAACAGGGATGTGCCTGTTCCTGTTCACATCCCTGCTGTCCGCCTGCCGGCGGTTCTTTTACCTCTCCTGCCCGGTATCAGTACTCTTTTCTTCCGCTCATAAATTCCACAAACTGTCCGGTACCGATGGCCACAACCTTCATCGGGTCTTCTGCGGTCATCGTATTGATGCCGGTCTTCTCTTCGATCAGTTCCTCGAGGCCGCGAAGCAGCGAGCCTCCGCCCGTCAGTACGATCCCCCGGTCCAGGATATCCGCCGACAGTTCCGGCGGCGTCTGCTCCAGAACGGAGATCACGGCCTCCACGATCTGGCTGGTGGCTTCCCTCAGAGCCTCCTCCGTCTCAGACGAAGTCACTGTAACCGTCTTCGGCAGTCCCGTCACCAGGTTTCTGCCCCTCACTTCCAGCGTTTCTTCCTCCACGAGCGGATAGGTCGTGCCGATCCGGATCTTGATATCTTCCGCTGTACGCTCGCCGATCAGAAGATTGTGCTTCTTGCGCATGTAGCGGACAATAGCCTCATCAAAATCATCTCCGGCAACTTTGATCGATGTATTGACAACCGTCCCTCCCAGCGAGATCACCGCTATGTCCGACGTCCCGCCGCCGATGTCCACGATCATATTGCCGCAGGGCCTTGCGATATCAATGCCCGCCCCGATCGCTGCCGCCACCGGCTCTTCGATCAGATGGACTTCCCTGGCTCCGGCTGCATAAGTCGCTTCCTCCACTGCCTTCTTCTCCACTTCCGTCACGCCGCTCGGCACGCAGATACTGATCCTGGGTTTCTTAAATGTGCGCTTGCCCAGCGCTTTCTGGACAAAATACTTGATCATCTTCTCTGTCACTGTGTAATCTGAGATCACGCCCTGTCTCAGCGGCCGCACAGCCACGATATTGCCCGGCGTCCTTCCAAGCATCAGGCGGGCTTCTTCCCCGATCGCTTTGATCGCATTTGTATCTCTGTCAAAGGCCACCACCGACGGTTCTTTCAGTACGACGCCTTTGCCCCGCACGTAGACCAGTACGCTGGCTGTCCCCAGATCAATTCCGATATCTACTGACATATTCAATTCTCCCTTCCAACTTCTTTATACTCTGTTCCCCCGGCATTCCTTACCGGAACGCTCCTGTATCTCACTCCCTGCTGGTTTATTCTTTATCCGTAAGACGGAATACAGGCAGGTTCCCTCATCCTGCCTGTCCGCACTATCCAGTATAATAGACTTCCAAAAAAATGGAAACCCCCTTTTTCGGATTTTATATTCTTTTTAGCATTGTATCTATATAGTGCCCTGTATAGGACTTTTCATTCGCCGCCACTTCCTCCGGCGTGCCGCAGGCTACGATCGTGCCTCCCCGGTCGCCGCCTTCCGGACCGATATCGATGATATAGTCCGCTGTCTTGATCACGTCCAGGTTATGTTCAATCACGATCACGGTATTGCCGTCTCCGGAAAGTCTTCTGAGGATTTCCGTCAGCTTGTGCACATCTGCAAAATGCAGTCCGGTCGTCGGCTCATCCAGAATGTAAACAGTCCGTCCGGTGCTGCGCTTGCTCAGTTCGGCAGCCAGCTTGATCCGCTGGGCCTCGCCGCCGGAAAGTTCTGTGGACGGCTGTCCCAGCCGGATATAAGACAGTCCCACGTCATAAAGCGTCTGCATCTTTCTCTTAATGCTCGGCACATGGTCGAAGAACTCCAGTGCTTCTTCCACTGTCATGTTCAGTACATCATAAATAGACTTGCCCTTGTACTTCACCTCCAGCGTCTCCCGGTTATACCGCTTTCCGCCGCACACCTCGCAGGGCACATAGACGTCCGGAAGGAAATGCATCTCGATCTTCAGGATCCCGTCGCCGGCGCAGGCCTCGCACCGGCCGCCTTTTACATTGAAGCTGAAACGCCCTTTCTTGTATCCCCGTGCCTTCGCGTCCGGCGTTGCCGCAAAGAGATCCCGGATCAGGTCAAAGACGCCGGTATACGTCGCCGGATTGGACCGGGGCGTGCGGCCGATAGGCGACTGGTCAATGGCGATCACCTTGTCCACCTGCTCCAGTCCCTCGATCCGTTTGTGTTTTCCCGGGATCGTCCGCGCCCGGTTCAGATCCCGCGCCAGTCGTTTATATAATATCTCATTTACAAGCGAACTCTTCCCTGAGCCGGACACTCCGGTCACGCAGGTCATCACACCCAGCGGGAAGGAAACGTCTATGTTCTTCAGGTTGTTTTCCTGCGCCCCGATGACTTTCAGCCAGCCGGCGGGGGTTTTGCGTTCCGCCGGTACGGGTATTTTTATTTTTCCGCTTAAGTATGCGCCCGTGACCGAATTTTGGTTCTTCATGATCTCCTGCGCATTTCCCACAGCCACGACCTCGCCGCCGTGTTCGCCTGCTCCCGGCCCGATGTCCACGATATAGTCCGCAGCCAGCATCGTATCCTCATCATGCTCTACAACGATCAGTGTATTCCCGAGATCCCGCAGGTGTTTGAGCGTTGCCAGAAGCTTATCATTGTCCCGCTGATGCAGGCCGATGCTGGGCTCGTCAAGAATGTAGGCCACTCCCACCAGTCCGGATCCGATCTGGGTCGCCAGGCGGATGCGCTGCGCCTCGCCGCCGGAAAGCGTGCCGGTCGCCCTTGCAAGGGTCAGATAATCCAGGCCCACATCAATCAGGAACTTCACCCGTGCGCGGATCTCCTTTAAGATCTGTCCACCGATCATCATCTGGGTGTCAGAGAGCTTCAGGTCTGTCAGGAACCGCTGCAGCTTCTCCACGGACAGCGCAGTCACTTCCGCGATATTCTTATCCGCCACTGTCACCGCCAGGGCGCCCGGCTTCAGCCGCTGTCCCCTGCAGGCAGAACAGGGCGTGATATTCATAAAGGTCTCGTACTCCGCCTTCATCGTTTCCGAACCGGTCTCCCGGTAACGGCGTTCCACATTTTTGATCAGGCCCTCGAAAGCCACGTCGTAGATGCCCTCGCCCCGCTGTCCTTTATAATATACTTTTACGCTTTTTCCGTTCGTGCCGTGGATCAGGATATCATGAATTTTCTTCGGATATTTTTCAAACGGCGTATCCAGGTCAAAATCATACTCCCGGCACAATGCGTCCAGGATCGCTCTTGTAAAACTGCCCTTGTCCGCACAGGACTGCCATCCCAGCACAGCGATCGCGCCTTCATTGATCGAAAGCGACGGATCCGGGATCATCAGTTCCTCGGCGAACTCCATCTTATACCCCAGTCCGAAACATTCCGGGCAGGCGCCGAACGGATTGTTAAACGAAAAACTTCTCGGCTCGATCTCCTCGATGCTGATCCCACAGTCCGGGCAGGAGAAACTCTGGCTGAAATTCATCGGCTCGCCGTCGATCACATCCACCACCAGCAGTCCCTCCGCCAGGTGCAGCACGCTCTCCACAGAATCTGTCAGGCGCTGTTCGATCCCGGGGCGCACGATCAGACGATCCACGATGATCTCGATATTATGTTTGATATTTTTATCCAGGCTGATCTCTTCCGACAGTTCGTACATATTTCCATCAATACGCACGCGTACATAACCGCTTCTCTTCGCTCTCTCCAGAAGCTTCGCATGGGTTCCCTTGCGCCCGCGCACCACCGGCGCCAGCAGCTGGATCCGGGTCCGCTCGGGCAGCGCCATGATCTGATCCACCATCTGATCCACGGTCTGCTTCACGATCTCCCGGCCGCATTTCGGACAATGCGGAATGCCGACCCTCGCATAGAGGAGCCGGAAGTAATCATAGATCTCGGTCACCGTTCCCACGGTAGACCTGGGGTTGTGATTTGTAGACTTCTGGTCAATGGAAATGGCCGGGGACAGTCCTTCGATACTCTCCACATCCGGCTTCTCCATCTGGCCGAGGAACTGACGCGCGTAAGAAGACAGAGATTCCATATAGCGCCTCTGCCCCTCTGCATAGATCGTATCAAAGGCCAGCGAGGACTTTCCCGAACCGCTCAGGCCGGTCAGCACGACCAGCTCGTTTCGCGGGATATCCACGTCGATATTCTTCAGATTATTTTCATTTGCACCCCGGATACGGATGTACTGCCGGGCGTCCATTTTAATTCCCATATGTGTATATGATCCCTTCCTGTTGTATAATCTATCTTTCAATGTCATGAAGCATCTTCTTCAGTTCGACCAGCTTGTCACGCAGCTCTGCCGCCGCCTCGAAGTTCAGCTCCGCCGCGGCCTTCTTCATCTGTTTCGTCATATCTTTGATAAGCTTCTCCAGTTCCTGCGCACTCATGGATTCCGGATCCTTCTCCATGCGCATCTCTTCCGCTGCTACCTTCTTTGAAATACTGATCAGATCACGTACTGACTTCTTAATGGTCTGAGGCGTGATACCGTGCTCTTCATTGTATCTCATCTGGATCTCACGGCGCCGTTTCGTCTCATCGATGGCCATCTGCATGGAGTCTGTCACCGTGTCCGCATACATGATCACGTGCCCCTCTGCATTTCGGGCGGCACGCCCGATGGTCTGGATCAGGGACGTCTCGGAACGAAGAAAGCCTTCCTTGTCCGCATCCAGGATCGCCACCAGGGTGATCTCCGGGATGTCCAGTCCTTCACGGAGCAGGTTAATGCCGACCAGCACGTCGAACACATCCAGGCGCATGTCGCGGATGATCTCCGTCCGCTCCAGAGTGTCAACATCCGAATGGAGATATTTCACACGGATACCCACCTCACGCATGTAATCCGTCAGGTCCTCGGCCATACGCTTGGTCAGCGTAGTCACCAGGACTTTGTTCTTCTTCGCCGTCTCTTTATTGATCTCGCTGATCAGGTCGTCGATCTGCCCCTCCACCGGCCGCACGCTCACTTCCGGATCCAGAAGTCCCGTCGGACGGATTACCTGTTCAGCCCGCAGGAGTTCATGGTCCGCCTCATATGGCCCGGGCGTTGCCGACACAAACAGAACCTGATTAATTTTACCTTCAAATTCTTCAAAATTCAAGGGACGGTTGTCCTTGGCGGAGGGCAGACGGAATCCGTAATCCACCAGTGTTGTCTTTCTGGACTGATCGCCATGGAACATTCCTCCGATCTGTGGGATCGTTTTATGCGACTCGTCGATCATCATGATAAAATCGTCCGGGAAATAATCCAGCAGCGTATGCGGCGGCTGCCCCGGCGCAAGTCCTGCCAGATGGCGGGAATAGTTCTCAATCCCGGAACAGAACCCTGTTTCTTTGAGCATTTCGATATCAAAATTCGTACGCTCCGCGATCCTCTGGGCTTCAAGAAGCTTCCCCTCGCCCTTGAAATAGGCGACTCTTTCCTCCAGTTCCTCCTCGATGGCAGCTGCTGCCCGGCGGATCTGTTCCGCAGGCACTACATAATGGGACGCCGGGAAGATCGCAATATGCTCCAGTTCGCCTTTGATTTCACCGGTCAGCACGTCGATCTGTACGATCCGATCGATCTCATCGCCGAAAAACTCCACCCGGACTGCTGTATCCGCTTCGCTGGCCGGAATGATCTCCACCACATCGCCGCGCACACGAAATGTACCCCGCTTGAAATCCATGTCATTGCGGTCATACTGGATGTCGATCAGCTGACGCAGCACCTCGTCCCGGTCCTTCTGCATGCCCGGGCGCAGAGAAACCATCATCTTCTCGAAGTTCTCCGGCTCACCCAGGCCATATATGCAGGACACACTGGATACAATGATCACGTCCCGCCGTTCGATCAGGGACGCCGTCGCGGAAAGTCGCAGCTTGTCGATCTCGTCGTTGATAGAAGAGTCCTTCGCGATGTAGGTATCCGAGGAGGGGACATAGGCTTCCGGCTGGTAGTAGTCGTAGTAGGAGACAAAATATTCCACTGCGTTATCAGGGAACATCTCCTTGAATTCTCCGTACAACTGAGCGGCCAGTGTTTTATTATGGGCGATGACCAGGGTCGGTTTCTGCAGCTGCTCGATCACGTTGGCCATCGTAAACGTCTTTCCAGATCCCGTAACCCCTAGTAAAGTCTGGCATTGATTGCCTTCCCTGAACCCTTTTACAAGCGCCTCGATTGCCTGCGGCTGATCGCCTGTGGGCTGATACGGGGCCTTT
>DWVL01000074.1 GCA_019120275.1 Candidatus Mediterraneibacter excrementavium | reverse complement strand
CAAAAGCCTTGTAAAATAAGGCTTTACGGGCTCTGACACCACAGGACAAAACCACCCCAAACGAGCCAAGAGGTGAGTGCTAATTTTTTAAATTTTCTTTTTTCTGCCAGTTTTTTCTGACTTATTGACATCTCATTCTTTTTATGCTACCTTTCTATATATGAATTAGCACTCTTCTTATCTGAGTGCTAATAATTTTACGCCAATCAATGACGCATAATATAACGAAAGGATGATGCATATGTTTATCCAGCCGATTTACAATATACTCCTTCTGCCCAATGTTACCTATTTCTTTAAGAAGGATTTCTTCGAGGACAGGGACAGCGAGCTTAAAACCGACACTGAGCTTCTGTTTGTCATGCTGAAAAATGAAACGGACAGCGACGGCTTCAAAGCCGGCGACTTCTATCCCATCGGCGTTTCCGCAAGGGTTGAAAATATCAGCGACGAAGACGTGATCCAGATCCGCACTCTGGACCGGGTGGAGATACTTGACCCGGTCATTGAGGACGGCGACGTCCGGGCGTCCTTTGTTGTGCGCCCGTGCGTGGAAGATATGCCGGAAGAAGAACAGCAGAATGTATTCGCCGCTCTGCGCGCCGACCTGCTCCGTTTCGTCCAGGGTTACCAGTGGGGCCTGTGGGCGCGGGGGTACATTCTCCAGCGGAAGAATGTCAACGACATGGCTTCATCCCTGTCTGAATATCTGAACCTGACCGTGGAGGAGAAATACCGGATCCTGGCGGCCGACTCTGTCCGGGAGCGGTATGATCTGATCAGCCGGGCCATCCGGGAATTCATGGAGATCGCCAAAGTCTCTTCCGAGGCCCAGGAAGCCCAGAAGGACGACCAGGAACAGCTTTACCGGGAAGCCGCATTGAAGAAGCAGATCAATTATCTCCAGAAAGAACTGGACGACATGCACCCGGAAAATATTTCCGATGTGCGGAAGTTCGAGAAGAAGATCGCCGAATCCGGCATGAACAGCGAAGCACGCAAGGAAGCGGAAAAGGTCCTGAACCGCATGCGGCAGGAGGGCAAGGAGAGTCACGAGTACGGACTGCTCTATGACTATCTCGACTTTGTCACGAGCCTTTCATGGAAAGCGCCCACCTACACGCCCATCGATCTGAAACGGGCCCAGGAGATCCTGGACGAAGATCATTACGGGTTGAAGAAAGTAAAGGAGCGCATCATCCAGCAGCTGGCTGTCATGGCACTGAACCGGAAGCAGTACGGTTCCATCCTGCTCTTCGTAGGCGCCCCCGGCACCGGCAAGACCAGCATCGGTCAGAGCATCGCGCGGGCACTGGGACGCAGGTACGCCCGCATCAGTCTGGGCGGCATCCGGGACGAGGCGGAGATCCGCGGACACCGCAGGACTTACATCGGCGCCATGCCGGGACGGATCATGGAAGCCATGAAGCGGAGCGGCGCGTCCAATCCGGTCATGGTGCTGGATGAAGTGGACAAGCTGGCCAAAGATTACGGCGGGGATCCCGCAAGCGCCCTGCTGGAAGTACTGGACCCGGAACAGAACAGCACCTTTACGGACCATTACATGAACGTGCCCTACGATCTGTCCAACGTCCTTTTCGTCTGCACGGCCAACACCACCGATACGATCCCCGAGCCGCTGCTGAACCGTATGGAAGTCATTTCATTCCCTGGCTACACGGCGGTGGAAAAATATCACATTGCAAAGAAACACCTGATCCCGAAAGCACAGGAAGCCACCGGTATCCGCAAAAATATGCTGAAGATTACTGACGGCGCCCTGCGGCAGATCATCGATGAATACACAATGGAGTCCGGCGTCCGCGACCTGAAGAAATGCATCGAGACCATCTGCCGGTCCGCGGCTGTGGAACTTGTAAAGGCGACTGAAAATCCTTCAGAAACTGAAAACGGCGCGGTTCCGGTACGGGCACTCTCCATAACAAGAAGCAATCTTACTGATTACCTCGGCCGCAGTCAGATCCACGCCGAACGGCGGCTTAGCCGGAAGATCCCCGGCGTCGTGACCGGACTTGCATGGACCAGCGCAGGCGGCGCCATCCTCTTTATCGAGACGAAGCTGACCGAAGGTAAAGGCAAAGTACAGATCACCGGACAACTGGGCGATGTCATGAAAGAATCCGTACAGATTGCCCTCACCCTCGTGCGCTCCATGTACCCGAAGGAATGCAAAGTGCTGGAAGACCATGACCTGCACATCCACGTGCCTGCAGGAGCCGTACCGAAAGACGGCCCGTCCGCCGGCGTCACCCTCACCACTGCGCTGGCCTCTCTGGTCACCGGCCGGGCGGTGGACACAGACATCGCCATGACCGGCGAAGTCTCCCTGCGGGGCGGCGTCATGCCCATCGGCGGACTGCCGGAGAAACTGATGGCCGCGCAGCGGGCCGGCATCAAACGGGTATTCATCCCAAAAGAAAACATGGAAGACCTGGAAGACGTGGCAGATGAAGTGAAAGAAAAACTCACCATCATCCCTGTAAAAGAAGTAACAGAAATACTGAGAGAAACCCTAAAATCCTGATTTAGGGACAGGGCAAAATGCAGTTTGGGACGTAGTAAAATTGAATTTTACTACGTCCCAAACCATGTCATGCAAGAACTTTTCTTACCATTTTTTCATCAAATGTCACCGAAGCCACTTGTCCGACTTCGATCCTGTACAGTGCGTTCGCCGCGATATGCTCCGCCGCCTGTTCCAGGTCGCGGATCCCGCTGGTATTCCGGTGCATCTCGATCACCGCATCCAGTCCGTCCGCCGTCAGGACGCATTCATCCTCTTTCATGCCGATCCGCTTCAGCACTTTCGGAAGTGCATATCTGGAGAAGATCACTTTTTTCTCTTCTTCTGTATAATCCGGTATTTCAATCACAGCGAAGCGCGACATGAGCGGCGCGCTGATCTGATCCCGGTCATTGGCCGTAGCGATCGGATATACGCCGGACGTAGGGATCATACATTCAATGTAATTATCTGTAAAACCCAGATTGTCCAGAAGCGTCAGGAGCACATCCGCCGGATTGCCGTTTCCTTTGCCTGCGGACGCCTTGTCCAGCTCGTTGATAATGAAGACCAGATTGGACTCGCCCGCCATGGAAAACGCATCCATGATGATCCCTGGCTTTGCATTGGCATAGATCCTTGAACTTCCGGTCAGCTGCTCCGGGTCGTTAATGGAGCTCATATCCAGGGTCGTCCACGGCAGCTTCAGGATACGCGCCACCGCATAGGCGATCTGCGATTTTCCCGTTCCTGCCGGTCCGATCAGCAGCAGACCGTATGCGGGCAGGGTATGGGTGCGGTTGATCTGGATGATCGTCTCAATGATCCTCTGTTTGACCGATTCCATACCATAAAGTTCTTCATCCAGGATCCGACGGGCCTCATCCGGATCAATGGCCTCAAAATAATTTCCCTTCCACTGGATATTCATCATGATGGAAAGCGCACGCTGGGCATGCCGCCGCTCCTCCGCCGACACCTCATTGGAACGGGCAACCGCAAGATTCCGTCTCGCCCACAGGCGGATATTATCCGGCAGCGTCCTTCCTGCACAAGTCATAAAGTCTGTAATACTCTGGATACTGGTCAGCTTCATGCTGTCCCCGGTCTCTTCTTCATCCTCATCAGGGATCTCCTCGGACGGCGCATCACTGGCCAGCAGACGCTCGATCATAAACTGCAGGAATCCGTCCTCCGCAGACAGTTTGGATCCGCCGCCAAAGGCGATTTCGCGGATCTTGTATACCGCATATCCCTCATCCGTCACTTTTCCGGAAAGACGCACATTAATGTGGTTCTCGCCCAGCCATTTCAGCAGACTGACAAAACGCGCATCGATCCGAAGGATATCCGCGCTGACTGTACCTTCCTCTCCTTTAAATTCAAAAGCGGTCCGCCGGACCGGATTGGTAAACAGTCCGTTAGAGTGATGCTCCAGCTTCCCCGCACTGTTATCCAGCACCAGAATCGGATGCGCAGCGGACGGCTCCTGATTATTGGAATAAAATACTTCATATGTGCATTCGGGAATATCCGATTCCCGCGGCGTATTGTTAAAATCAAAAACCGGCATGATACTCTGCTCCTGTTATCTGTATATTTCGTTTTTTAACGCTATACCAGTTTAACATATATCCGGCAGGTATACAATCGTCTATCTTCGCAGTGTCCGTCTCCACAGCTTTTCAGACAAAGCCCCTTCTTTCCGCCTGATCCACCTCTTCTTTTGTCGGGATGGATGGTACGGCGCCTTCTCTGGAAACCGCGAGAGCAGAAGCTATCGAAGCTCTTCTGAGTCCTTCTTTAACACTCTTCCCACCGACTCTGGCTGCGATAAAGTATCCGGTAAATGTATCGCCTGCGGCTGTTGTATCAACTGCCTTAACAGGAAAAATCTCCTGCTTTATATGCCTGCTCAATGATATACGCAAGTTCGCTGATTTCATTCTGAATTCTCCTGTGCGGACCGCAAATTTCAGTACTTCATCCTGAAATATTCGATCGTCTTTCGGATCCCCTGTTCAATATCCGTCTGCGGCTCCCAGCCCAATTCTTTCCTGGCAAAGGATATATCCGGCTTTCTTTTCACCGGATCATCGACCGGAAGCGGCCTGTAGACGATCTGAGACCCGGATCCGGTCTTGCGGATGATCATTCTTGCGAGTTCCAGTATTGTCATTTCACGCGGATTACCCAGATTCACCGGCCCCGTAAAATCCGCTTTATTCATGGCTGCGATCATGCCGGCCACCAGATCATCCACATAACAGAAGCTTCTGGTCTGCGTCCCGTCCCCGTATATCGTTATGTTTTTATTATGTATGGCCTGCATGATGAAATTTGACACCACCCGTCCGTCATTCTCAAGCATATGCGGTCCATACGTGTTAAATATTCTTATGATCCTCGCATCTGTTCCGTACATTCTTCGGTAATCGGAGAATAATGTCTCAGCCACTCTTTTCCCTTCGTCATAACAGGCGCGGGGACCGATCGTATTCACATTTCCTCTGTAATCTTCTGTCTGGGGGTGCACCAGCGGATCCCCGTATATCTCACTTGTGCTGGCCTGCAGGATTTTTGCACCCATTTTCCTGGCCAATTCGAGCATGTTGAGCGCTCCCAGAAAACTTGTCTTCGTCGTCATGACCGGGTCATACTGATACTGGACAGGACTTGCAGGACATGCAAGATTATAGATCTCGTCCACCTCTATGTGCATCGGATTGATCACATCCGCATTCACAAATTCAAATCCGGGCCGGGCATACAGTTCCCGTATATTGTCATAGGTTCCCGTAAACATGTTGTCGAGACAGATCACTTTGTTCCCCTCATCCAGCAGCCGTCTGCATAAATGTGAGCCGATAAATCCGGCCCCGCCTGTTACTAATATTTTTTTCATCCCTTTACTCTCCGGTTTCATTTATATTTTCTCTCACGATCAGTTCGGCATTCTGTCCGGCACAGATTTCCCTGAGCGTCTGCTCCGGCACCGGCCGGTATTTTTTCCCCAGCATATAGCCGTCCACTGTCATTTCAAATTCCTCATGCTCTGCTCTGAGACTCAGGCATCCGGTATGGCACAGTCCGGGATCGCAGCGTCCCGTCTGATATTCCACATAGCAGATCCTGCCCAGGGTCTGGTATTGAAGGACTGCCGTATTAAAAAATGGGACAAGTCCGAAAGACCGCAGTCTCTCCGCGAAATCCGGATCACCGGTTTCCATCCCTGTGAACCCCTTTTCTTTCAGGAACAGAAGGAAGTCATCCGAATATCTCCTTTCTCTCACCCGCCCCAGCTGCCCCCATATCAGCCGGATGCTGCCGCAGTCACAGGCCGCCATTTCCGCTGTACCGAAATCCTGCACGATCACATAGGATTCTTTCCCGTATCCGTCCATCAGATTCAGGACCGACGCCACTTCATCTGCATTTCTGGACGTGACATAGAGGGGCGCCTGATAAATAACCGTTTTCCCCGACGAAAGCACCTGATCCGTCAGAAGGATCAGATCCGCTATCCCGTTTCTGAACATCCGCTTCTGGCAGAACAGATCGCCGAGAATAATGCCCTTTACTTCATCCCTGCCGCACAGCTGACCGACCTGCTCCGGATCATAGCTCTCACGGCCCACAAAATGTTTTTTCATTTTCATACCCCGTACCAGTTGCTTCTCCTTATATAGTGCATCATACCCGGGATTTCCGGCAGGTGCTCCAGGTAAAACCGTTTGCTCTCCGCCACATCCCTTACTCTCTGCAAAATGTAATCCAGGCTGTTCGTCCTTCCTTCCACCTTAAATGACCGGATCCCCAGTCCGAGATAGATC
The DNA here is from genome assembly GCA_019120275.1 of Candidatus Mediterraneibacter excrementavium. GTDB lineage: Bacteria > Bacillota > Clostridia > Lachnospirales > Lachnospiraceae > Mediterraneibacter > Mediterraneibacter excrementavium. Next base: position 23,549 of record DWVL01000074.1, on the reverse strand, counting down.
CCCAGTGTGCGGTGGATCTTCCCCGGACTGTTCCCGATCCGCTTTGCACGGCCTGTGACGATCCCGTCTCTGAGCAGTTCGTATTCCTTCTGACAGTATACATTGTACCCTTCTTTCTGCCCGTAGTGGGGGAGCAGGCACTGGCGGTTGGAATTAAAGCAGATCCCCCCGTCCGCCACGATCTCATAGTCCATATCCGGGATCCGGTCCGTTATGTCGGCGATCTCATCCACAAACAGATCTGAAGACAGGATGATCCGGCTCACCCCCATCTGCTTCAGCATGCGAACGTCTCTGTAATTGTAGACCCCGGCAAGCGTACTCGCATGCAGCTGGGCATGTCTGACGCTCCCCGAGACACGGCGCATCAGGCCATAGTCCGATATGATCAGTGCGTCGATCCCTCTGTCATCAAGTTCCTGTATGATCCCGCACAGTCCTTCGATCTCCCGGCCCGGGACATTGGCGTTCACCGCGACAAACAGCTTCTTCCCCGCCCTGTGGATGACCGGCAGTATCCGCCCGATCTCCTCCGCCGTAAAATCTGACGACTGCGGTCTGGCACTGTATCCGGCAAGTCCGACGTATATCGCATCCGCACCGTTTTCCAGAAGCGGAACGATGTCCGTCACCCTCCCTGCCGGCGCAAGCACTTCACACTCTATGCATTTCATTTTCTCACCCCGCGTTCAGTCACAAAATATTTTTTTAAACAGCCTGAGATATTCCAGGCATAAATAGTAATCCAGTTCCGACTCTCCCGGACCGTATTTATACGAGATCCTGAATGACGGATCGTAGAATTCATTCGACTTCTGCACCCCGGCGATAAACGCCTCCTCTTCCGAAGGATCCCGGAACAGCGCGCACAGCGAAGTGCTTCCGGGTTTTTTCCCCACCAGACGGTTTGTGCGGCTGTCAAAATATTTCCGGCACATCTCTTTCTGCCGGGTTTTGGATGTCCCGTTTTCCTCCATAACCTGAGCTCCCAGCTTCTGCATCTGCCTGCTTATAAACGGATACAGTCCGGTGATCCCGAAAGCATCCAGCATGAGGATACTTTTCTTCAATACGACCATTGCGCCCAGTTCATACGGATTGTCATTATAATTTGTCAGATAGGACGGTTCCCTGCCGTCATAAAAATTCCGGTTGAACACCTGGTCCGCGCCCTCCCCCAGCAGAACAGACCGGACGCCGTGCGTTTTCAGAAGTCCGGCAAGCGCATACTGAAGGAAGATCCCCCGCTCATACATACTGCCTTCCAGTATTTCAACGATCTTTTCATATTCATTCCGGATCCAGGGACCCACTTCCCCGGTCAGGAGGCGGATATTCCTGCCGGCCCCGCACAGTCCGGCCGCTGTCTCTCTTTCATCCGCCCCTCTTCGCCCGCCGATGGAAAATGCACGGACCGGGACATTTCTTTTTTTCAGAAAATGAAGGATCAGATTCGAGTCGTAACCGCCCGAAAGGGCAATATCCGCATTTCCGTCTCCTGAAACAGCCTGATCGATGTATCCGCAAATGATCCGGCTTTCTCTTTCATACATTTCACTCAGACTGACCGGGCGCGGATCCGGACGGATCCGTTCAGAAGCGCGGATCTTAAGCTTCCCGCATTCTATCTCCATGCGCTCATCCGGAAGCAGCTTGCTGACTCCGCACACCAGCGTGTCACGGCTCCTGATAAAACCGTTGTACAGAAACTCACTGACAATTTCCCTGTCCGGATTAAAGCGGCGCTTAAAATGGATCAGGGGCAGCAGTTTCAGCGAGGTGAAGACAACATATCCGCTTCCGTACTCCAGATAATAAACGGTTTTACTGCTTCCCAGCATACTCTGGGTAATACGGCAGCGCCCCGCCGCACGGTTTATTTCAACAGCTGTAAAAGACCCCTTTGACCCGTATATATACACCTGTCTGTTCTTATGTTCAAAGATCCGCTCCCCCTCCGTATACAGGAAGCGCATCCTGCCGTTTCTGTCTGCTTCTAACATAAAGTTCATAATCGCTCGTCTGTCAACCCCGCTTTTTCCTGAAAATAATGTTTATATTCCTGAAGATCCACTTTCAGGCATCCAATCTCATCACTCATGATAAACGCACAGTCCATGCAGACTTTCGGAACTTTTCCGGAAATGAATCTTCTCCGGAATTCCTTCAGTTCGCTGCAGTTCTGGTCAATGATCTCCTGCCTCCGCTCCTGTTCCCTGTTGTACGGCACTTCGGAGCACGGACGGACTTTCCCGGATGAATTGACATACAGGCCGAAGCCGATCCAGTGGCACAGTCCGCGGCAGGAGATCGCGCCCTCCGTAGAATACAGCTGATGCTCGAACCGATGCATTTCCTTCAGCTGCGCATATTTTTCGCTCAGTTCTGCATAATGTTCCTCACTCTCGAAAAACGGACGGTCATATATCTCCACTCTTTCACGTTCTGCCGCTTTCTCGTCGATCCTGCTGCCGCGCATGATGACCGGCGTCACCACGCGCACCCCTGTTTTCTCCCCCTCCCGTTTCGCCTTCTCCAGCATTGCAGAGGCGTAATTCGGATAATAGATCAGTTCGTCTTTCTCATTTCCCAGAAACAGATTGGACCCCAGCCTGCCAAACCGGATCTCCTCAAATCCCAGTTCTTTTGCCAGCCGGACAAGTTCAACCGCTTCTCCGATATTCTGCCGCATCGCCACGACAGACATAAACAGCTGCACATCCGGGCACTGCCCACGGAGAATCTTCACGTTTTTGACAAATGTATCGAATGACGCACCTCTTCTGATCGACTCGTAGGTTTCTGCGGTCGCTCCGTCGCACGAGACATTGATCCTTGCAAACACTTTGTTTGTCTGATCCGGTCCGCCCGGCGGAAGATGCTGGATATTGGTCGTAGTAAACAGTCTTATCCCGTATTTTTCAAAAGCCGAGATGATCTCCGCAATATGCGGATGGATAAAGGGTTCCCCGTATCCGTTGATGATGACGATCCTGCAGGCCGCAAAATATGGAGCCAGTTCATAAAAGCTCTTCCGCGGCAGATATTTCGCACTGCTGTTCTTCTCATAACAGTGCCTGCACATGATGCACTCGCAGTCACAGAAACTGGACAGTTCGATATGCATCATCACGGGCGTATGCCGGTAATGCACCGTCTGATTTTCCACCTCATATACAGCCAGGATATTATTGGCGATCTTACAGACCGGGTAATCTTTTTTCTCTTTTGAACGTCTGATCAGCTCTTCAAGCCGGGCGCCGTCCGTGAGATCATAGATTTCATGGTCATATTCCAGCTCCGTGCACCCGGAAAAATCAAATTCAAAAAAGATCGTGCTGTATTTTCTGACAAATTCTTCTCTATTCATCCGCATGACTGCCGTTTCCTCTCCGTCCAGGTCTTATCTATTCTTCGCCATTTATAAGGATCGTAAGCTCTCCGGTGCACAGAAGCCAGCACCCCGGGCATCTGCACTGCATCATCTTTTTTCTCAGTTCCATATATTTCTCACCGCACCAGATATCCTGCAGCGTATGCTCCCTGAGACTGCCGACTGCCCCGAATCCGCCGCTCCAGCACGGGAGCACATTCTCATACGGATCGACATAGACCGTGGAATAACCGGCCAGGCACTGATAGCCGTCCGGAATGACCTTCCCCTCACACATAAATGTCTTGAAATGCTGCAGGAATGCCTTTGAATTTGCGATCAGGAAGCCTTCCTCCTTCATCTCTGTCAGCCTGTCGATGACCGCATCCACATCGGCAGAGTTGAACTCGGCCAGTTCATCCCGCATATGAAAGATAAACCGGTGATAGGGACTGAACTGCAGGGACGCTCCTTTTTCGGAAAAATATTCAACCAGTCCGGGCATCTGACGTATATTCCTGGCGGTGATCACCGGCGTGATATGAAGCTTTATCCCCGGATCTCTCCGCATCAGATCCCTTACAGCTTCAATCCCTTCCAACACCGGTCCGATCGGCACGCCCCGCTGCGCGAGATAATCATCCGCGTCCAGGGAATCCAGGGAAATGATAAAGTACCTGAGTCCGCTCTCGTAAAGAGACGCCGCCCTTTCTTTCAGGAAATACCCGTTTGTCAGAAGGACCGGGACGACATGGCTGTCCGCGATCTGTCTGACGATCTCTTCCACATTCTTTCTCACCAGAGGTTCCCCTCCGCTTATGCTGATCGCCTTTACCCCCAGCCGGACCGCCTGGTCGATGATCGCCCGCATGCGTTCCAGTGATATTTCCTCTTTGACCTCGCCCTGCGCCCTGCTTTTTGCATGATTGCAGTAGACACAGTCTGAATTGCAGTAATTTGTAATTTTCATCATCATGTACTGCGGCGGCATGGTGACGCGCTCACTCTCTGCTTCTCTGCGGATGCCCTCCCGCATCTCGTCAAATCCGGAGCCTTTTTCTCCGAACAGCATCTCTTTTATGTCATTTACAGAATCATATAATGTCATCTTTTTCTGCCCCTTTTGTTCTTTTTCGGTCCTGCCGCCTGCTCAGAATTCCGGATTCTTCAGCCACTGGCAATCCCTGCACCACCCGGGAAGCCGGCCTTTTACCATCTCTCTGCGCAGCTTCCTGTACAGCGGACCGTTCCATATTTCACTGAAGCTCTGTTCTTTCAGATTCCCGTAGCGGTGGCTCACATCATAACAGCATGTCGTCAGACTTCCGTTCAGATCGATATAGCAGCGTTCAACCGCCCATCTGCATATCTTTCCGTATTCATACATGCCTGCCGTCAGATCTTCCGGCTTCACCGGACTGCCAAGATACTGCTGCGACAGGATCTCCTGACGGCTTTCCGCCTTCCGGATCCGTTCCGCCGCTTCCGCTTCTGCGGCATGCGCACGGGCGGCATCCGTTCTGGCATCCCCCTCTGCCGGCACTGCCACGCGCGGCACCTGGATCCTGATCCCGCATTCTCCCGCTGTCCGCACGGCCTTCTCAATATTTTCCGCCAGATAATGCGGGTACAGGTCTGCCAAATCCTGCTGATTTCCTATGAATGGATTCACGCCAAGCGAATGAAAACGGACCGATGCGAATCCATGCCCCGATGCAAAACGGACCAGATTTTCCATATCGCTGATATTCTGCCGCATCAGCACACAGTCCAGATTCTTCCTCAGATCCGGAGCCGTGCGGTCCAGTCTGGAAAGATTGGCTGTGAAATCATCAAATGAAAGTCCTTTTCTGATCCTTTCATACAGTTCTTTCTCCGATCCGTCGCAGGATATGTTGATAAAAGAAAACCCATCCGCCAGATAACCCCATACGTTCTCCGGGACCACGGTAAAATTGGTATTCGTACCGACCCTGACCCCATATTTCCGGAACAGTTCCAGCGACCTGTCAATATCCGGATACAGGAAAGGCTCGCCGTCCCCGTTGAGCATGACCGTCTCGGCATATTTCAGGATATCCCCGACCGCATACAGCACATCCATGCTGATATCCCGCGCGCCTCTGTTTCCGGTATACAGATGATTGCACATAATGCATCTCGCATTGCAGCGGGTCGTATGTTCGATCTGGATGAATCGGGGAAAGAACGAAACGGAGCCGTCCCAGTCCGGCCCTGTTCCACCGGCTTCAAATTCCAGGATCTTATTCAGATTTTCCTGTTTTTCCTTTTCACAGATCATGCGGGCCTCCCAACAGTGTTTTCAGTTCCTGCTTCTGTTTTTTCTTCAGGGCGGTGTCCTTATAAAAATCCGGGGTAATATCCGCCGTCAGGTACTTCAGTTCCCCGCTTTCGATCATCCCGCATTTCAGGCATGCTTCCGGAACATAGCCGGAATAGAAGATCTCTCTGCACTTTTTAAGCAGCGGCGCATTCCAGACAGAGAGGAAATCGCCTTCTTTTTCCACATTTCCCGCCCGGTATATCAGATTCCTGCAGCACATGGATATGTTCCCGTGCAGATCTGCATAACAGTTCTTGAGCAGCCAGTCACAGACGCCCGAACATCTGACATTCGTCGGAACGGTTGTATTCTGTTCCTGGTCGTGTGTTTCAATATACTTATTGACTATCCCGGCTGTTTTCAGCATTTCCTGCTCTTCCTCCGCCGATTTCCACATCGGCATGCTCTGCATCTTCCCGAGTTCATCCCGGATATCGTCAAAACAAAGCTCAACGCCCGGATCCGGCGCATTCGCAGCGACCACATGGACGCCAAGCTCTTTTCCCTTTTCCATCGCCTTTGCAGAATAATACTGCGCTGTTTTCGGATAATTGAGCATAACATCCTGTGCATTTCCGATAATGAGATTAGGATTCAGATTCAGAAAAACGACCTGATCGGCCCCGACCTCATGCGCCAGTTCCACCAGCTCCGGCATTTCACATACATTCTGCCGCATCATGACCATAGATATGATCTTTTTTACATGGGGCACTTTTTCCTTTAATTTATATAAATTGCGGATGAGTGTTTCGTATGACATCCCGATTCTGATCGATTCGTAAGTCTCTTTCCGCGCGCCGTCAACCGAAATGGCGAGCCATTCAAAATCTCTTCCTATACGCCCGATCAGTTCGTCATCCAGCACGGACAGATTCGTATTTGCCACAATTTTATTGCCATATCCCACATACAGATCGATCTGCTGCTTTACCAGCCTGCTTATAAACGGTTCTCCCATGCCATTGAGATTGATCCGCCGGCTCAGCTGTATCGCGTCCCTCATATGTTCCAGCGTCTCCATCTGCAGGATCTGTGCATCTTTATTACGGGTAAAGTAATGCTCGCACATTATGCATCTGCTGTTGCAGAAATCCGTTGATTCGATCTGGAAGAAATCCGGATACGACCGGTTCACTGTATTCCTGCACAGGAAATCCATATCGCACAGCACTTCATTGATATCCTTCGCGCCGCTCCAGTCTTTCTCCTCCACAAGAGAACGTCTTTCCTCAACCAGCTGATCCGCCTGCGAAATGTCAAACAGACGGTTTTTAAAATAGATATACACCGGAGAATATCCCGCCGCCTCATCCTTCCTGAGCGTATTCACCAGCTCATGGTCTGCGATCAGGGCGCCGTCTCCCTTCCGCAGTTCCTCATATGTAACGAAATCCGCAGGCTCATGAAGATCAGCGACGGCGATCTTACCGATCTCAGTTTTATTCTTTTCCGTACAGTACACTGTTACTTTCATGGAATATCCCATCCCCCTCTCAACGGTTTATGAAATCCTGGACTTCACGTATACGCCGGCGATCCCCAGCTTTATCTTCAGCGATCTGAAACAGCAGATCAGGATAAACACGCTGAAGATCCCCGCCCATATGCTTCTCTTCATCATGCAGATCCCGAACATAACCGGCATGATGATATTCAGGAACGCCTCCAGCGGAACGGAATCATAGGAGACCAGCCAGTCCTTCCCGGCGTAGACATTCAGCACCTGCCAGATACAGAACTCCAGAAGCAGATTGAAAAGCAGTCCCGCGATCACGACAGCGGCGTACTCCGGCAGCAGCGGTATGAGCAGCAGGATACAGCACACCGACTCCAGTATACACAGGCAGAGGATCCCTTTTCTGATATTTACCCGGCTGTCGGAAACAAAAGTATGGATGCCCGTGGCCCTGTCATTTTCCCGGTCAATATACTGATGGATCAGGATGTATCTCAGGCCGTCCAGAAATGAAAGGACAAACCAGATGATCCACAGAAATACATTCAGCCGGTTTATCTCAAAAAACAGGAACAGAACCGTCAGAGGCATGCAGTGCTGCGCAAAAGAGCACTCTGCAAGCCCCCAGACCCCTCTTTCTTTGAAGCGGATGCCCGGGACAGAATATGCGATCCCCAGAAACACCGTGACAAAGATGAGCACTGCACAGAGCAGCTTGTCATCCGCATAAAGCATAAGCGGCACATTTCCTGCCGCAGCCATCAGGACAACAGACAGCCAGACTCCCCACCGGGGAACGTTCGTGATCACTTTTTTCTTCCCCGCCATCCGGTCCGCCTCAAGATCCGAAAAATCATTGGAAACGTAACTGAGTGCAAGAAACATGGACAGGAACAGGAAATAAACGATCAGCTCCATGGCGGCCGCTGTTATATCCTCCCGGTTAATACAGATAAAATAGGCCTGTATCCCCAGCATCATCGTTACTTTGGAACTCATCCACTCGTCAAGCCGGAGATAAGACATCACCTTTTTCATTTGTCCTTTTCCTCCGCAGCTTTTATCACTTTGTGGGCGGCGATCAGGAACCAGCTCGTATACCGCTCCGGACGGCGGACGAGATCCTCTTTCAGTTCCTGCAGGCCGACCCATCTGATCTCAGACGCTTCATCCTCATTCAGTTCCACCGGCCCTTCGTAATCTCCCAGAAATACATGGTCGAATTCATATTCATACAGATCGTCGGCAAATACCGTCCTGTACATGAATTCAAACACTTCCTCCACTTCACAGTCGATCCCCAGTTCCTCTCTCAGCCTTCTGTGTACAGCGTCCGTAAGCGCCTCCCCTTTTCTCGGGTGCGAACAGCACGCATTCGTCCAGAGGCCGCCCGAATGATACTTGTTGGCATTCCGTTTCTGGATCAGCATTTTCCCGTTATTCACGATAAAGACGGAAAACGCCCTGTGCAGCAGCCCTTTCTCATGTACATAAGCTTTTTCGCCGTATCCGATTTCTTCATCATCTGTGTTTACCAGTATTATTTCATCCATATTTCTTTTCCTTTTTACATTGTTCTGCCGCGGTAAAGTTCATCCGCCAGCTTCCACCAGTCCGGGACCGGATTGGTATAATCATCAAATATCCGGATATAATTATCCGCCTGCTCCCCGATCATTTCGCCGCTTTTATGATACTTGTAGACCGCGTAATCCAGCAGCTTTATAATGCTGAAATACAGGTTAGTCTCCCAGAATCCTTCCGGTATGCCCTCCTCAAAGCAGGATGAGATCACCGCATAGGAAAACTTCCTGTCCCCGAAACCGGAAACTGTAGTAAGATATGTAAAATCCGCAAAGCTGTCGCTGATCGTCCCGGAATCAAAGTCGAACATATAAACATTTCCGTCTGAAAAAATGAAATTTTCCGGCCGGACGTCATCGTGAACGACGCATGCCCTCTCCTCCGATACCAGGCCGCTGTTCTCATGAAGATAATCCAGCGCCCTGTCCATCCCCCGGAAACGGATGCCGCAGCTCCTGATCTCATCCTCCAGACGGGTGATCCGCTCCATTACTTTCGGCACAATGCGGACATTCTTTTCCCGGATCAGCCGGCCCACAAACTCCTGATGATGCAGTTTATGCAGCAGTGCGCCAACTTTCCTTCCAAGAAGGATCCTCAGCTCCGGCGATGAGACAAGCAGGTCGTTCAGCTGCGTTCCACGGATCCATTCTGTCAGTGTAACAACGTGGTTATTGACCACGCCGTACCGGAGCGGTCCCAGGATGCCTGGTTCTTCACTGTGGATCCGGGACAAGACCTGATACCATGCCACTCTGTCCGGGTTATACTCCTCCCGCCCGGAATTTCCCTCGATCACCTTGACAATATAATCTTTCCCGCCGCAGTTCACTTTTGCTTTAATATCGTAGGAACGGCCGCCCGGCACATCCTCCAGGGTATAGGCCCTTCCTTCAAAGCACTGTTCGATAAACGGTATATATGCCGATATGTCCATGCTTACTCCTCCCATACGACCTCCAACATCATTTTATTCTTCTTCTCTTCCAGTTCCAGCGTATAAACACAGCCGTTTCTTTCAACATCCTTCAGGACATCCCTGCCGTTGCAGCGGACCGCCGCCGGCTCCCTGAGCGAGAGGAACCCCGTACTTCCCTGTTCTCTGACAACGGCAGTCATTCCTCTCTCCGTCATAAACATACTTTCCACCGCCAGGAATCCCGCATACTTCCCGGTCAGTCCCAGAAATGTTCCCGGGCCGTCACCGCACAGGATCTGGTACCATGCGTATCCTTCTTCTTCAATCTCTGCACGGACAGCTTCATGCCTTTTGCATACCACTGCATTGCGGCTGAAATAATCATATATCCAGTACTGTCCGGATCCGTCTATATCCGCTATGTCAGACGGGGAAACCGTATATGCCTGCTTCTGTCCCGAAAGATTATATACGGCGATCCCGCCGCCCCTTTTCTCTCCGCCGCAGGCGCCCACGTTGGTCAGCTTCAGCACGCCGCTTTTCGCCGGATCGGAGAAAACGCAGTCCGCCGGCATCTTCGCTCCTCTGTCCATCATAAGGATCTCGCCGTCCACGTAAACGAGCGGCTTCAATACTTCCGGCATGGTGCTTCCGGTCCTGTCGCTGAAATAGACCGGTCCCCCGCTGACCGCCCGGAGCAGGCTGTGCTTCCTGCTGTCCCTGTGGTCTGTCCAGAACATGTCCCAGTCGCAGTAATAAAGTTCATCCTGATACAGCGTATTGTATGCATTCTGAAGCAGATGTCCGGAAAAGCCGTCTTCCCTTTCCGGGAAAAAATCATCACTGCTCCGGGATACCGCTGTGGCAGGACGCGCCAGCAGATTTTCCGCAGCCATTCCCATGCAGTTGAGCACGGCCCCGTCAAAGCATGCGGCAGCGCCTTCCAGACCCGCATGGAGTTCTCTGGCCGCCCGACACACCGGGATCATATTTTCATAGTAATTCTTTACCGCGCTCTGGCCGTCCACTTTAACGAAGTCGATCCCCTCTTTTCTCAAAAGCCTGTACCAGTCCCTGTAAAACCCGTACGCGGCTTCCGCCTGAGGCCGCGGCAGCACCTTCCCGTTCGGGGTCCGGCACAGATGAGGCGCCTCTTCCTTATCCAGAGAACTTTCCGGCAGGATCCCTCCCCAGTATCCGCCCAGCGCATGCCAGACGCCAAACCAGGAAATCCCGTCTCTGCTTCGGATTTCTTCCGTCAGCTTCGCAAAACCATCCGGAAATTTCTTCTGATCCGGCGCAAAATCGCATAACCGGCTTCCCTTTACGGAAAGCCACCCGTCATCGATCATGATCCAGCGCACGGGCACTTCTTTTTCCTCAAACTCCCGTATCTTTTCTCTGATCTTCTCTTCGCTGACCTCTGTATAAAACGCATCCCATGTGCACCAGCCAAGATACCGGAACATGCGCGGAAGCCTTCTTTCCGCTTTTCGCCTGATCCCGCCGGACTCAGCCGCCTGTGCGAAAGCCCTCTCCACTGCACGGAAGAAATCCCTGTCTTCCGTTAGAATGAATGCCGGTTCATCCAGTCTGTTTATCCCGCCCGTGTATGCCGTCATTTCCATCGAAAGAACGGATTTCCCGCCCGGCACCAGACAGGTCTTAAAGCTTTCTCCCGCACCGGGGATCAGACATCCGTACCGGTCCGGATATTTCAGGAAAAGGACCTGCGTCCGCGGCGGGATCTCATCGAAGTCCGCCGGGAAAGCCGGTCTGGTCCACCAGTCGCTGAACAGATACAGTGCCGTCATTTTCTCCGGTTTTTCCACGATCTCCAGATCAACAGCCACCGGACGCTCCATTTCAAGACCGGCGTTTTCCTCAACTGCTGTATTGGAAATCTCCAGGATCAGACGCGCAGTCCGGCCACCCGGAGTATCTTCCAGGATCAATCTTCCGTCAATATCATTCCCGTCAAGGAAATGATATCCTGTTTTCCTGTCTTCCAGGGTGTGCTTCTCCCCCGTCAGCTCCACTTTATCTCTTTTCTGACGCCGCACTTTCAGCACGGCCTTCCCCGTCTCCATCATCATATCCTGTCACTGCAGCCGGCTGACAAAATCCAGCGCGTCTTTCACAGCCGCTGAGATCCCTTCCCCATCCTTCGGATTGGATGTATTCGCTGCGTCTCCTATAAAAATAACGGAATCATCAGGACAGATCCTCCTCTTCCCGATCCCCATGACTGCGCCTCTTGGCCTGCTGATCCATTCCCATCCGTCTCCCAGGTATTCCCTTCCCCGGAGTTCCAGGAACTGAGCAAGCCCTGCCCTGAGCGAAGCCTTATCCGATCTGAGCCATAATCCGGCATTATATTCTCCATCGCCTGTACTGAATATCCAGCCGTATGTCCCGCCGTATTCTTCCCTGTAATCAAACATGAAGAACGGTTCCCCGCTGCGCTTCGCACGGATCACTGCGGATATCCCCGCCGGACTGTCCGGATCCGGCCTGAGCACTTCCCTGCCGTCGATCCTTATCCTTGCGGACGCACCTGCAGCAAGGATGATCTTTTCGGTCCGCAGGCCGCATACTTCGTATCCCTGCCCTGTATTTTTGATCTCCCCGGCATCCATACCGTAAAAAACCGGTACGCCGGCATCGTCGAGAAGCACCTTCCTGAACACCGAATCCGTCCGGTTTCTCGCCAGTCCGTACGCCTCTTTGTGATGTTCACCGATCCGGTCCGTATACAGCCGGCCGTTTATGTAATGGATATATTTCCGGATCCTGACAGCGCCGGCATCTTCAAACGCTTCCACCGGAAACCCGATGCTCCTGAGCGTCTGCAGGCAGACGTGGCTGATCCCGTCCCCGCATACTTTTCTGTAGTCAGGGCGCTGTTTTTCCAGCACGCACACAGAATAGTTTCTCTTCTTCAATTCTCCGGCGCAGACACACCCCGCCGGTCCTGCGCCCACAACAATATAATCATAGATCATCGCGCTTCGTCTCCCTCCAGCTGTTCTGCGGCAGCGATCACCTGCGGATGCAGGCTGCAGTACCGGCATGCGGGAAGATATCCGGCCGAAAAGAACGTTCTGATCTTCGTCTTCATTTCCTCTCCGCTGTGTATCTCTTCCAGATCGATGACATCACCGGCTCCCGGTTCCATTCCATGCTGTGCAAGATAACTTGCCTTCCCGCACCGGTACAGCGTCCTGCCGTTAAAGACAGTGCAGCTGTTCATCGGACAGTGAAGGAACATCTTCTCCAGCTCCCTGTCCGTGTAGCCGTGCCGTTCTATCTCTCCGAAATCCAGCCAGATCTCGTGGAACTGATATTCATACGGTATTCCGTATTCTTTCAGTTTCCCGATCAGCCTCTCCCTGTTTTCTTCATAGCGCTGATCCAGGTTCGGATAATTGGAGATATGGACCGTTATGCCGCCGTCCTTCAGCGCACGCAGCACTCTTTCGCCGGGAACGATCGTCGCATTCGTAGTCAGTTCCAGCGTCCGGATCTTTTTGTTTTCCGAACAGATCCGGATGATCTCCGGAAGCTCCGGATTCAGGAACGGCTCTCCGCCAATGATATTCGCCACATAGACCGTATCGATATATCTTGTCAGCAGTTCCAGATTTTCACGGATCTCTTCCGCAGTAAAATGTTTTCTCTCCCGAAAATACGGAATGCATTTTGCGCATCTTTTACACCGCAGATTACAGAACGTCGTAATATCTATATCCGTAAAAGGAATGACCGTTTCCGACGCCGTATCCAGCACAATCTTTACTTTTTCCCGGAATGTCCGCCTGATCCTGCGCTCCCTGTCGAACCCGAAAATCCTGATCCGGTTGTAATATCGGAATCTTCCGGTCCCGGGCAGGATATACCTGAGTTTTTTACGAAACATCTACTGCCTCCGCAAGTTCCCGGTAATAAATTTCTTCTCCGAAAATACACACGCTCTCTTCATAGCGGTGGGGCGCCTTCTCTCTGTCAAAAAAGAGAAAGGCTTCCCGGATATTTTCTTCAAAAGCATCATTACGCTCAAAAAATATTTTATTCTTATAATCCGCGGAATATTCCGGGATGCCGCCCACTCTGGACAGAAGAAGGAAGATCCCCATGGACATCCCCTCCAGGACTGTGAGCGGGGCCGGATCATTCATAAGCGACGGAACGACCTGGGCATCCGACATGACATGATAGGATGTAATATCCGCGTGCTTTACATATCCGGTCATAATAATGCTGTCCGGACAGCGGGAAGCCGCTTCCCTGACTTCCCTGTAGTAGTAGGTTTCTTTATCGGATCCTGAACTTGCCGATCCGACGATGACCAGACGGGATTTATTCCGGAATTCCTTCTGTGCGTCTGCGAAAGCCCTGGTCATTTCCAGCACGCCTTTTTCCGGACTGACGCGCCCTGAGAACAGATACACAGTCTCATCTTCACCGATACCGTACCGGCTGCGCATCTGTCTGCGAAGCTCCCGTCTTTCTTCTTCCGTATATTGCTGTATCCTGATCCCGTTTGTGACCTTTACGATTTCCGTATCCCTGAATTCAGGAACCGTATCATACAGATGGTCTTTCACATAGTCACTGACCGCAAGTATTTTCCGGCAGCGTGCGAGATAGGGGATCATCTCCTCATTATCAACCAGATCGCTGTGCATGTGGTACATACATCTCCGGTCAAAATCCTCCCCCATCGCTTCCGCAAGCTTTTCAAGCAGCGACATATTATTCTCTACGACAATAACGTCATACTCCTTCAGATCCAGCTTCTTTGTGATCTTTTTTATATAGTGCCTGCTTCGGAAATAATACTGTCTGAACATGCTGCGCCAGTCTTTCAGTATCTTATCGACATACAGGTAATAGACCTTATCGGCAAGGGAGATATAGAAGGGCGTCCTGAAATAATAGTACTTTACTCCGCCGGTCTTTTTCTTGATCTCCGGCCCGCCGTACGCACAGCTTGCAACCGAGACGTCATATCTGTCTTCTTTCGCATTATTTTCCGTGAACGTATCGATCAGTTCTTCGACCGCGCCTCCCCTGCTGGCCGGAATAGGGAACAATCCCGCCGAAATGAACAGGATTTTCTTCTTTCTCATATATTGATCACACCACACTTTATACTTCCGTAATACTTCCCTGCCAGATGGCACACGATCTCTGCGACAAACAGGCGGGCAAACTTCCTGCCTCTGAAAATGCCTGCCAGATTGGAAAACAGGGCCATGTACAGGGTTTTATCCACGTTGATCCTGCTGTCCGAATAGACTTTCTGAAGCTTGGAGCTTGAGATGCCGTTCCGGAAGCTTTTTTTACAGATCCCTTTTAACGTGCGCGGCGAATGCGCGATGATCCTGGCAGACGGTACATATTTCAGCTTCGCGCCCGCGTCCAGCGCCCTCCAGCATATGTCTATATCCTCCGCATTGTTCGCGAAGAAATTGCTGAAGCCTTTGATCCTGCACAGCAGAGAACGCTTATACGCACAGCTTGCCGTAATAAACGCGGTGTTCAGCGTCTTGTCCTTCACATAATAAGGTTCATTCCCGTACGACATCAGGATCTGAAGAGATAAATGCCCCCAGAACTCCTCATAAATATTGTCCGATTCAGCCGGTTCTATATAAGTTCCGAGTCCGTCTATGTCGTCCTCCTCAAACGCTTTGCGGATCTCCTTTAACCAGTCTCTGTCAGGGATGCAGTCCGCATCGATAAAAGCGATGATGTCGCCTTTTGCTTTTTTGATCCCCGCATTTCTTCCGCCGGCCGCATGCCCCCGCCTGTTTTCGATCACGACCGCCCCGTATTTTTCAGCGATTTCCGCCGTGCGGTCCGAGGACATTCCGTCGGAAACGATGATCTCATACGGTTGTTCGCTTCCCTCTTTCAGCGCCTGCAGGCACCGCCCGATGCATTTTTCTTCATTGTAGGCAGGGATCACAACTGAAATCTTCATATCCTTTCCCCCTCACACTCTGTTATTGCTTTTCGTAAATCTCAGGGCATGTCCGTCATACAGGAGCTTTTCCTTCGACGCAAATGCGATCTCCACTTCACTCATAAACAAGTCGTCGATCTCCTTTTTCAGTCCTTCCGGAATACCGGATCCCTCTGTTTCTTCAAGAATAACCCGGATCCCGTCCCCCTGGACCGCACGGTATTCGCCTTCGAATCCGTTCCTGAACAGGATTTCCTCGAGCATGCCCGGGAAAATGTACTTTCCTCCGGTCTCAATGCAGTCCGACAGCCTGCCCTTGAAACGGAACCTCGGCAGGTTGCTTCCGCAGCGGCATGGAGACGTATCCACAGCGATATAGTCATCTGTCCAGTACCTGAGGATCGGAAATCCTTTATCCCACAGGGTTGTATACACCGCAACGCCGCACTCACCCGGTTTCACCGGCCTGTGCGTAACCGGATCCACGACCTCTATCAGCAGATAATCATCCAGATAATGCAGTCCGTTCTGATAGCGGCATTCTCCCGCCATAGGGCCGAACACCTCGCTCATCCCGAACATACTGTAACAGCTTGCACCCCAGAGCCTTTCGATAAATTTCCGTCGTCCTTCCGTCAGGAAGCCGCCACCCAGAAGAAGCATCCTCACGCTTGACTTCTCCGCCGCCTTCTCATATTCCGGATTACCGGCAATGGAGCAGACAACGCTTGGCCTGGTCGCAATGATCGTGATCGGCAGGGCATTCACGAATTCGATCATATTATCCGGAGACGGCTCCGGACAGTTTACATAGCCGCTTCCCATCGTTGTGAACTGCCACATCATGGAATGCGCCATGACCCCGGTATCGACCGGAGCGAACACACCCCCGAGATCCCTTTCATTTACTCCGAGTTCACTGTAAAATGTCCGTACGAACTCGTTGTAAACTTCTTTGTCTTTCTTACTGTACACATAAAACGTCTTATTGCCTGTCGTCCCGCTGCTGGAAAAAATGCCGTACACATCTTTCACCGATGCAGACGTCCGCTCAAACGGCTTCGTATTCCGCAGATCCTCTTTATACATGAACGGGATCTGAGAGAATTTCTCATAACTCTCAAAATCCTCCGCTCCCCGGATCCTGTCCGAATAGAACGGCTGCGAAAATATCCCCTGCTGATACAGGCCCATCAGCTTTCTCATTTCCTTTTCATACATATTTACTGTCCCTCTCTTACAGCAAAATAATGATAACCGCCATAATACACATAAGCAGGATCAGCTGCAGCCATGTATTATAGGAACCGATCTCCAGCATGCCGTTATACTGTCCGACATAGTAGATCATCTGCTTCCTGATATTGGAAAAATCCCCCAGTGCCGCACATCTTTTCAGATACGCGAAATCACTGTCATGGATCAGAAGCTGAGCCACAAACTGCTGGATCAGCGTTGCCTTCTTCTCCTGCGACAGCCGGTTCACCAACCAGGACATCACGAGATTTTCGGCAAGGAAAACAACCGGGATGCCCGCCAGCACCCACCGCTGTCCTGTGGAAACCGAAACCAGCACGATAAGGAGCGCATAAATGATATACAGCATACTCCTTTTCGGCAGGACCAGATCCCCCCTGTCCGGGTGTTTGCGTATCAGATCGCAGTCCGCCGTTCCGTAAAAATTGAGCCTCCGGAACATGGCTTTCACCGGGATCCATGTCTTCTTGCTGTGATAGACGAGCGCTTCCGCCGCCGCATTGATCTCGTATCCCTTTTCGCAGATCTTCATTCCCAGATCCACGTCTTCACCCGCCGGCCTTTTAAAGGATTCGTCAAACCCGTCCACTTCCAGGAAGACATCTCTCCGGACGGAAAAGTTTGCCGTCACACCCCATTCCACTTTCGGGATAAACCTCGGAAGATAGAAGCAGGTCAGGAACGGCGTCGCCTCGATCGCTTTCCAGAACCAGGTATCCTCCCCCACGAACTCCAGCGGGCCGGCTACAGCGGCAATCCTCTCATCCGTGTATTTCTCCGCGTACCGCTCAATGATATGCTCTGTGCAGATGCAGTCCGAATCCAGGAAAAGGATCACGTCATTCTTTGCCTGCCGGACGCCGTAATTTCTCTTTGCGGAAACGCCGTTCTCGTAAAATATGTATTTGCAGTCATGCTCTCCGCATACTTCCCGGACCGCTTCGCTCTCGTCCGGAACACTGTCGTCCACGATCAGCACCTCACAGTCTCCGGGATAGTTCTTTCTTGCCACATCGATGCTTTCGATCAGCTCAGTCAGGAGCCTGACCCTGCTTTTCGTCGCAACAACGATACTAAAACTTATATTGCCCATTTCCTGTTTCCTTTCGCTACCGTGTAATAAATTTGTAAATAACCATGGAAATTATGAGAATAAAAATCGAGTAGTAATAGAGCCATGTTTTCTTTACACTGTTCTGATAATCAGATTTCATATGATAGATTCCAAAATACTGTCCTTTGAACGCAAACGAAAAATCCAGCTTCCTCAGCGAGATCATCATTCTCCAGAATCGGTATTTCCACTGCTGGAACATCGCGATCGTCCAGAAGAACAGATTCGTTTTCCCGTTATTTCTGACATAATGCCCGTACATCATAAAATACAGGAGCAGATACCATGCCAGAAGGAATACCAGCGGCACGAACGACTGCCTGATCAGTGACAGGATCCCCACCACGCATGTCACAAGCGCGGCCACATCACCTGTCATGGGAAGTCTCCGGTGCACCAGTTCAGGATACCGCTTCAGGATATGATATTCCATTGTTCCCCAGCGTTTTGCCCTGTCATTGACAGCTTTATGCGAATTCCATGTTTCTCTGGAATGATAGGTGACTGCCTCGGGTGTTGTCTTGATCAGATTCCCCGCTTTCGTATAGCGGTACGTCATATCGAGATCGTCCCCGCCGAGCTTGAACGGAAAATTTTCCTCAAATTTACCGATCCGGAGCAGTTCGTCTCTGCGGAAAGCAACATTATTTCCGATGGTCCACGATACGAACGGCATCTGTTTCGCAAAACCGAACGAGTCAAGAAATGACGTGTATTCTATCACTTTCCACCAGAATTTTTTCTTCCCTACAAACTCCGTCAGTCCGAAAGAACCCGTGATCCTGGGATTTGACGCTCCTTCACTCAGAGTCGCCGCATGGCTGCGCAGCAGTCCCGGCCTGACAGTAACATCCGAATCGATAAACAGGATATATTCATACTTTGCAAGATCGATCCCTTTGTTTCTTTTCTTCCTGACACTGTCATCGCCCTCTATGTACTGTGCGTCATACTTGCTGCACGACTCCACGATGGACGCCTTCTCTTCGCCGCGGCTGCTGTCTACTATAAGGACCTCCGTCTTGCCGTCCGTATAACTCCGACGCTCTTCATACAGAGATTTCAGCAGCGCGTCTACCAGCTTTGATCTGTTCCATGTAGGAATAACAATTGAAAAATCCATAACTTACTTTGCTCCCCTCTTTTCGGCCAGCCATTCTCTCATTTCCGTATAGGGAATGTCCAGCCTTCTCAGATATTCAGCCGAATGATGGTCCAGTGAAAAAATAAACATCAGCGCCAGAAAGGTAGTCCATTTCATCTCACTTTTTCCACTCTCGATATTCGTTATCGTCTGCCTGCTCACCCCGATCACATCCCCCAGATCTTTCTGCGTCAGATTGTTTATCTTCCTGAGCACCGGCAGTTCTTTGCTCAATTCATCCGTACATTTTTTCAGAAGTTCTTTGCCTCGATGCATAAAAAGTCCTTTCTCCGTATATCCAATACCCTCCAAGTAATTTCAAATAGACGTAAATCACAAATATAATATACTATATTGTTGATTTTTTCAACATTTCGACAAATAATTTTTCATTCTTTACTGATTTTTGTGCTAAATTTTATTATTTTGAAAAAATACTTATCATCAACGCCTGGATTTTTATCAATTATTAACAAACTAAGCCGGTGGTCAATCCACCGGCTTCGTCTCATCCGCAATATATTCAAAAAAATCAAAGTCCGCACAATGCATGTGCCGGATCCTGTCCGCACAGGTCAGTCCCACCATCGTGCCTGTAAATTCTCCATACCTGCAGTACTCATCGGAAAATTTCGCCGTATCAAACACGCGGCCGATCTTCGTATATTCCTCTCCGTCACAGCTCCACTCGAACCAGGATTTTCTCCCCCGGATCCACAGCCTGAGATAAACAGGCCGGTCATCCACAGGCGTTCTCGCCCCCAGGAATTCCGTCTTCCGTCCGTTCTCCAGATGGATGACCGAGAGGGCACTTCCGCCCAGCGTCTCACTGTAATATTTGCGCAGATTGATATAGTTCATATTATCATAGTACATGATAAGTCCGGCGCTGTGCTGATACACCTCCGGATGAAAATCCATCTTCGTAGTGATCCGGGCGTATACGCTTGTCAGTTTCCTCGCCAGGATACTGACTTTATTAAGCGATGCCCTGGACTCCTGACCACGGATCCTCACCCAGCCAGGCCGCGCCTTCACATCTGCAAACCGCTGCGGCATGATCCTCGGAGCATAGTACCAGTTCCCCAGCTCGCCGCCGTCGAAATCATCAAAATCCGGCGTCTGCTGCAGCATGCATTCCGAAATCGAACTCTCCGGCGTCTCCTCAGAAGCCAGAACGCTTCCGGACGCTGTACGGAGCCACCCGTCATCCGTCCATTTCATTTTCTGGATCGCCGTCTCCCGCCCAAGCGTGCAGCACAGTTCCGGCACAAACGGCCTGGAGGTATGGAACACCATATACACCTCCCCGGCCGGAGTCTCCACATAACTGCCGTGCCCTGCCTTCTGGAGGACCGTATCCGGATTATAGTACTGCGGTTTCAGATGATCCGGATCATCACGCTCATAGGATTCCCCCGGCACGGAAGTCAGGATCGGGTTCTCCGGATCCTTTTCATAGGGCCCCCACACCTGTTCTGAACGCCCCATGGTCACACAGTGATTGTAGCCCGTGCCGCCTTCCGCACACATAATGTAGTAGTACCCATTCCGCTTTGTCAGATGGGGCGCCTCAATGCATCCCCGGTCTGTCCCGCCGCGCCAGATCCGTTTCGGATAGCCTGCGATCTGTTTTTTGCGCGGGTCGTATTCCACCATGCAGATCGCGCCCGGCTTCTCGTATCCTTCCCTTGTCTCCCATTCCAGCGCCACGATATATTTACGCCCGTCATCATCGTGAAAAGGGGAAGCGTCAAACCCGGAAGAATGCAGATACACCGGTTCGCTCCACGGCCCCCTGATATCTTTCGCAGAGATCAGGAAATTATCCACATCAAAATACCTGGCGTTCATCGAATTCATGATCCCGTACACCACATAAAACAGATCGTCCGCCTCACAATATGTGAGACAGGGCGCCCAGATCCCCTTGGCTGAAGGCAGTTTTTTCAGATCCACCGCCACATCATCCGTAAGCACATGTGTGTACAGCTCCCAGTGTTTCAGATCCCGGGAGTGATAGACGGGAAGTCCCGGCATCCATTCAAACGAGGAAACCACAAGGTAATAATCGTCTCCCTTCCTGCAGATGCACGGATCCGGATTGAATCCGGGAATGATCGGATTTTTAATCATGTCAGCTCTCCTCTTCCTGCTTGATTTTTATGAACCCAATTTTATTCTGTTTATGCCTCACTTTATATTATAATTCTCAGTTTTATGTCATTTTTCACAGAACATTCCTAACTGATCATATTACGCATCTGCTTCTTTTCACATTGATCATTTTGTGTTATTCTTTTGGATGCGGCCTGGACAGGCCGCAACAAGGAGATTCTATCATGGACGTTATTATCATTATGTGCGCAGGCATACTTGTATCGAAAATATTTTTCCCCGTTAAATGGAAACACATCAACGAACTGCTGCAGCTCATATGCACGCTGCTTTTGATCTTCTCTATGGGCGTCATGCTTGGCAGCCGGGAAGATTTTCTGGATACGATCACCACGCTGGGATCCCAGAGCATCCTGTTCTTCCTGATCCCTGCGGTTTTCTCAGTTATCGCGGTATATCCGCTCACAAAAATATTTCTGAATGATAAAAAAGGAAAGGGAAAGGACGAAGACTGATGGTTTATCTTGCTCTGATCGCACTTGTCGGCGGGATTGCCTGCGGAATGGCAGGACTTGATGATACACTGCCTGTTGAAATGATCGTGTCACATAAAGATCTGATCCTCTATGCCCTGATGTTCCTGGTGGGCATCAGCATCGGACTGAACCGTGGGATCATAAAGAAAATAAAAGAATATCATATCCGGATCTTCGTGATCCCCGCAGGGATCATCGCCGGTTCCCTTGCCGGCGGGATCGTGAGCGGCCTGATCACCGGGCTGCCGCTGAACGAAAGCACAGCGATCGCATCCGGACTGGGCTGGTACAGTCTGAGCGGAGTTGCGATTGGAAATCTTGCCGGAGCACAGGCAGGCAGCATCGCCTTTCTCAGCAATCTGCTGCGGGAGATTTTTTCTTTTTTCAGTATCCCGCTGATCGCAAAGAAATTGAATTACCCTACCTGCATCGCCCCCGCAGGCGCGACCAGCGAGGATACCACCCTCCCCATGATGATCCGGTATACTGATGGAGAGACAGTGGTACTGTCCGTGTTCAACGGCGTGATCTGCTCAGCGGCAGTGCCGTTCCTGATCTCATTTTGTTATAATCTGTTTTAGATTTGCAGAGGCATACTACTCTGCAAGCAGCTCCAATAAATCCGGAATGTCATTTATAAAATTATCCATATATTTTTATTCTATCTTTAAGTATTTCTTCAGTTAACGGCAAATTATCTTTAAGTTAATCTATATCTAGCAGATCATATACTTTATAAATTGATATGATATTCTGAAGCTGCATCTTGTTACCCATGAGCTGACGGTACGTGGCTGTCTTTTCTTTGCCTTCCGCTTTCAGTTTTTTCATCCGCTCATCTGCAGAATCATACTGTTCCTTTACCGACCGGAGCATTTTTTCAAACGCCTCCAGTCTTTTTTCGCTGTCTGTAATCATTTTTTACTTCCTCTCATAAATCTTTTTCAAATGATGATTATCCCTTAATTTTTGAATAAAAAGAGAGCGCCAAAGCACCCTCTTTCTCATATCGTATTCATCTCAATCTTAGTACAGCTTCGCCCCCGCCGGGATCTTATCATCCACCATCAGCAGGTTCAGCATCTCTTCACCATCGTACTCGCATACGGCGCTGATCAGCATACCGCAGGAGTCGATGCCCATCATTTTTCTCGGCGGCAGATTCGTGATCGCCACGCAGGTCTTTCCGACCAGTTCTTCCGGCTCGTAGTAATCGCGGATACCGCTCAGGATTGTGCGATCCGTGCCCGTTCCGTCATCCAGCGTAAACTGCAGGAGTTTCTTTGACTTCGGCACCGCGACACAGTCTTTAACTTTTACCACTCTGAAATCCGATTTGCTGAATGTATCAAAGTCTACGAACTCTTCAAAGAGCGGCTCTACTTTCACTTTGGAAAGATCCAGCTTCACAGCCGGCGCCTCGGCAGCCTCCGCCTGCGCTTCATTGTTGGCCGCGGTCTTTGCAGCGCCCTGTGACTTCATTGTCGGGAAATATTTTATGATCTCTTCGTGATCGCTTATTATTCCTTATTCCGGCTTACAACTGGATAAGCATATTATTCATAATCCTTCGTCATCATTCATTATTCAGTTCATTTTGTTGTCAATTTGTTGTCTTTTCAAAATTTTGTTGTACTCCACGAATTTGTGAGCCCTTTTCAAAAGATATCTAATTTGGCTGCCAAATTCTCGAATGATTCTTGTTTTTTCTTTTCTGTTGCTTCAGCATA
>DWVL01000073.1 GCA_019120275.1 Candidatus Mediterraneibacter excrementavium | reverse complement strand
TTTTGAACAATATACTTACGCTTGGTACAATTAGTAAATTTTACAGTTTAATGCTTCCGCAGGAACGCCAAAATATATCTCGCTGTTTTAACATAATGGATAAAGAGCTCGAAAGCGCCCTTACATACATTTCTACTGTAAGAAATTTTTGTGCTCACGGAAATCGAATCTACTGTTTTCGAACCAAAAAGCCTTTATCTACGACACCGTATCATCAGCAATTAAGAATTGATCAAAACGAAAGCGGAGAATATTTAAAGGGAAAGCGTGATTTATTTGCTTGCTTAATTGCTTTAAAGAGACTTTTATCAAATAATGATTATAAACGAATGAGTAAAGAAATCTACCGTGCTATTGGCACGCTAGATAAAAAACTCAGCTTATTAACCAAGGATGAAATACTAAATGAAATGGGATTTCCGCAAAATTGGCGTAATTTAAATAGCTTATAATTTTAATGAATAATAAGTCTGCAGCAGCGTCAACCTCGATTCCGCGCTGCTCATTGCTACACGAAAAAAACCGCCGACCCCGCGGCTCCAGTGTCCGCAAAATCAGCGATTTCCAAGTGCGCGATCAGGGGTTCGAACCCTGGACACCCTGATTAAGAGTCAGGTGCTCTGCCAGCTGAGCTAATCGCGCTTATCGTCTGTGCTTTATTGAATAACGCAAAAGCTATTATATATGACCATTTCGGAAATTGCAAGCTTTTTTTATATTTTTTTCAGCATTTTTTTACTCATTTTTTCAATTTACATGCTCCGCAGCCCTTCCCCTGACTTTTTCCGCCGCTATTTGATCCGCTATGGCAGAAATCTGTATTCAGGAGCCTGCATACTTCCTGCATGGAGCTGCGCAGGCAGAGTATCCGCCTGTTCAGCCCCGGTCTGCAATATACAAATGAACATACACATGATTTCCAGCATTTCATTCTTAACGCCCGCTTTGCTTTAATTTCAGAGACGAAGTTTAACGCCTTTCTTCCATAACAGTATATGCAGCGATCAGTTTATTGATCGGATTTCCTTTCGCCGAAAATTTTTCTTCATATTCCGTCATGATGTTCCCCTGGTTCAGCTCCTCATTGTGATGAAGATCATAGGTATGCGCCAGCAGTGTCCAGCCGGCTTCTTCGATCTGTTCCAGCGAAAATTCAAACAATCCGGTATTATCTGTCTTGAACTCAAGCAGTCCGTCCTCTTTCAGAACCCGCTCATATCTTGCAAGAAATTCTTTGGACGTCAGCCTTCTTCTGGCATGTCTGGCCTTGGGCCACGGATCTGAAAAGTTCAGATAAATGCGCTCCACCTCGCCAGGCGCAAATACATCGCTTATTTCCATCGCATCCATGCAGATAAAACGTACATTCGTCAATTCTCTGAACTCCTCAGTATCGTATTTTTCCACAGCGCGAAGGAGCACACTGGAATAGCGTTCGATACCGATGAAATTATATTCCGGATGAGCTTTCGCCATATTCATGATAAAACGGCCTTTGCCCATACCGATCTCTATACGGACGGGGCGTCCGTTGCCAAACACCTGCGCCCAGCATCCTTTCTGAAGCTCCGGATTTTTGACCACTGCCGGATGCGCCTGGATCGTTTCTCTGGCTCTGGGTATATTTCTCAGTCTCATTGGTCATCCTCCCTGATAATCTAAACTTCCATAATGACTTTATCATCTTAGCACAGGTGTGCGGCAAGGTCAAAGCCTGCTTTTTTGCCCGCCGGAACACCATCTTCTTATCAACTTTTGAACTTGCTTTTTTCGGCAAAAGGTGTATGATAAAGTATATTGATGCCAGGGGGACCAAAACCCCTCATTTCTTGAAAACAGGAGGCTTTTTATGGACTCTATCGTAAACAGACTGACGGAAATTGAAGACGCAGCTTCAGCTATTGTCCGGCACGCGGAAGAAGAAAAAGAAATTCTTGATCGGGAATATGATAAGAAGCGCAAGGCATTTGACGATGAACTGGAAAAAAAGACAAAAGAACGTCTGGATGCGATCCGTGCAGAACTCGAAAAGAAGACTGCCAGCATCCTTGAAGGCCAGAATGAAGCAAGCGACGCGCTGATCCGCTCCCTTCAGCAGGAATATGAAGAAAAGCACACCGAATACGCCCACGAGATCCTCAGGCATATTACCGAGGTGTAGCCTATGGGAAACTTACTTGAATACAGCGGCATCGTGACGAAAGTGCGTGCCATGGAAGCCAAACTTCTGAAACCGGAACAGTTCGTGGAGATCGCCAATCTGGGCAGCGTACCCGAGATCGCCGAATACCTGCGGAAAAACACGGCTTACGCTGATGCACTGGATACACTGACGGAGGATCAGATCCACCGCGGCAACATCGAAAAAGTACTGGTCCAGTCGCTATATCACGATTATACAAAACTCTACCGCTTCTGCGGGCAGAAGCAGCGGCAGTTCATGAAACTGATCCTGAAAAATTATGAGATCGATCTCATCAACTACTGCCTGCGCATTGTGATCAATCATTACAAGCAGCCGTTCGACCTGAACTACAAGCGGCCGTTCTTCGACCGCTACTCACAGATTTCCATCGATAAGCTCATCACCTCGCGCACGACAGACGAACTGGTGGAAAACCTGAAGGACACGGAATACTACGTTCCTCTCAAGCGTCTTAAGGATGCGCAGGATGTGACATTATACGACTATAATCTGACACTGGATCTGTATTATTTTACTTCCACATGGAAGGAACAGAAGAAAGTGCTGAAGAAAGACGATCTGGAACTGTTCATGAGAGACCGCGGTTCCAAGATCGATCTCCTGAACCTGCAGTGGATCTACCGCGCAAAGAAATATTATAATATGAAGCCGGCTGATATCTATCTGCTGCTCATCCCGATCCACTACAAGCTCTCCACCGCCCAGGTAAAGGAAATGGTGGAAGCGTCAGGACTGGAAGAATTTGAGAATGCCCTGTCGAGAACTTATTACTCACATCATTACAACTTCAACCGGAAGCTGACCATCGAAAAAATGTATGCAGACTGCCTGTATCATCTGTATACGATCGACCGGAGGCGCAATCCCTATTCGATCGCCCCGATCAACACGTATCTCTTCCTGAAGGAGGAGGAAATCAAAAAGCTGACGACCGCCATGGAGTGTGTGCGCTACAGCCTGACACCCGGTGAGACGCTGGCTTACGTCGGAGGTAAGATCCAATGATCGTTAAAATGAAATTCATCAACATATCCGGCCCAAGGAACGACATTGACCGTGTCACCGACCTGTATCTCTCACGCTATGAGATCCAGCTCGAGTCCGCGCTGTCTGAACTCAAGACCGTAGACAACTTACGTCCTTTTGTAGAACTCAATCCATACCGTGATGCGCTTGCCAAGGCCAACCAGTTCGTAAGCTATCTGCCGGACACAGACAACGTGACCCCGGCTTCCGGACTCGGACTTGACGATATGTTTGAGCTCGTCCGCAAGGCAAATGAAGACTACCAGAGCCTTCAGGAAAAGAAGGAAAAATTAAAGAAAAAAATCGAGGAGCTTCGCGCGAAACAGCAGATCATCGCTCCTTTCCGGCCTGTCGACTGCGATATTCACAAAGTGCTGAACTATCATTATATCACCTACCGGTTCGGCCGCATTGCAGTAGAATTCTACCATAAGATGCAGAAGTATCTGATGGACGATCTGAATGCAATCTTTGTGGAAGGCGAAAGGGATGAAAGTTTCGTATACGGGGCTTATTTTGTTTCCCCCAGAGACGCACAGAAAGTAGACGCGGTATTCCGTTCCCTTCACTTTGAACGGATCGAACTCAAGGACGAGTTCGAAGGGACGCCCGCCTATGCACACCAGTCTCTGGAACGCGAGATTGCGCGGGTCAATCTGGAAATTGATGACCTGGACAAACAGGCAGGCGAGATGCTCTCTGACCGCGCTCCCCAGCTCATCGCCGCACGGAACCGTCTGGAAGAACTTTCCAACAACTTCGATGTCCGCAAGCTCGCGGCCCGGATGGAAGATAATAAAGAAGACTACTACATTCTCTGCGGATGGATGGCGGAAGACGATGTCGGGAAATTCGTCAAAGAAGTGGAGGATGACGACAAGGTATTCGTTGTCGTTGAAGACGACCACGACGCCTACTTCGGCGAACCTCCGACCAAGCTGGAAAATCCGAAACTGTTCAAACCCTTTGAAATGTTTGTGCAGATGTACGGACTGCCCGCCCACAACGAGATGGATCCAACCGTATTCGTAGGCATCACCTACTCCTTCATCTTCGGCGTCATGTTCGGAGATGTGGGCCAGGGACTCCTGCTCCTGATCGGCGGTCTTCTGATCTACCACTTTAAGAAAGCTCCGCTGGCGGGGATCATCGCTTCGGCCGGTGTATTCTCCACCATCTTCGGATTTCTGTTCGGCAGCATCTTTGGATTTGAAGATGTGCTGCCCGCCCTGTGGATGCGTCCGATCGATAATATGACCACGCTTCCGTTCCTGGGCAAGCTGAATACCGTATTCATCATTGCAGTCGCATTCGGTATGTTCCTCATCATCGTGGCGATGGTGCTCCACATCATCAACGCGCTGCGGAGCAAAGATATCGAAAGCGCATGGTTCGATCCGAACGGACTGGCCGGTCTGGTCTTCTACGCGGCAGTTGTCGCGACCATTGTTCTTTTTATGACCGGCAATACGCTGCCGGGAGGCATTGTCCTGGGGATCATGTTCGGCGTGCCGCTGATCGTCATGTTCTTCCGGGAGCCGATCACACGGGCGATCCAGAAACGTGCGGACAAGATGGAAACCGGCAAAGCCATGTTTGTAGTACAGGGATTTTTTGAAATGTTCGAGACACTTTTAAGCTATTTCTCGAATACGATCTCTTTCATCCGTATCGGCGCTTTCGCCGTCAGCCACGCCGCGATCATGGAAGTAGTGCTGCAGCTCGCCGGCGCGGAAAGCGGACATCCCAACTGGATCGGCGTGATCTTCGGCAACCTGTTCGTCTGCGGATTCGAAGGATTAATCGTCGGCATCCAGGTACTCCGTCTGGAATATTACGAAATGTTCAGCCGCTTCTACAGAGGCAGCGGACATGCGTTTGAACCATATACAAAAAAGAGTTCCAAAAAAGAGAATAATAAATAAAAAATCAGGAGGATTCCACCATGACTTTAGCAACAAAAATCATCTTTATCATCGCTCTGATCGTGAGCATCATCGTACCTTTCGGATACTATCTGCTCGGTGAAAAATCAAAGAAGCGCTATAAACGTGCCATCGGAACCAATGCATTTTTCTTCTTCGGCGCATTCGCCATCGCCGGCATCATGATGCTGGCCGGCCCGGACGTACAGGCTGCAGAAGCAGTAAGCGCTGACAGCGGATTCGCTACAGGACTCGGATATCTGGCAGCGGCGCTCGTTACCGGACTCTCCTGCATCGGCGGCGGTATCGCCGTGGCAAGTGCAGCAAGCGCAGCCCTTGGCGCGATCAGCGAAGACTCCAGCGTACTCGGTAAATCCCTCATCTTCGTAGGTCTGGCAGAAGGTGTCTGCCTCTACGGACTGATCATCTCCTTCATGATACTTGGAAACCTGTAATACCAGTCCGAAGGGCGGGAATTCACAGGATGGCTGCGCGGGGTGCTTGCACACCAGCGCACGGCAGACTGGGAATTCACATGGGGCGGACGCCCCACATGAATAATCTGCCGCAGGCAGATTATGAATGCCGCCTAATACACCCGAACACGTAGAAAGGGGTTTTATCATGAAGATGTATCTCATCAGTGATAATGTCGATA
This sequence comes from Candidatus Mediterraneibacter excrementavium, assembly GCA_019120275.1. GTDB lineage: Bacteria > Bacillota > Clostridia > Lachnospirales > Lachnospiraceae > Mediterraneibacter > Mediterraneibacter excrementavium. Next base: position 11,675 of record DWVL01000073.1, on the reverse strand, counting down.
CATACACCGGCATGCGTCTCGCCGGTGTAGACGGCGTCGTTGTCCACGAGCGCGAGGAGCTCCGGACTGCGTTGGAGAAAGTTCTCACAGACAAGACTGTGGGCATTGTACTCCTGACTGAGAAATTCGGACGCGAATTTCCGGATATCATCGATACCTTCCGGCTGGAACGCAAGATGCCGTTGCTGGTTGAGATTCCCGACCGCCACGGCACCGGACGCCAGAAAGACTTTATCACATCGTATATTACCGAGGCCATAGGGCTGAAATTATAATAAGGAGGTAGTCCTCTTGACATTAGAAGAAAAGATTTCACACCTGCAGTCTACGTCCATGGAGCAGGCGCGTGCAGAAGGCAATGCCATTATCGATACCCACCGGGAAGCTCTGGAAAAGATCCTGGAGGACCATAAAGCCGAAGCCCGGCGCCAGTCAGAGACGCGCGTCAAGGCTGAGACAACGAACGCCCGCCTTTCATTCAACCAGGCTGCAGCCAAATCGCAGCTGGAGATCAAGCGGCGCCAGGGCAAGGTCCAGCAGGAACTGAAGGATAAGATATTTGAAGAGGCCGAGAGCCTTGCGGATGACTATATGAAAACGGAGGCCTACCAGGACTTCCTGATCAGATGCATCCGCCAGGCGGCCGATTTTGCGGGAAATGATCCTGTCATCATTTATATTAATCCGTCGGACGCAGATAAGAAAGACGCACTGGAAAGTGCTACAAACACTGCCCTCACGATCAGCACCGAGGATTTCAGAGGCGGCGTGCGCGCAGTTATCCGCTCCCGCAATATCCTGATCGACAATTCGTTCAAGACACAGCTTCGCAATGAATACGACAAATTTATGTTTGCAGGAGGTGACGGCAATGCTTAAGACCGGAACCATCTACGGGATCAACGGTCCCGTCATCTACTTAAAAGGCAATACCGGCTTCCGCATGTCCGAGATGGTCTATGTGGGAGAAGAGAAACTCGTCGGCGAAGTCATCGCTCTGGATAAAGATCTGACAACCGTCCAGGTATACGAGGAAACCACGGGACTGCGTCCCGGCGAGGAGGTTGTAGCCAGCGGAAGCGCTGTTTCCGTGACACTGGCCCCCGGCATCCTCAATAACATCTTTGACGGCATCGAGCGCCCGCTGGAGCGCATCGCCGATTCATCCGGCGGCGCCTTTATCACACGCGGCGTCAGCGTAGATTCGCTGGACCGTCAGAAGAAATGGCCGACACACATTACAGTAGAAAAAGGGCAGTATCTCCACGGCGGCGACATCATCGCCGAAGTGCCGGAAACCCATGCCATCACTCATAAATGCATGGTTCCGCCGGAAATTGAAGGAACCGTAACAGATATCGTCTCCGATGGTGAATATACCATTGACGAGACACTTGTAACCCTTGAACTTCCGAATGGAAGCACAAAGGAACTGACCATGACCCAGCACTGGCCCATCCGCGTGCCAAGACCGACACATCACCGTTTCCCGGCCTCTGTGCCGCTGATCACCGGCCAGCGTATCATTGATACCATGTTTCCCATCGCCAAGGGCGGCACAGCTGCCATCCCGGGCGGATTCGGGACCGGAAAGACCATGACACAGCATCAGATCGCGAAGTGGGCGGATGCGGACATCATCATCTACATCGGATGCGGCGAGCGCGGCAACGAGATGACCCAGGTACTGGAAGAATTCGGCGAACTGACCGATCCCCGGACCGGCAATCCGCTGATGGACCGTACGACCCTCATCGCCAACACGTCCAACATGCCGGTGGCAGCCCGCGAAGCCAGCATTTACACCGGACTGACACTGGCGGAATATTACCGCGATATGGGTTATGACGTAGCGATCATGGCAGACTCCACATCCCGCTGGGCGGAGGCGCTCCGTGAGCTCTCCGGCCGACTGGAAGAGATGCCCGCCGAGGAAGGATTCCCGGCGTACCTTGCATCCCGCCTGTCCGCTTTCTACGAGCGCGCCGGCATGATGCACAACTTAAACGGCACCGACGGTTCCGTGACCATCATCGGAGCAGTCTCCCCGCAGGGCGGCGATTTCTCCGAACCCGTCACCCAGAACACCAAGCGTTTCGTCCGCTGCTTCTGGGGACTGGACAAGAGCCTGGCATACTCGAGACATTTCCCGGCGATCCACTGGCTCACCAGCTACAGCGAATACCTGACCGACTTAAGCCACTGGTATCAGGACAACGTTTCCCCGAAGTTCGTGGACTACCGCAACCGCCTGATGGCGCTCCTGAACCAGGAGAGCAGCCTGCTGGAGATCGTCAAGCTGATCGGAAGCGACGTGCTCCCGGACGACCAGAAACTGGTCCTGGAGATCGCCCGTGTGATCCGGCTCGGCTTCCTGCAGCAGAATGCATTTCACAAGGACGATACCTGCGTCTCCATGGAGAAGCAGTTCCTGATGATGGACACCATCCTCTACCTGTTCAAGCAGGCAAGGGCTCTGGTCACCATGGGGCATCCCATGTCCGTCCTGAAATCCGAGAACATCTTCGACCGCGTCATCGCCATCAAGTACGACGTGCCCAATGACCGCCCGGAAATGTTCGCCCAGTACCACCGCGACATCGATGCATTCTATCAGCGCGTGCTGGAGAAAAACGCATAAGGAGGACCGAATCTATGTCAATCGAATATTTAGGCTTAAGCAGCATCAACGGACCTCTGATCGCCCTTGAGGGCGTCCAGGACGCATTCTTCGACGAGATCGTGGAATTCGTCGTGGACGGATCCGAACACAAAATCGGACGCATCGTGGAGATCTATGAAGACAAAGCCGTCATCCAGGTGTTTGAAGGCTCTGAAAACATGTCTCTTAAAAATACACACACGAAGCTCACCGGGCATCCGATGGAGATCGCACTCTCCCCGGATATGCTGGGCCGCACCTTCAACGGCATCGGCCAGCCCATCGACGACCTGGGCCCCATCGTCTCCACCCTGAAGCGGGACGTGAACGGCCTGCCGCTCAACCCGGTGCGCAGAGAATACCCGAGAAACTATATCCGCACCGGCATCTCCGCCATCGACGGACTGACCACCCTGATCCGCGGGCAGAAGCTTCCGATCTTCTCCGGAAACGGGCTTCCCCACGACCAGCTGGCGGCCCAGATCGTAAAGCAGGCGTCGCTGGGGGATAATTCTGATGAAGAATTCGCCATCGTATTTGCCGCCATGGGCGTAAAACATGACGTGGCGGATTTCTTCCGCAACACCTTCGAAGAAAGCGGCGTGGCGGACCACGTGGCCATGTTCCTGAACCTGGCAAACGACCCGGTTGTGGAACGTCTCATCACCCCGAAGGTTGCCCTCACCGTTGCGGAATACCTGGCATTTGAACAGCACATGCACATCCTTGTGATCCTGACGGACATGACTTCCTTTGCCGAGGCCATGCGTGAGGTTTCCTCATCCAAGGGCGAGATCCCCAGCCGTAAAGGATATCCGGGATACCTGTACAGCGAGCTGGCGACCATCTACGAGCGCGCCGGCATCGTGCAGGGCGTGGACGGATCCGTGACCCAGCTCCCGATCCTGACCATGCCGAACGACGATATCACTCACCCGATCCCCGACCTGACCGGGTACATTACCGAAGGGCAGATCGTACTCGACCGTCCGCTGCACGGACAGTCCATCTATCCGCCCATCAACATCCTGCCGTCCCTCTCCCGTCTGATGAAAGACGGCATCGGCGCAGGCTACACCCGGGAAGACCACCAGGATCTGGCCAACCAGCTCTTCTCCGCCTACGCCAAAGTGGGCGACGCGAGAAACCTGGCGTCCGTCATCGGTGAGGACGAGCTTTCTCCGATCGATAAAAAATATCTGGAATTCGGAAAAGAATTTGAAGAGCGTTATATCGGCCAGGGCGTCAATGAAAACCGCAGCATGGAAGAGACTCTGAATCTTGGATGGGAACTGCTCGGCAGACTGCCGAAAGAAGAGCTCGACCGCGTGGATACAAAGATACTGGATAAATATTATAAACCGATGGAAGAAGAATAATTCTTAAGGAAGGAGGGATCCTATGGATCCGCGTACATTTCCAACCAAAGGAAATCTGATGCTGGCGAAAAACTCGCTGGCGCTGGCGAAGCAGGGTTACGACCTGATGGACCGGAAGCGGAATATCCTGATCCGCGAACTGATGGATCTGATCGATGAAGCGCGAACCATCCAGGAAGAAATCGACACCACATTTACCTATGCGTATCAGTGTCTCCAGCGCGCCAATATCGAAAACGGCATCAGCAACGTGGAACTGCTGGCCTACACCGTTCCGATCGAAAATTCCATCACCATCCAGACCCGGAGCATCATGGGAACGGAGATCCCCCACGTCAAGTACGTGCCGGACGCCGGAAAGCCGACCTATGCTTTCAGCACCACCCACGAGTCCATCGACAGGGCCCGGGAGGCATTCCGGAAAGTGAAAGACCTGACGGTCAAGCTCTCCATGGTGGAAAACGCGGCCTACCGGCTGGCCGGCAATATCAAAAAGACCCAGAAACGCGCAAATGCGCTACAGAATATCACGATCCCTATGTATTCTTCACTGGTCTATACGATCACAAATGCGTTGGAGGAAAAGGAACGTGAAGAATTCACGCGCCTGAAAGTCATCAAACGAATGAAATTAAAGAAAGGATCCTGATTTTGAAATCACGCATAAAAGAACTTTTATATCTGATCAGGACTGAGCTGCGCAACCGCAGGACATTTTTCCGTGATGGAAGCGCTTCAAACTGCTCCTCTAACCTGAAACTGCTGATCGCTGCCAATACCACAGCGATCCTGTTTCTGATCGCATTTATCCTGGTGACGCCCCTGATAATCAGCAGCTGGCATCCAACGCCGTATCACCTGGCGTTCCTTCCGGCTCTGCTGATCTGCTTTGCCGTTTCCCTCATTTACTACAGAGGACACCGAAACGGCGGCAAAGGCGCCAGTCTTCTGTGCATTTTACTCAGCATCATCCTGCTCACTTTCTCTGTACTGCTCGACACGATCGGCTCTGCAGGCGCCCCCGCGATCTTCGTTCCCATGATGTACGTGATCGTACCTGTGGTATTCACCCTGCCCTTCCACATCAGTTACGGTATGATCGCAATAACCGAGATCGCCTACGCTTTCATGCTTTCTACATACAAGAACAATATGACCGGACGTTATGACCTGTTTGGTTCTATTGTCGCTCTGGCATGCTCCCTGATCATCGCCAACATCATCACCATGCTCCGTGTGCGCGATTATATGCTCCAGGCAGAATACAAATACCGCAGCATGACGGACGGCCTGACGAATATACTCAACAAAGAAGCCATCTTTGACGCTCTGAGAAAATATTTCCAGGCCTACAATCCTCATACTACATGCGCTCTCATCATCATGGATCTGGATAATTTCAAAACACTGAACGACACAAAAGGACATGCCGCCGGCGATGTCCTTCTGAAAGAGATCGGCCGGCTCCTCACTGAAACCTTCCGACGCCTGGATATCATCGGGCGCTTCGGCGGCGATGAATTCGTCATACTTCTGAAAGGGACTGCCGATCCGCTGCTGATCCGCAATAAATATACAACGATCCAGGAACGTCTGAAGCAGCTCACGCAGGAGCAGCTGGATATTCCTGTCACAGCAAGCTTCGGCTCCGTATATGCAGAAGGTCAGACCGTAGACGCACATCTCCTCTTCCAGCAGGCGGATACCGCACTCTATAAAGCCAAACGGGAAAAAAAGTCAAGCTGTGTGATCAAAAAATATCAGTCAGAAACCTGAAAAGCCTGCAGTTCATCCTGCATGGCTTTTTTTCATTGGTATGTAAAATCTATGCACAGTTTTTTACCCCTATTTTACATTGGTTTTACTTACTCCGGATAGCGCATTTTCATATTTTACGCGACAATATAACTACAGAAAATCAATCTGTACAAAGGAGGTCTTATTATGAAAAAAAGACTGGCCGCACTGCTCATCACATTCTGTACCGTTGTCGCAGCTGCCGGCTGTGCACTCCTGCCTGTCGGCTCTTCATCTGACGGAGATGCAGATTTCTCCGCAGGACGGGGAGAGGCCATCCGCATCCTCTCCGGTTCCGAGAATCAGGAGCTGGAAGAGATCATCGCGGACTGTGCGGACGAGGCGGGCGTACGTGTGGAAATAGATTATCAGGGTTCTGTCAATATCATGCAGCAGCTCCAGAACGGAGCTCCGGATTATGACGCTGTATGGCCGGCCAGCAGCATGTGGACGTCTCTCGGTGATACGCAGCATCTGGTCAAGCACAGTCAGTCCGTATCCCTGACCCCGGTCGTATTCGGCATCCGTATGAGCCTTGCCGGAGAGCTTGGATTTATCGGCAGCGACGTCTCTGTCAGAGATATCCTGAACGCCATCACCAGCGACAGGATGACATTCTGCATGACCAGCGCCACCCAGTCCAATTCCGGCGCCAGCGCCTATATCGGATTCCTCTATGCCCTGCTCGGCAAACAGGAAGGACTCACTGCGGGCGATCTGCAGGATGAAGCGCTGAGAACTGAAGTCCGTGAACTCTTAAACGGCGTGGACCGCAGTTCCGGAAGCTCCGACTGGCTCAAGGACATGTTCCTCGCCGGCGACTACGATGCCATGGTCAATTACGAATGCCTGATCATCGACGCCAACGAACAGCTTATCTCTGAAGGAAAAGAACCGCTCTACATCGTCTATCCTTATGACGGTCTGTCTATCGCAGATTCGCCCCTCGGATATGTAGATCATGATGATGATAAAAAGGAAGAAGCATTCCTGGCTTTCCAGGAAGCGCTGATGACGCCGGAGAGCCAGTCCGCTATTGAAGCCACCGGGCGGCGCATCACAGCAAACGGCGTATCGGAAGAGAACAAAGAGATCTTCAACAGCGACTGGGGAGTTGACACAGAACGGATCCTCTCACCGATCCAGATGCCGGAATCCGACGTCCTCATGGATGCGCTCAACCTCTACCAGACCGATTTCAAGAAGCCGTCCCTCAATATCTACTGCCTGGACTTCTCCGGCAGCATGTACGGGGAAGGTGAAGAGCAGCTGGAAGACGCCATGTCACAGATCCTGATCCAGGAAAATGCACAGAAAAACCTGCTGCAGGCAAGCGAAGGCGAAGTGAATATCGCCATCCTGTTCAATGACGGCATCATCTCCACGTTCCAGGCCGAAGATGACAGCGATAAGTCGCTGGCAAAGCTCTATGATGAGATCACAGCACAGGAGCCGGGCGGCGGCACCAATATCTACCTCGCCGCATCGGAAGCCTACCGGATATGCATGGACTATGACCTGGAAGACTACACCCCGGCCGTGATCCTGATGACCGACGGACAGTCCAGCGATTACAGCATGGAATTCGAGCGCGGACTTCCCGAGTACGGATTCATTGTCCCCATCTTTTCCATTACCTTCGGGGACGCGGATCCGGAACAGCTCGAAGGACTGGCAGCCCTTACAGACGCACGTGTCTTTGACGGTACAGAAAACCTGACGGAAGCATTCCGCAGCGTCAAGGGATACAATTAAGAAATGAAACGAGAAAGGACTCTGGTATAAATGAAACCCGACAAATGGAAAGAAACACTCAGCGTCATCTTATCCGCCGCGCTCGCACTGATCCTGTTCCTCGTACTGCTCCTTCTGCTCCAATGGAACATCATCCTGTGCATGGCGCTGGCTACGGCAGCCTATATCTCGCTTAGCCTGCTCCTCAGGCCGGTCAGCCGCATCGGTAAGATCGAAGTTGAGTCCCTGGCCAACGGAGAGTTCCTCAATGAACGGCTCTCAGAAGCAGGAGACGACTACAACCGGATGCTGAAAGCCGTCCGGCAGATCTATGAGCAGCCGCTCCTCAATGAATGCCGGGATCTGATAACCCGGGCAGGGAACATCCTGAAATATCTCACGGACAACCCAGAGAAGATCCCCGCTGCCAGACGATATATCGACTATTACCAGGAAACTGCCGCCAATGTGCTGGAACACTATGTGGAACTGAAAAACACCGGTCTCTCCACCGTGGAGACCGAGAAGATCCTCAGAAGCACCCGGGAAAGCATCTCCACCCTCAAGGCCGCATTCGACCTGCAGTTCGAGAAACTGATGCAGAACGAACTAATAGACATGGAGGCGGATCTGAAGCTTCTGAAAAACACACTGAAATCAGAAGGATACAGAGAACCTGAAAAGAAAGGACAGGAAACATCCAAATGAAGAAAAAGCTTATCGGCCTCGTGCTCCTCATCGTCATCATGATCGTGATCGGAGTCATTTACTTCATCTCCGGCCGGGCGCCGAAGATCGTAAGCGTAGACGGATACGTGGGCGGCGAGAAGATCGAACTTCTCGAAGATGCTGAAGTACAGGCTATATTTGAAGAAAAATACGGCGTGCAGGCGGACTACTCCCGCGCCGGCTCCCTCGATATGATGACCGCGGACATGGAAGGGATGGACTACCTCTTCCCGTCCAGCAGCATCGCAGAGGAATATTACGAAGACCTGCACGGCTCCCCGCAGCAGAGTGAGATCGTGCTCAACACGCCGATCGTCCTCTACACCCACAGATCCGTACTCGATGCATTTGACAGCCATGGACTGATCACACAGTCCGGCAGTTCGTACTACGTAGACATGCCGAAGCTTGTGGAACTGATCCAGAACGATACCGCGTGGGCGGATATCGGACTCCCCGAACTGTACGGCACCATATCCGTGGACACGACAGACCCGTCCAGCTCCAACTCCGGAAATATGTTCTCCGCGCTGCTCGCCAACGTGCTGAACGGCGGCCAGACGCTGACCGAAGAAAATCTGCAGCAGATCCTGCCGCAGCTCGAAGACATTTTCGGGAAACTGGGCTACATGGAGACCTCATCATCCGACCTGTTCAGTCAGTTCCTCCGCATGGGCGTGGGGGCCAAGCCGATCATCGCCGGGTATGAGAGCCAGCTGATCGAATACGCGGCGCTCTATCCGGATCAGTATGAATCCATGAAAGACGATATCGTCATGCTCTACCCCGCCCCCACCGTCTGGTCTACCCACGTATTTATCGCGCTGGACGACAACGGCCAGCTCCTTCTGAACGCCCTGCTGGACGAGGACGTACAGAAACTGGCGTGGGAAAAGCACGGATTCCGCACCGGAAACTACACGACCGTATCCGAGAGCGAAGATCTGACAGCCGTCGGCGTGGCGGATGATATCACTCAGGTCACACAGGTTCCCTCATACGACGTCATGAAGGTCATCATCGAACAGCTGCAGTAACCGCCAGCCTGACGCCGGCCCGCATGCGCCGGATCACATTTTCACATCACGCTCCTGGACAAAGGAGCAGAAAAGGAGACAGTTATGCCAGAAATCACACTTGCCGATCTTGTTAAGACAAGCGCCGCGGCAGCGCCCGCAGTACAGACTCCGAAGGCAGCCGCAGAAGAACTGAACACACGGATCACGGTCCTGACGCCGGAAGAAAGGAAACAAGTGGACGACCTGAAAGAGCAGATCGATGTCCGCGACTCCCAGATGCTCATGCAGTATGGCTCAGGCGCCAAACAGAACATCGCCGAATTCTCCGGGAACATCCTGAACAATGTGCGCGCCAAAGACACCGGATATATCGGGGAGCTGATGACCGACCTGGTCACAAACGTCCAGGATCTGGACTTCGACTCACTGAACAAAGAGTCCGGGATCCTCGGTATCTTCCAGAAAGCCGGCGCAAAGGTCAGAAAATTTCTCGTCCAGTACGAAAAACTCGAAGTCCAGGTGGACCGGATCGAGGGGAAACTGGAAGAAGCGCGTATGGAGATGCTCAGGGACATCGGCATGTTCGACACCCTGTATGAGAAAAACCTGGAGTACTTCAAACAGCTCCAGATCTACATCACCGCCGGGGAAGAGAAGATCCGCGAACTCCGCGAACAGACCATCCCTTCCCTGCGCGCCGAAGTACAGAAAAGCAGGGATCCGATGCATGCCCAGCTGGTCCGCGACTTCGAGGACACCGTCAGCCAGTTCGAGAAAAAAGTGCACGACCTGAAGACAAGCAAGACCATCGCTATCCAGACCGCACCGCAGATCAAACTGATCCAGAATAATGACAAGCTCCTGGCCGACAAGATCCAGACCGCCATCCAGGAGACCATCCCTCTGTGGAAAAGCCAGATGGTCATGGCGCTGGGCCTCGCGCGCCAGCAGGAGGCTCTGAAGCTCCAGCGCGACGTCACAGACACCACCAACGCACTGCTGCTCAGGAACTCCGAGATCCTCAAACAGAACACCAGCAACGTGGCCCGGGAAACCGAGCGTGGCATCGTCGATATAGAAACACTGAAAAAAGCGAACCAGAACCTCATCGACACCATGAACGAGGCGGTCCGCATCCAGAAAGACGGCCATGACAAACGCATGGCCGCCGAACAGGAACTTATAAAGATCGAGAACGAGATCAAACAGGCGCTGCTCTCATAGAGCGGCGCCTGCCATCATCATTCCCCGGGCGCGGACCCCTCGTCCAGATCTTCCCCGAGATAAAACACTCTGAAGAATGTCTCCAGCGACTCGAAAAGCTCCCGCTTCGTCTGCTGAAGCTCCTTGATCTTCAGTACGCTGCCGATCTCGTCGAACGCGAAATCATCTTCCCTGTGATCTACTTTTAACTCCAGATTGCCGTCTCCATCGAACACCAGCATCAGAATGCCGCCCACATCCGCCGTGTACAGCACGCACATGATCTGCAGTTCCTGCTGTACGCTCTCCGGCAACTGGTCAAACTCCGGGTTTAAGTAAAACTTCTCCTCATAGGCACTCGCCGCGCAGAGAACGATCTCGTCATTTATCATTCTATCCATAAGTGGCTCCTCTCCTGTCCGGTTTTAAAAAGCGCTGTATCTCCTCATACTGGGAAATGCAGCGCTTTGCATCTTCTATTACTTATTCTATCTGTGACATACCAACTTTTCCAGTTCCTTCAACAGTTCTTTCTCGGTTTTCGTCATAAAATCTGCTGACCACACTTGCTTTCCTCTACTTCTGTCTGCATGAGCCGCATCATCCTGCAAATCAGTAAAAGAATTTGGTCTGTCTGTTGAATCATGACCCTGAAAAAAAGACTTTACTTTCTTCTTTTTTTCAAAAATTAATCCTACGCTCTCCATAATCCGCTCCTTTACTTAACTTATTCTAGCACCTCTGCCCTACTAACGCAATTACTTTTTTCCGCACGGTCTATCCTAGACTATCTTATTCTATCCTCCAACCAGCTGTCATATTCAGCTTTTATATTCCTCTTACAAAAGGAAACAAGTTTATTCAAAGCATCAAACATCTGTTCTGCCGAACAATCTTTCGATGTCTCGTATAAAGCGAACTGCTTAAACATATCCTGGAGAATCTTTCTGCTCTCAGGATCATTATTTTTTTTAATCTTCCATGCCAGCATCTCTTTACATTTTTCGAGATATTGTTTTTCGTACTGCAAGATCTGCTGACAATACATAATGTCTCCATTATATCCGCTTACCCCTGTGCCATTAGAAGTTATTTTGCGTTTTCCCTTTTTAAATTCGCTGCACACATTTTCCACCTGCGTTTTCAGACTGA
>DWVL01000072.1 GCA_019120275.1 Candidatus Mediterraneibacter excrementavium | reverse complement strand
TACCGCCGTCAACAAGTTCCTGAACCATGTTGTACTTGTCCACATAGGACGGGTTGTGGCATGCCACGAAATTTGCCTGATGGATCAGGTATGTAGATTTAATCGGAAGTTTACCGAAACGCAGGTGAGACATTGTAACACCGCCGGATTTCTTTGAATCATAATCAAAGTATGCCTGAGCGTACATGTCTGTGTTGTCACCGATGATCTTGATGGAGTTCTTGTTCGCTCCGACTGTACCGTCAGCGCCAAGCCCCCAGAACTTACAGTTGATCGTTCCTTCCGGTGTTGTAACGAGCGGCTCGTCAGCTTTCAGTGACAGATGTGTCACGTCATCCTCGATACCGATCGTGAATTTCTGTTTCTCATCATTGTGATATACAGCAACGATCTGAGCAGGAGTCGTATCCTTGGAACCAAGGCCGTAACGTCCTGTGTAGATCGGCACTGCGTCGAATTTGGAGCCTTTGAGCGCTGCGACAACGTCAAGGTACAGCGGCTCGCCCATAGCGCCCGGCTCTTTCGTTCTGTCAAGTACGGAAATCTTCTTAACAGAATCCGGAATTGCATCGATGAGTGCCTGTGCGCAGAACGGTCTGTACAGACGTACTTTAACAACGCCGACTTTCTCGCCTGCCTTCATCAGGTAGTCGATGGTCTCCTCGATCGTATCGCAGACAGAACCCATGGCAACGATCACGTGCTCAGCGTCCTCTGCTCCGTAGTAGTTGAACAGTTTGTAATCTGTTCCGATCTTCGCATTAACTTTGTCCATGTAATTCTGAACGATTCCCGGCATTGCATCGTAGTACGGGTTGCATGCCTCTCTTGCCTGGAAGAAGATATCCGGGTTCTGAGCGGAACCTCTCTGGCACGGATGATTCGGGTTCAGCGCATGTGCACGGAACGCATCGATAGCATCCATATTTACCAGATCTTTCAGGTCTTCGTAATCCCATGTCTCGATCTTCTGGATCTCGTGGGATGTACGGAATCCGTCAAAGAAGTTAATGAAAGGAAGTTTTCCTTCCAGTGCTGCACAGTGTGCAACCGGTGTCAGGTCCATAACCTCCTGTACGCTGGACTCACACAGCATCGCTGCGCCGGTCTGACGGCAGGAATATACATCAGAGTGATCTCCGAAGATGGAAAGTGCGTGGCTTGCAAGCGCACGTGCGGATACGTTGAATACGCCCGGGAGCTGCTCGCCGGCTACTTTGTACAGGTTCGGGATCATAAGAAGAAGTCCCTGAGAAGCTGTAAATGTTGTCGTAAGGGCGCCTGCTGCCAGAGATCCGTGTACGGCACCTGCCGCACCTGCCTCGGACTGCATCTCTACGACATTGACTGTCTGTCCGAAGATATTCTCTCTGCCCTGTGTCGCCCATTCGTCAACATGCTCAGGCATAACGGATGACGGTGTGATCGGGTAGATCGCTGCAACTTCTGTGTAAGCATATGACACGTGAGCAGCAGCCTGGTTACCGTCCATGGTCTTCATTTTTCTTGCCATTTTATGATTCCTCCTTAAAAATATACAGTGGCGGGGCCGTCGTCCGTGCCTTTGCACAGACCATCAGCCCGCATGTTCACATGTGGTTTTATTATATCGCCAAAAACGACAAAAGTCTATAGAGGGCAGTCGGTTTTTTTGTATCTTTTGAAGTGCAGAACCACGGCCGCCAGGACCGCCGCGCTGATCCACTGCGATGTGGATATTCCGAGAAAAATCCCGCGCTCGCGGTCATCATACCGCACAAATTCCAGAAAGAACCTGAGAACCGCGTACAATCCAAGATACAGTTCCAGGCTCCACGGCGTCTTCCCCAGCTTCCTGCTGCGGACGATATAAACGACCAGCACGGCCGCGATCATGAATTCCCCGGCCGCTTCAACCGCCTGCACCGGGAAAAGCGGCGTATTAAGCGGCGCCGCCGGCGAGTCTGTATAGACGACTGCTCCCGGCCCGTCGTAAGGGATCCCGTAGCAGCACCCCACAAGCGCACATCCTATCCTGCCGAACCCGTGGGCAAGCGGGATCACCGGGATCGTCTCCCGGGCAAGCGCAAGGACCGGTATATGCAGGATTTTTCCGCACAGATACAATCCCGCCATTCCTCCCAGGAGACCACCATAAAACACGAACCCGCTTCCCATCAGCAGACTCAGATATTCCAGATCCGTAATCCTGGAAAAGTCAATATTTCCCCAGGATACGACAAAATACAGGAGTTTGGCGCCCGCCATCGCTCCCAGGCCGACAAAGCAGGCCGCCTGGATAAAATCATCGTACTTGAACCGCGTGCCGTGCAGCAGTATATATCCGGTCAGAACGCCGACGGCAATCCCAATAACGATAAACAGGCCATACCAGGGGATCCATACAGGCCCCATCTGAATTCCCATAAATGTTTTCCCTTTCCGCTAAAGAAAAAAGAGGATGTCCCCATCCCCTTTTCCGCATTTCTTTTTATAAGGTTGCTCCTGCTGCTCCCGCCACGCCTATGCATGCCACACACGCAACACATGCAACAAAGAGGAAGAGACAGAGGACCGTTCCAATGATCGAACAGACCAGACCGCCCCGCGAGATCCCTTCCTGCCCCGGAACTTTCTTTCCCTGGATGCCCAGGACAATCCCGATAATGCCAAAGATCGCGCCCAGCCAGCCGAAGCTGCCCGAACTGAACAGTCCGATAATGATTGAGATAATGCCAAGTACAAGTGATGCTACTCCCATTTTCTTTTCCTCCGTAATAATGCCTTAAAACAACCGGTTTCACTCCCCGCCAGAAGGAATATCAGCTGTTTTAAGGCACATCTTTTAAATAAAAATCAGCAGATTCTTAACCGCACACTGGCCGATTATGATGGCAACTGCAGACAACAGGTATACCGGCCTCAGCAAAAATCTTTTCTTCGCAATCCTCAAACGGTAAAGTATATTTGAGAACAGAAACAAAATACAGATCGCTGCCGCATACGGCACAAACGGATGATACAAAAAGCTCTGTACGAACTCCCCGTCAAGCAGGCTCAGGATCGCCCGCGTCCCGCCGCACCCCGGACAGTACACATGATACCGCTCATATATATAACATCCCGGCAGCAAATCCGAAAAACTGATCCCGCTCAGATATAAGATTGCCAGAACAACTGCTGTACAGGCGCTGATATAAAAAATCCAGTCCTGCGTCTTATCATCAAACGGCTCAAGCAATACTTTCATTTATACCAGCGGATTACCTTTTCCATCCGTGCTGATCTTACCGGTCAGGATAAGGATGCCTTCCACAAGGCCCCAGATGCCTATTCCAAGCGTAGCGATCAGTGAGAGTCCTACTGTACAGCAGGAAAGAAGGATCGCGATACCTGAAACGCACACCTGGATGATTGCCTTTGTCGTATACCCCAGATAAAAATTATGTACTCCAAAGCAGCCAAGGAAAATACCCAGAAGTCCGGCTGTTACCTTGCTTTTTCCGCCGATCCCGCCATTCGCGGCACCGCCTCCGTTCCTGCTCGCAGAGCCGTTCAGCTGGCACCCGCAGTTCAGGCATACCGCCTGGTTGGGATTCACCGGTTTCCCGCAGTTCGCGCAGAACTGATTGCCCGCGCCTCTTGCAACGCCGCACTTTACACAGAACTGAGCGTTATCGTTCATCTGTTCTCCACAATTTCTACAAAACATAATATCTTTCCCTCCTCTGATGGAATTTATCTGGTGAATTAAACTGCCGTTATCTATCCGAACAATAAACCGACAAAATTCTCCATAATAGTAATTATAATTGTATCATCTATATTTTTCAACTTATTTTTTGGCACTGTTATTTCCTGTTAATCCTGAACTTTCCTGTATGGCGTGCCCGCAGCCAGACAAGCGCCGCTCCCGCAAATATAACCACGCATCCGGCCAGCGCCTGGGATATCGGGAATCCGATCCCGGGGATCAGAAGCTGGTCCGTGCGAAGTCCCTCGATCCATACTCTGCCGAGCGCATACCCGAAAATATAAAGAAGGAAGATCTCGCCTTCGTATTTCTTATGCTTCCGGTATAAAAACAACAGGATCAACAGCACCGCGCACCATACCGACTCATAGAGGAACGTCGGGCTGACCTGAATGTATTCCACGCCGCCGATCGTTTCCATATGTTCGCGCATCCGTTCCGTTATATCGCCGGAACGCACCGCATCCACGGGCAGCCGCATGGCAAAAAGTCCGTCCGTATATTCGCCGAACGCCTCACGGTTGAAGAAATTCCCCCAGCGTCCCAGCATCTGTCCGTTCAGGATCGGCATTGCCACCGTATCCAGGATCAGGAACGGCGACAGCTTCTTCCACCGGGCAAGGGCAAACACCGCGATCACTGCTCCGATCACCCCGCCGTAGATGGCCAGGCCGCCTTCACGCAGATTAAAAATATGGAGCAGATTGTCCTTATACATATCCCAGGAGAAGACCACATAGTAAAGCCGTGCGCCCACGATCCCGGCGATCACTCCGATGATCCCCATATCCATATAATCCTCGGGGTTCTGACCTGTCCGCTTCGCTTCTCCGGAGGCGATCAGAAAGCCGAGCAGGATTGCCGTCCCGATGATGATCCCGTAATAGGCGATCGTAAAGCCGAAAATATCAACATTCTTTCCCACATGCTCCAGATAGATGCCGAGATTGGGAAAGGCAATATCATAATGCATAAAAAACCCCTTTATACGTTGAACCTAAATAACATGATATCGCCGTCCTGGACTACATAATCTTTTCCTTCCAGACGGATCAGTCCTTTTTCTTTGGCCGCTGTGTGGGAGCCGCAGGCGATCAGATCATCGTAGCTGACCACTTCAGCACGGATGAATCCGCGCTCGAAGTCGGAATGGATCTTGCCGGCCGCCTGGGGCGCTTTTGTCCCGGCTTTGATCGTCCACGCGCGGACTTCCGGTTCACCAGCTGTGAGGTAGCTGATGAGGCCGAGCAGATGATAGCTTGCGCGGATCAGTTTCTCAAGCCCGGACTCCTTCAGTCCCAGGTCGTCGAGAAACATTTTCTTCTCATCCTCTTCCAGCTGGGAAATTTCTTCTTCGATCTCCGCGCAGACAACGAACACTTCGCAGTCCTCTTCCGCCGCATACTCACGGACCGCCTGCACACCAGCATTGGCAGCGCCGTCATCGGCCAGATCATCCTCGGATACATTTGCCGCGAAGATCACCGGCTTCGCAGTGAGCAGATTATACTCATTCATCCATGCCGCTTCATCTTCATCCTCTGTCTTAAAAGTCTTTGCAAGTTTATTATCTTCCAGATGGGCTTTCAGCCTTTCCTGGAACGCATATTCTTTCGCCGCCGTTTTATCATTGCGGGAAAGCTTAACCGTCTTGGACATTCTTCGCTCCAGCACTTCCAGATCCGAGAAGATCAGTTCCAGATTGATCGTCTCGATGTCGCGCATGGGATCGATGCTTCCGTCCACGTGGACGATATTTGTATTCTCGAAACAGCGGACCACATGCACGATGGCATCCACCTCACGGATATTGGCAAGGAACTGGTTTCCCAGACCTTCGCCCTTTGACGCGCCCTTCACCAGGCCCGCGATATCCACAAATTCGATCACCGCCGGGATAATCTTCTTCGTATGATACATCTCGCCAAGCACGTTGAGCCGCTCATCCGGGACCGTCACCACGCCCACATTCGGATCAATCGTACAGAACGGATAGTTGGCGGATTCCGCGCCTGCTTTTGTCAGCGAGTTAAATAATGTACTCTTCCCTACGTTGGGAAGTCCAACGATACCTAATTTCATCTTTTTTCTGTCTCCCTTTTTCTCTTTTCCCGTCTAATCTCTCGTCTCCATCAGGATCACTTTCCCGTAAACAAAGGAAATGTGTACCTCATCCTCCGCGAATTCATTACTCACGCACAGGCTGTCGTCCGGCTTGAGGAAATGATTCTTGAGCGGATACTTCGCACCCGTGATCGTCAGGTCATCCACCGGCATCTCCATTGGAAACAGTGAGAAATACGGTCCGAATGCCTCTGTCTTTTTCAGCGTAATGTCTTTATCGATGAGACGGATCCGGTTATGGCTGTCGATGATCCGGGCGTCCGCCCCTGCATCCAGCGCGATCTGCAGACACTGCACATTGGCCCACAGATGATCAATCCGGTTGCCGGTTCCGCCAAGGATCCAGATCTGCTTCCGGTTAAGTCCCAGGCACAGCCGGAGCGCGATCTCTGTATCAGACGCATCTTTCACCGGATTGAACTCCCGGACCGGGACATTCATCTTCTCCCGGTAATAATCCACCAGTTCATGGGAGACACTGTCAAAATCTCCCACGATGTAGTCCGGCCTGATCTCATAACGGTACAGAAATTCCAGCCCTTTGTCCACAGCAATGATAAATTCCGTATCCTCACTTTTCAGGATCGGCAGCACAAAATCATCTTCCAGCATGCCGCCGCTTACGATCACTGTTCTTTTACTCATAGCTTTTCAATATCTCCATAAATCGCTCTGTATTTTCCGCTATATTTCCTTTGTAAACACCGGATCCTGATACGATGACATTCGCACCGGCCGCCAGCACCTCGCCCACATTGTTATGGTAAATGCCGCCGTCCACTTCAATGTCCGCATCCAGTCCCTTCGCATCCAGCATGGCCCTCAGTTCCCGGATCCGGTCCAGTGACCCCGGAATGAACGCCTGTCCGCCGAATCCCGGCTCCACACTCATGATCAGGAACATCTCCGCCTGATCAAGATACGGTTCAAGGGCACTCACCGGCGTACCCGGTTTTATCGTCACGCCCGCCTTCACCCCGGTGCGGTGGATCGCATCCAGTGTGCCTTTCAGATCCTCACACGCTTCCAGATGAACCGTGATGATGTCCGCGCCGCATTTTGCAAATTCTTCCACATAGCGCACCGGTTCCGTTACCATCAGATGCACATCCAGTACCTGCCCGGTCATCCCTTTGATGGACTTCAGCACCGGCATTCCAAATGAAATACTCGGCACAAAGATCCCGTCCATTACATCAAAATGGATATATTCCGCTCCTGCCCTCTCCGTCTCCCGGATCTGACATCCAAGTTCTTTAAAATCCGCCGAAAGTATAGACGGCGCCAGAATATTTCTCCTCATCTAATATCGTTTCCTTTCCTGAAGTTCCCGGTACATGCTCAGATAATTTTCATACCGTTTCCGATGGATCTTTCCTGCTTCCACAGCTTCCTTTACTGCACAGTCCGGTTCATGCGTATGCCCGCATCCGCTGAATCTGCACTTTCCTTCAAAGGACCTGAATTCCGGGAAACAGTCTTTTAATTCCTCCGCCTCCATATCGCTGACATAGAGGGAGCTGAATCCCGGCGTGTCCATAATATAAGACTCCTCGTCGATGACCAGGAGTTCTGCATGTCTTGTCGTATGTCTGCCCCTGCCGATCTTCCGGCTGATGCTGCCGGTCTCCATGGTCACTTCTGACTGGATCAGATTGATCAGCGACGACTTGCCCACACCGGACGGCCCGGCGATAGCAGTTGTCCTGCCCTGGAGCAGTTTTTTCAGCATCCCGATATTTTCTTCTTCTCTGACGCTTGTAAATATGACCGGATAGCCGCAGGCTGCATAAATCTCTTCCAGTTCTGCGATCTCCGGACTGCCGGCCAGATCTGTTTTATTAAAACAAAGCACCGCCGGGATCCCCCTGCTCTCCATCATCACAAGGAAACGGTCCAGAAGATTGAGATGCGGAACCGGCTTCGTCACCGCAAATACGACAAGCGCCTGATCGATATTGGCAACTGCCGGACGGATCAGTTCATTCCTGCGCGGAAGGATTTCCATGATATTCCCTTCCATATTTTTCTCGTCCAGGATCTCGATCTCCACATCATCTCCCACCAGCGGCTTTATGCCGTCTTTGCGGAAGATCCCTTTTGCCTTACACTCATAAACACCGGATCCTACTGCGTGAACGTAGTAGAATCCGGCAATACCCTTTACTATTTTACCCTGCATATAACTGTTTATCTTCTTTCAAGACTCGTCCGACGTCATCCGGCTGTGGCTCCGCTGCCGATATCTGCACCCGTATCCGTTCCTCCGGAAGGTTCTGACGGCTCCGATTCTGACGGTTCCGGTCCAAGATTGATCGTAAAGCTTACGGAAGTACCTTCCGCCACGGATGTACCGCTGCTCACTGACTGATCGACCACGCGGCTGACATTGTCATACCCCACATAGTCATCATTCACTTCACCGACACTGAGCCCTGCGTCGCGGAGCGCCTGACGCGCCTGCGATTCTGTCATTCCATGCAGATTCGGCACAGTCACATATCTAGTCTCCGGTCCCTTGCTGACCACATAATTAATAGAAGTTCCTTTACTTACTTTGCTTCCCGGATCAATGCTCTGGGAAATGACCTTTCCGGCCTCCACGCTGTCGCTGTATTCCTCGCTGGCGCTTCCGCTCAGTCCCGCAGATGACAGAACCGACTGTGCATCCGACGCAGTCCTGTTTCTCAGATCCGGAACGCTGACCTGCTCTGCGCCAAGACTGACCACGATCGTTACTTCCGTACCTTCTTCCACTTCTGTGCCCGGCGCCGGATCACAGGAGATCACGTCTCCTGCAGGAACTTCATCGCTGTTCTGCGGCTGTCCGTGTACCACGGTCAGCTTAGCCGCCTGAAGAGATTTCTCTGCGTCAGCCTCCGAACGGCCGATCACATTCGGCACCTGGACCATCTTGGCTTCTTCACCGCTGCTTATCACAACCGTGATCGTCGAATTCTTCGCCACTTCTGTATCCGGCGCCGGGTCCTGGCTCATGATCTCGCCTTCCTTGTACTGATTGGACGGCTTTCTTTCATTTTCAACCTTCATGCCGATGCCGGTATCTTTCAGTTCTGCACGCGCCTGTTCCTCTGTCTTGCCGCGCAGATCCGGCACTTTGACCATCTCCTGCTCATTCTGCACGAGTCCCGGGCCACTGAAGAAGCCGGCCGCATTGCCGACCAGGAACAGGATAAGAAGAGCTACGACAACCCCTGCCACGATCATCAGGATCTTCATGATCCGCCTGGTGTCATCGTTTACATTCTTTTTTCTCCTTCTGCCGCGGTCACGATAACGCCGGTCATCATCCGGATCATCATCGTCGTCATCATCGCTGCGGTCATAGTCGTCGTCATAGTCATCATCATCGTCATAATCGTCATCGGCATCATATCTGCGCCGCTGTACCTCGTTGATCTCCTCCGTGGACATCACGACCGTACGGTCATCCGCATTGCTCCTGCCGCCGATCACCACAAAGTCCCCGTCCGGATCAACCAGCGACCGCTTCAGATCCAGCAGCAGTGAAGCGCAGTCATGATAACGCATAGCCGGATTTTTCTGGGTACATTTCATAATGATGCACTCCAGGCTGTACGGAAGATCCGGCACTTCGTCCGCCGGGGATGTGATCTCTTCCTGTAAATGCTTGAGCGCTACGCTCACTGTGGAGTCGCCGTCAAAAGGTACGTGGCCCGTTACCATTTCATACATTGTAATACCGATCGAATAGATATCACTCTTCTGATCCACCACGCCTCCGCGCGCCTGCTCCGGCGACGTATAATGCACCGAACCCATTACGCTCGTGCTGATCGTCTGTGTGGACGTCGTCGCGCGGGCAATGCCGAAATCTGTCACTTTAACTTTGCCATCTTTGGAAATGATAATATTCTGGGGTTTAATATCCCGGTGTATGATATGCTGGTTATGGGCAGCCTGAAGTCCGGTCACCATCTGGATCGAGATGCTGACCGTCTCTTTCGGCGATAATCTGCCCTTCTTTTCAATATAATCCTTCAGAGTGATGCCTTCCACAAGCTCCATGACCATATAATAAAGGCCTCTGTCCTGCCCGACATCATAGACATTGACCACATTGGGATGCATCAGTCCCGCTGCCGCCTGCGCCTCGCTCAGAAATTTCTTGATAAATACTTCGTCTGTCCGGTAATCGCTCTTGAGTACTTTGATCGCAACGAATCGGTTCAGCTTATGGTCTTTTCCCTTATATACATCTGCCATTCCGCCGCTGCCGACACGCCCCAGTATTTCATAGCGCTTCCCTAATACAACTCCTTCTTTAATCATAATACACTCACCTCATCTGCAAACGGTTCGATCAGGACAACTCCGATATTATCTGTACCGCCGTTCTCTTTTGCCGCTTCCACAAGGCTCTGTCCGGCTTCCACGATATCTCTGCCGCCCTGAACGATGTGGAACAGTTCCTCATCCTCCACCATATTGCTGAGACCGTCTGTACACATTAATATAATGTCTCCCCGTTTCAGACGGTGCTCGTAAAAATCTACATCTACATCTGCTTTGGCGCCGATGGCCCTGGTGATGATATTTTTATCCGGGTGATGCTTTGCTTCCTCCGGCTTAATGCCTCCGAGCCTCACCATCTCCTCCACCAGGGAATGGTCTTTTGTCAGCTGCTGTATCCCCTGATTGATCAGGTACAGACGGCTGTCTCCCACATTGGCGAAATACATCATCTGGTTCATGATCGTGGCCGCCACTACCGTGGTCCCCATCCCCTTGAGATGCGTATCCGCAGATGCTTCCCGGATGATCTCCCGGTTGGCAGTCTTGATGGCGCTGACCAGACTTTTCTCCACATCCTCACCTTCGCTGTTTTTCAGTTCTCTTTTCAGCACTTCTACCGTATACTTGGAAGCATAGTCTCCCGCCTGGTGTCCGCCCATTCCGTCGGCAACCACAAAAAGATTCCGGAGAATACCAAGAGGCTTATCTGTCGCATAGACATAATCCTGATTCACCTGTCGTACCATTCCTACATCTGTAATCGAAAATGTCCTCATATCCATCTCCTTATATCCTGTCCATTGAGTCCTCTTCCTCCGCATAACGGCGTCTGAGCTGTCCACAGGCTCCGTCAATATCAGAGCCCATTTCCCTTCTTATAGTAACATTTATTCCGCTTTTTTCAAGTTTATTTTTGAAATTCAGGGCATTTTCCCTGCTCGGACGCACGAACTTCCGCTCCCTTACAGGATTGACCGGGATCAGGTTCAGATGGCAGTTCCGCGGCTTCAGGATCGCCGTCAGTTCCCGGGCGTCTTCGTCCCGGTCGTTGACGCCGTGGACCAGACTGTACTCAAACGTCACCCTTCTTCCGGTCTTCTCAAAATACGCATCGCAGGCAGCCAGCACTTCCGAAAGTTCATATTTATTGGCCACCGGCATGAGACGGCGCCTCTTCTCCTGCGTAGAACCGTGAAGGGACAGCGCCAGGGTGATCTGGAACCCTTCGTCCGCAAGCCGGAGCATATTCGGTACAATGCCGCAGGTGGACACAGTCACATTTCTCTGGCTGATATTGAGGCCGTGCTCATCTGTAAGCATACGGATGAATTTCGCAAAATTATCATAATTGTCAAGCGGCTCGCCCGTCCCCATGATCACCACATTGGAGACGCGTTCGCCGGTGATCTTCTGGATCTGGTAGATCTGCCCCAGCATCTCCGACACCGTCAGATTCCTCTTCAGTCCGCCGATCGTGGACGCGCAGAACACGCATCCCATCCGGCACCCCGCCTGCGAGGAAATGCACACGGAATTGCCATGCTTATATTTCATAAGTACGCTTTCGATCATATTGCCGTCATAAAGCCGGAACAGGAACTTATTCGTCCCGTCCAGCTTTGAGATCTGCCGCTCTTCCATCTGCACCGGGAGGATTATGTACGCCTCAGCCAGCCGCTGTCTGAGCTTCAGAGACAAGTTCGTCATTTCATCGAAACTGTCCGCAAGCTTTACATGGAGCCATTCATAGATCTGCTTTGCACGGAAAGCCTTCTCACCGAGGAGGTCCATTTCCCTTTTCAGTTCATTATATCCACAGGAACGGATATCTGTTTTCATCAGTTCAGTTCTCCTCTTTCTTTATCAGTTTCGCGATAAAGAAGCCGTCGCATTCATGGATGCCCGGAAGAAGCTGCAGACACCCTTTGTCTGTCACGCTTTCCTTCAGTTCCGGGCAGAGTGCGCCGGTAATATCTGCCAGCCGGAATTCCGGATGTTTCTCCAGGAACCAGTATACATTCTCCTCATTCTCGC
Organism: Candidatus Mediterraneibacter excrementavium; assembly: GCA_019120275.1. GTDB lineage: Bacteria > Bacillota > Clostridia > Lachnospirales > Lachnospiraceae > Mediterraneibacter > Mediterraneibacter excrementavium. The sequence continues at coordinate 10,210 of DWVL01000072.1, read as the reverse complement.
CGGGATTGACCGTACATGTACTGTAAACGAGCGTTCCTCCCGGCTTCACGTACGCCTGCACACAGTCAAGGATCTGCCGCTGGAGCCGGATCAGGCTCGCAACGCCTTCCTCCGTCACCCGGTACCTGAGATCCGGTTTCTTCCCGATCACACCCAGGCCCGAACAGGGCAGGTCTGCGATCACAATGTCCGCCGTATTTTCCGATGCCTCATCCGGCACGGAAGCATCCCTGCACACTGCAGTGATATTGGGAAGTCCCATCCGGTCAATGTTCTCCCGGATCAGTCCCACCTTCAGTTCTGTCAGATCCCGCGCTTCTACCGTTGATCCGCCCGGCTTGTCCGCAGCTTCATCTGCGGTCAGAAGCTTCTCCGCCAGGTGGAGCGCTTTCCCGCCCGGCGCGGCACAGACATCGATCACTCTGTCTCCCGCCTGCGGATCGGCGATCTCAGCGACAAGCATAGAACTCACATCCTGTACGGTAAAATATCCGCTGCGGAACGCCTCCAGTTCGTTCAGGTGATCATACCCGGAGATCCGGAACGCATAGGGCAGATACGGATGATCTGCCACAGCGATCCCTTCTGCCTCCAGTTCTTCCCGCAGGGTTTCCGGTGTGATCCGGTTCAGACAGCATCGGATCGTCAGCGGCTTATCCGCCTGGAAGTCGGCGAGCATGGCTTCGATCACATCCGGTTCATATGTCTTCTCCCACAGATCCAGGATCCATTCCGGGCAGGAATAGCGGACGGATAATGCTTTAATCTCATCCTGAGGGTACGATATGCTGTCCAGCCCCCGCGCAATGCTCCGGAGCACTCCGTTCACATATCCCTTTAATCCGGAAAACCCTTTCCGTACAGCCAGCTTCACCGCCTCGCTGCACACCGCCCGGTCCGGCACACTGTCCATATACTTCAGCTGATAGACCGCGCTCCTTAAGATCGCGCGGATCACCGGCTTCATTTTCTTTACTTTTACTTTTGAAAACTGATCCAGTATATAATCGATCTCGATCAGATGCTCCAGAGTTCCGTCCACAACGCGGGTAATGAACGCCCGCTCCCGCTTCTCAAGATACTGGTATTTATTCAGTACGTCCCGCAGGATGATATGGCTGAACTGCCCGTTCTCCGTGATCTCCAGAAGCGTCTCCAGGACGATTTCCCGCTCATTTGCCGCCTTAGTCATTCCGCTTTCTTCCTCCTATGATCATGAGACGCAGAAGCTGCAGGATCATAGACGCCGCACTCGCCACATAGGTCAGCGCAGCCGCGCCCAGCACCTTCTTCACGGATCCCACCTCATCCGGATACAGCATCCCGGATGACTCAAGCACTTTTACCGCCCTGTTGGAAGCATTGAATTCCACCGGCAGTGTTACGATCTGAAAAAGAACCGCCGCCGAGAAAAGAAAGATACCCAGATTGATAAGGAACAGTGCCGTCTGTCCGTTCATAAACAGTCCGATCACGATCAGCGGCCACGCCGCCATTGAACCGATATTTGCCACGGGAACCAGCGCCCCGCGGATCGAAAGCGGCACATATCCTCTTGCATGCTGAACCGCATGCCCGCACTCGTGTGCCGCCACACCGATCGCTGCAACAGATGTGGAATTGTAAACGGTATCCGAAAGTCCCAGCGTTTTATTGCCGGGATTATAATGATCTGTCAGATTGCCTGCAATGTGGATCACCTGCACATCGTAAATCCCGTTCCGGTGCAGGATCTGCTCCGCCGCCTCACGCCCGGTCATTCCGGAATGACTGCGCACCCTGGAATATCTGGCAAATACATTCTTCACCCGCGCGGATGCCGCGATGCAGATGACCGCGCCGATCACAACCAGAATATAGGTCCAGTCGTAATAATAATAAAACATCATTCTCACCCCCTGGTCAGAAGTTCACCCGGCTCCATTGTATTTCCTCTCAGGAAAGCACCGGCATCCATCCGCTTCTTACCTGGCATCTGGACTTCCAGCACGCGCAGGATCCCGTCTCCGGTCTGCACGTCAAAATGTGCTTTGCCGACAGAAATAACCGTTCCCGGCTGTACATCCGCATCCAGCATATGGTCTGCCTGAGCATCTGCTCTTCTGTCTTCCGCCGCTGCGCGCCAGATTTTCATAACTTTCCCATGCCAGTGTGTGTAGGCGCTGGGCCAGGAATTCAGTCCGCGCACGAGCCGTTCGATCTGCACCGCTGACTGAAACCAGTCGATATCACCCAGTTCCTTTGTCAGCATCTTCGCATATGCGGTCGGACTCTCCCCCTGTTTTTCACGCACTGCCGTGCCGTCCTCCAGCGCTTTCAGCGTCTTCACACAGAGAGCCGCGCCTGCAGCCGCCAACTTGTCATGAAGGCTTTCCCCGGTCTCGTCCGCCGCGACCGGAACTTCTGTCTTCATGATCATGTCGCCGGTATCCAGTCCTTCATCCATCTGCATGGTGGTCACGCCGGTCACTTGCTCGCCCTCAATAATGGCCCACTGGATCGGCGCCGCGCCCCGGTATTTGGGGAGCAGGGATGCATGGACATTGATACAGCCGTAGGGCGTCATTTCCAGGATCTCTTTCGGCAGGATCTGGCCGAACGCAACGACCACCATCACATCTGCATTGTATTTCCGCAGTTCTTCCACGCACTCCGGATCGCGCACCCTTTTTGGCTGATACACCGGGATATTATAGAAGAGCGCCTTCTCCTTGACCGGCGTGTACTGCATCTTTCCGCCCCGTCCTTTCGGTTTGTCCGGCTGGGTCACCGCGAGACACACATCGTGTCCGGCCGCGATCAGCGCCTCCAGCGTGCCGACAGAGAAATCCGGGGTTCCCATAAAGATCACGCGCATGGCTTATTCCTCCGTTTCGTCTTCATCCTCTTCTTCATTTTCATATGTTACATCATGAAGGCCGTCCTCCACCTTATCCACATAGAGCTGTCCGGAGAGATGATCGATCTCATGGCAGAACGCTCTTGCCAGAAGGCCCTCGCCCTCCAGCTCCACCGGTTCCATATCCTGATCGTACGCGCGCACCTTCACATAATCCGGCCGTGTCACGATCCCCCATTTTCCGGGGACACTCAGGCAGCCTTCTTCACCGGTCTGCTCTCCGGATATCTCGATGATCTCCGGATTGATCAGCACGATAGGGCCTTCTCCCACATCTATGACCACGATCTGCTTAAGGACGCCCACCTGAGGAGCGGCCAGTCCGACGCCGTGATACTCATACATCGTTTCCAGCATATCTCCGATCAGAACTTTTGTGCGAAGCGTCATCTTCGGTACTGCCTTGCACTGCTTTGTCAGTATCTCATCTCCTATTTCTCTCACCTGTCTGATTGCCATAATTCTTTCCCTTTCTATTGTATCTTATATGATTTTATGGGTTTTATTCAATCTGGAATCCTGTCCTTCCGGTACCCGTCACATCGGATTAAAATCAAACTGTATCCGCATCCGGTCATATCCGGAATTGATCTCAATATATCTCTCTGCACGGTTCTTGATCCTTACCAGCGTTTCATACCGCGCAGCTTTCACATAGATCACGCGGCGGTATACGTCCCGGATCTTATCAATCCCCGGACTTGCCGGCCCGATCACCTGTACCTCTGAGGTCCCGCCTGCCACCCGCAGGATATATTCCTTCAGATAACCGCATCCCTTTTCCAGAAGCGCCTCGTCTTCCCCGGAAACAAACACAGCCAGCAGTTCTTCTGCCGGCGGATATCCCATCAGTTCCCGGTAACGGATCTCTTCTTCATAAAATGCCTCGTAATCCTGATCCGCCGCTGTCCGGATCGCATAATGGGACGGATCATACGTCTGGATCACTGCCTCTCCCGGCTTCTCGCCCCTCCCGGCCCGGCCCGCCGCCTGCGTAAGGAGCTGGAACGTACGCTCACCGGAACGGTAATCCGCCGTATACAGTGACATATCCGCCGCCAGGATTCCGACCAGCGTCACACTTGGAAAATCGTGTCCTTTCACGATCATCTGGGTCCCGACCAGGATATCCGCCTCCTCATTGGCAAAGGCCGAGAGGATCTTCTCGTGGGAATCTTTCTGCCGGGTCGTATCCATATCCATCCGCAGCACCCGCGCCTGCGGAAATGTCTGGTGCACCAGATCTTCGATCTGCTGGGTTCCCGCACGGAACTCGCCGATATAAGGGGAACCGCACTCCGGGCAGGCCGTGACTTTCGGCTGTTCGTACCCGCAGTAATGGCAGCGCATCTTCCCGTCCCGGTGTACGGAAAGGGATACGTCACAGTGCGGGCATTTCACCACATGTCCGCACTCCCTGCAGGAAATAAATCCTGAATAACCGCGGCGATTCAGGAAGAGCATCGTCTGTTCGCCGTTTTCCAGGCGGTCCGCCATCAGGCCGGCCAGCTTTCCGCTCAGGATCGAGCGGTTGCCGCTCTTTAATTCTTCCCGCATATCCACAGTATATACCTGTGCCATCTGCTGCATCCTGGAACGGTTCTTCATCTCAAAGAGCACATACTCACCGCGGCGCGCCCGGTACATCGCTTCCATGGACGGAGTGGCGCTCCCGAGCACCACGCTGGCGTCTTCCGTCTGCGCCCGCCGGATCGCTGTCTCCCGTGCGTGATAGCGGGGCGTCTGTTCACTCTTGTATGTGGGTTCATGCTCCTCATCGATCACGATCAGTCCCAGATCCGGAAACGGTGTAAAGAGCGCAGACCTCGGCCCGATCATCACGTCCACCTGTCCGGCTTTGGCACGCATCATCTGATCATAGCGCTCCCCCGCCGACAGACGGGAATTCATGATCGATACCCGGTCGCCGAATCGTCTGTAAAACCGCATCACCGTCTGGTAGGTAAGCGCAATCTCCGGGATCAGGACAATGGCCTGCCTTCCCTGCTCCACCACAGTACGGATCATCTCCATATAAACTTCTGTCTTGCCGCTTCCGGTCACTCCATGGATCAGATAGGTCCGGCGGGCCCCCTGCCGGAAATCCTCCCGGAAGCGACTGATCACATCCGTCTGTTCCGGTGTATAACTGATCTGTTCTTCTCTTTTTTCCGCCTGTTTCAAAGGCGTTCGGAAGACCTGTTCGCTCTCGATGGCCAGAACTCCCTGCTCTTCCAGCGCCCGGATGACCGGCAGGGTAATATTCAGCTTCTTCGTCACCAGATCATATTCCAGCAGATGGTCGTCCAGAAGGGCCGCCATCAGCCTGGCCCGGGCTTTCTGGTTCTTCTCCAGATAGTAATGAAGCTGCCGCAGTCCGGTCTCTTCATCAAGAAGCAGCCGGAGCCTTTTCTTCACTTTCGCATTTTCCTTATGCCGGATGGGAAGCACCGTCTTCAGCGCCTGGATCATAGTCCCGCCATAGTTTTCTTTCATCCACGCAGCCAGAGCCACCAGCTTCGCCTCGATCTCCATGCCCCTCTCCGGGATTTCCGCGATCTCTTTCACTTTTGAAAGATCGTAATCACAAGTCTCTGATACCCCGGTCACATATCCCGTGATCCGCCGGTTGCCTTTCCCGAAAGGCACAAGCACCTGCATGCCGGGTTCCAGCCGGTCTTCCATGGACTCCGGGATCCGGTACTGAAAGATCTTATCCAGTTTTTCATGCTGTATATCTACGATAACGTCTGCAAACACGCGATCACACTCTCTGCTTCTTTTCCTGTTCCAGTTCTTCCAGAACTTCCGCGATCAGGACACGTTCATCCATAGGATGCTTCACTCCTCTTATCTCCTGATAATCCTCATGTCCCTTTCCGGCGAGCACGATCACATCCCCTGGCTGTCCATGCTCAATGGCGTAACGGATCGCTTCTTTCCGGTCGCAGATCTCCACATATTTTCCATCCGTCCTGCCGATCCCAGTCTTAATATCATCAATAATGGCCTGCGGTTCTTCAAACCGCGGATTATCAGAAGTAATGATCGTCAGATCCGCCAGTCTTCCCGACACCTCGCCCATCTCATAACGGCGGTCTTTCGAGCGGTTGCCGCCGCATCCGAAGAGACAGACAAGCCGCTTTGGATGATATTCCTTCAGCGTTGTGAGCAGGCTCTCCAGGCTCATGGCATTGTGCGCATAATCGATCATCAGCGTAAAATCATCTGACACTTTGATCATCTCGATGCGCCCTTTCACCTTCGCTTTCCGGAGCGCCTCTTTGATCTTCTCCACCGGCACATTAAAATGACGGCAGACTGAGATCGCAGTCAGTGAATTATACACACTGAACGTGCCCGGGATGTCGATCTCCACATCGAAATCCATCACGCCGGACACATGGTACGCAACGCCCAGATACCCCGGTCTTGATACGAGCTGTACATTCTCCGCCCGGAGATCCGCTTCCTCCGAAAAGCCAAACGTCTCCGTCCGGCAGGTCGCCCCCTGGAATACATCGTGGAAATACGGATCATCCACATTTGCGATGCCCACTTTGCACTGTTTGAACAACAGGCCCTTACACCGCTTGTAATCATCAAAATCCTTATGTTCATTGGGTCCGATATGGTCATGTCCGAGATTCGTAAAAATACCGATCTCAAACGGGATGCCCGCTGTACGGTTGAGCATCAGTCCCTGGGAGGACACCTCCATGACCACACAGTCGCATCCTTCTTCCACCATCTGTGCGAAATACTGCTGGATCGTATAGGACTCCGGCGTTGTATTTGCCGCCGGGATCTTCTTCTCTCCGATGATCGCCTCGATGGTTCCGATCAGGCCCACTTTGTATCCCACGCTGTCCAGGATAGACTTGATCATATATGTGGTCGTCGTCTTCCCCTTCGTACCAGTGATCCCGATCACCTTCAGCTTCTCCGCCGGGTAACCGAAATACGCTGCCGACATCAGTGCCAGGGCATATCTGGTATCCTCCACACGGATCACCGTCACATTGCCCGGAACTTCCACATCCCGTTCAACAACAACCGCAGCCGCGCCCTTTGCAGCCACATCCGGTATATACTGATGTCCGTCGGACACGGCGCCGCTGATGCACACAAAAACGGCCCCCGCCTCCACCTTTCTCGAATCATTGATCAGCGTAGTGATTTCAATCGAATCACTTCCCTGAACTACCTGATAATCCAGACGCTCCAGTAACTGATTTAATTTCACGATCAAGCCCTCCTGCCTGTTCTCCATTTAATGGAAAGAATAATATATCACAATATAGGATATCACAATCCCATTACGGTTGCAAAGGAATGCATGGATTTCTGTCTCACAGCATCTTGTAGATTTCCGGAAACAGTTCCACGCTTCTCTTAAGTATTCCTTTTACATAGGCGATCAGGATCCCGTAATTCGTCATCGGTATCCCCTGATCTTCCGCACAGCTCAGCCGGTATTTCATTTCCCGCTCATTAAGCATGCAGCCTCCGCAGTGGATGACCAGCTTATATCTACTCAGATCATCCGGAAATTCTGTACCCGATGTAGTCTCGATCTGGAGATCTTTTCCTGTATATTCCCGGATCCACCGCGGGATCTTTACCGTTCCGATATCGTCGCATTGCCGGTGATGCGTGCACCCTTCGCTGATCAGTATGGTATCGCCCTGTTCCAGCGAATCCAGCGTCGTCACCCCTCTGACCGCCTGTTCCAGATTGCCTTTATAGCGGGCCATCAGTATGGAAAATGAAGTCAGCGGAATATCCGGCGGAGTATCCCGGGATACCTGCGCGAATACCTGGCTGTCTGTAATGACCATCCGGGGTTTCTCACTGAAACTTCCCAGAATATGCTTCAGTTCATCTTCCTTTACGACGACAGACGCCGCGCCCGCCTCAAGGATGTCCCGGATCGTCTGCTGCTGGGGCAGGATCAGCCTTCCCCTGGGCGCCGCCGAATCAATGGGGACGACCAGTACTGCGATATCTGAAGGGGCCAGCAGATCACGGACAAGCATCCGCTCCGGCTCCTCTCTGCGGGCCGCTGCCGCGATCCGTTCTTTCAGTTCATTGATCCCTTCGCCTGTGGCAGCGCTTACCAGACACAGCTGATCATCCGTCAGATCCAGCATCTCCTTAATGCCGGTGATTTTTTCAGAAACAGCCAGTTCTTTTTTATTTACAGCCGCTATAAACGGAATCCCCTTCATCCGGATCCGTTCAAGAAGCGCCCTGTCTTCCTCTGATGCGCCTGCAGTCCCGTCAATAACAAGGACTGCCGCATCTGTCTTGTTCAGCACCTGGTAACTTTTCCTGACGCGCAGGCTCCCCAGCGTGCCTTCATCATCGATCCCCGGTGTGTCCATCATCACTACCGGACCGAGCGGCAGCAGTTCCATGGATTTGTACACCGGGTCCGTTGTTGTGCCCTTAACGTCTGATACAACCGCCAGATCCTGTCCGGTAACCGCATTAATGACACTGGATTTTCCGGCATTTCGCTTTCCGAAGAAACCAATGTGTATCCGCTCAGATACAGGCGTCTGATTCATTCCCATTATTTCATCACCAGCCTGCGGAAGTTCTTTTTCCCTTTTTTCAGGATCACTCCCTCGCCGGCAAATGTATCTTTTGCATATACGGCCTTGATATCCGTTACTTTTTCACCGTCTACGGATGTTCCGCCCTGCTGTACTGCGCGTCTTGCTTCTGATCTTGACGGAACGAGGCCTGCCCGCACGAGCATGGACAGAATATCGATATTCCCGTCGGTAAAATCCGTTTCTTCCAGTTCTGTCGTAGGCATCTCTGCCGCATTCCCCTGACTGAACAGCGCCCGCGCGCTTTCCTGTGCTTTCTGTGCCTCTTCCTCGCCATGCACAAGCTTTGTCAGTTCATAGGCAAGAATTTCTTTTGCCGTATTGAGCTGAGCGCCCTTCCAGGAATCCATCTTGTCGATCTCTTCCAGCGGAAGGAAGGTCAGCATGCGGATGCACCTGAGCACGTCAGCGTCCGCTACGTTTCTCCAGTACTGATAGAACTCGAACGGTGAGGTCTTCTCCGGATCAAGCCATACTGCGCCTGACTGAGTCTTGCCCATCTTCTTGCCCTCAGAGTTCAGAAGAAGCGTGATCGTCATGGCGCCTGCATCCTTGCCCAGCTTCCGGCGGATCAGTTCCGTTCCCGCCAGCATGTTGCTCCACTGATCATCGCCGCCAAACTGAAGATTACAGCCGTATTTCTGATACAGGGCATAGAAATCATAAGCCTGCATAATCATATAATTGAATTCAAGGAAGCTTAACCCTCTTTCCATTCGCTGTTTATAGCACTCTGCAGCCAGCATCCGGTTGACTGAAAAATGCGGACCGACTTCACGGAGCAATTCGATATAATTCAGGTCAAGCAGCCAGTCGGCATTGTTTACCATGAGCGCTTTGCCATCCGAAAAATCGATAAATTTGCTCATCTGCTTTTTGAAGCAGTCGCAGTTGTGCTGGATCTGTTCCGGCGTCATCATACTGCGCATATCCGTCCTTCCTGACGGATCTCCGATATAGCCTGTTCCGCCTCCGATCAGGGCGATCGGCTTATTTCCCGCTTCCTGAAGACGCTTCATCAGACACAATGCCATAAAATGCCCTACATGAAGGCTGTCTGCAGTCGGGTCGAAACCGATATAAAATACTGCCTTTCCTGTATTGACCAGTTCCCGGATCTCCTCCTCATCTGTCACCTGTGCGATCAGGCCTCTCGCCTGAAGTTCTTCATAAATTCCCATCTTTTTTCTCCTTTTGATTGATTTCCCGGAAGGTTGCGTCACAGCGTCTGGAAACTTCTGCCGAAACAGAAAACGCCCTTACTGCTTTCACAGTAAGGGCGAAGATCATCCGCGGTACCACCTTATTTCACCAGTGCCGTCAGATCTGATCTGCAGCGCCGGCCTCCAATAACTGCTCCCCGTTTTCCTGTACGGTTCACAGTCCGGCACTTTAACGCGTGCCAATCCGTCAATGCCTACTGGCCGGATCGCCGTTCAGCATGAAGCTCCAAGATGTATTCATATGCGGTTCCTTCGCGCGCCTCTCATCAGCCGGCTGCTTTCTGTTCGGGTGTACCGGATACTACTTGTTCTCTTCCAGGCTTTTTGCATATAATCTCTGTCTGTTAGACAGATTATCCTATTCCGGCGGATTTGTCAACCCGGAAGAGGGATTTGGGACACCGCAAAACTCAATTTGGGACACCGCAAAACTTAATTTGGGACGTAGTAAAATTCAATTTTACTAC